>JAJWXI010000066.1 GCA_021641225.1 Collinsella aerofaciens | reverse complement strand
ACGTGGACGGCACGCTGACGTCGTTCGATCCCGACGATATGACCGATAAGGACTTCAATGCAGTCCATCCGTCGAAGGCTGTTGTCCATGCATTTGGTCGACTGCGCAATGCGGGTCACCGGGCATTTATCTGCACGGGTCGCCCCTTGTGGCTGATTGCCGATGGCCTGCGTGCACTGAACCCGGCGGGTATCGTTGCCATGGCGGGGGCGACGCTCGAGGTCGAGGGCCGCGTGGTGCATGACGACTGCTTTGACGAGGACGTTATCGAGGAGCTTGCGCACCGTATGGCCGCGGCAGGGATTGAGGCCTTTTTCGAGACCAACGTGGCTACTTTTGCCCTGGAACCCGCGGGTGTTGAGCAGTCGTCTCTGATCGGCACTTCTGTGGTGCACAGCACCGAGGAAATGCGCGTCGACGGCAGTCTGCGCGTGGGCAAGGTATGCCTCAGTGTGCCCAGTTTGGCTCGCGTAGCCAACGATGACGGCTTTATCGATCGCGAGTTTGAGCTGTGCAACACCGGTGGTCAGAATCGCGAGCTGAGCCCCAAGGGCATTGACAAGGGCGTGGGCGTGGCGCGAGCGCTGGAATACCTGGGTCGCACCGGCAACGCGCGCACCTTTGGCTTTGGCGATTCCGGCAACGATCTGGGTATGCTCGCCGCTGTCGAGACGGCCGTGGCCATGGGCAACGCCATGCCCGAGGTCAAGGCGCTCGCCGACTACGTGACTGATGATGTCGCACACGACGGCACCGTCACAGCGATGCAGCATTTCGGCCTCATCTAATGAATCCCGCGTTCTGACGTTTGCTCAAACTGCGACTCTTTGTTTTTGCATGCTCAATCGATTTATCAATCCAAACACTGAGGTGTTTATACCGTTCGCCGAGAAGATAAAAAACCGCAGTTCACGCCTTGATAAACGTAGGTAAAGTGTTTAGCAGTTTATCGGCCGTATGCTAACGAAAGGAATCAGGCAGATGGCAATCAAGGTGTTCGCTGACGGTGCAAACCTCGAGGGCATGCTCGACATGTACGAGAACGGCAACGTTCAGGGTTTCACGACCAACCCGTCCCTTATGAAGAAGGGCGGCGTGACGGATTACCGTGCGTTTGCCAAGGAGGTCTTGGCCCACATCACCGATGTGTCCGTGTCGTTTGAGGTCTTTGCCGACGACGTCGAGACCATGGAGATCGAGGCCCGCGAGATCGCTACCTGGGCAGATAACGTCTACGTCAAGATTCCGTGCGTGACCACCAAGGGTGAGTCCACCGCCGAGCTGGTCCGCAAGCTTTCGGCCGACGGCATCAAGGTCAACGTCACCACCATCTTTACGCCTGCGCAGGTCGACGAGATGGTCGAGGCCGTTGACGCCGAGACGCCGTCAATCATCTCGCTCTTTGCCGGCCGCATCGCCGACACCGGCGTCGACCCCATTCCGTTTATGACGGAGTCGGTCAAGAAGGCCGCCGCCAAGCCCAACTGCGAGGTCCTGTGGGCATCCACACGCGAGCTTATCAATATTTACCAGGCGGAAGGATGCGGTTGCCAGATCATCACGGTACCCAATAGCATCCTGGCCAAGCGCAAGAACATCGGCCGTGATCCGTACGAGGTCTCGCTCGACACCGTGCGCGGCTTTGCCAAGGATATCGCCTCGCTCGGATTCCACATCCTGCCGTAACGCGAACGCTGGCTACATCGCGGGTTGTTCGCCCCGGCCTTTCCTTTCCCTATCGCTCACGCGCTTCGCGAGGGTCGCGCTAGGCAAAGGAAAGGCCGGGGCTGCCGACATGAACTTGCCGGTAGGTTGGTGATTGGCTTCCATATCCTGCCGTTGACAAGGGTACCCCCTGCAGCGACGTGCAAAATCGCGAGTATTCAGCAAGGTAAAGGCTTTTACCAGCTAGCTGAAGCACGGAACAGCCCCCGTTTTGGCTCTGATGACGCTAAAACGGGGGCTGTTTTTGACGTTATTGCCTCTGAGGGGCGTTTGGAGCGGCGGAAATTGCAGAATACTCGCGATTTTGCACGTCGCGAGAGGGGGTACCTCTGCTTTGGCGGTTTACTTTCCCTGCACCATGGTGAGCGAGATCTTCTTGCGGTCGCGATCGACCTTTTCGACCCACACCTTGACCGTGTCGCCGACGCGCACCACGTCGCTCGGGTGCTTGACGAAGCGGTTGGCGAGCTTGGAGATGTGCACGAGGCCGTCCTGGTGCACGCCCACGTCGACGAAGGCGCCAAAGTCGACGACGTTGCGCACCGTGCCCTTGAGTTCCATGCCGGGCTCCAGGTCGTCGATGGAAAGTGCCGAGCGGCTAAAGACTACCTCGGGCGCGTCATCTCGCGGGTCGCGGCCGGGCTTCTTGAGCTCGTTGACGATGTCGATGAGCGTGAGGGTGCCGCAGTCCAGGTCGCTTGCCAGCGCCGAGATACTGCCCAGACGGCGCTCGATGTCGGGCACGCCGCCGCGGCTGAGCTCGCTGGCCGCCACGCCGGCGCGTTCCAAGACGGCCGCGGCCACCTCGTAGCTTTCGGGGTGGACGCTTGTCGCGTCGAGCGGGTTCTTGCCGCCGCTGATGCGCAGGAAGCCCGCAGCGTTGAGATAAGCCTTAGGTCCCAGCTTGGGGACCTTCTTGAGCTGGCGGCGATCGGTAAAGGCGCCGTTTTCCTCACGGTAGGCCACGATGTTCTTGGCCACGCTCGGCGTAATGCCCGAAACGTATCCCAACAGGCTCGCGCTCGCGGTGTTCACGTCGACGCCCACGCGGTTGACGACGTCCTCCACCACGTGGCCCAGGGTGCGTGAAAGCTCGGCCTGGTCAAGGTCGTGCTGGTACTGGCCGACGCCGATGGACTGGGGCGGAATCTTGACGAGCTCTGCCAACGGGTCCTGCAGACGGCGGCCCAGGCTCATGGCGCCACGCACGGTGACGTCCAGGTCGGGATACTCCTGGCTGGCGAGCTCGGAGGCGGAGTACACCGACGCGCCAGCCTCGTTAACGATGGTGTAGCGAAGGCTGGACGCCTGCTCGGCAATGAACTCCGAGACGACTTCCTCGGTCTCGCGGCTGGCGGTGCCGTTGCCGATGACGATGGTGTTGACGCCGTCCTTTTTGACGAGGCGGGCGAGCTCGCGCTTGGTGCCGGCGACATCGTGGCGCGGCTTGGTGGGGTAGACCACGACGTGGTCGAGCAGCTTGCCGGTCTCGTCCATGACGGCGACCTTGCAGCCGGTGCGGTAGCCCGGATCGAGCGCGAGCACACGGGCGCCGCGCACGGGGCGTGCCGAGAGCAGGCCCTCGAGATTCTTGGCAAAGACGTTGATGGCCTCGGTCTGAGCACGAACGGTGAGTTTGGCGCGGGCCTCGCGCTCCAGAGAGGGGGCCATGAGGCGCTTGTAGCCGTCGGCGATGGCGGCATCGAAGATGGGAGCAAACACGCCCTGGCGTCGGGGCCAACGGCTGCCGAGGCGTGCCGTGGCGGCAGCGCCGTCGACGTTCACGCGCACGCGGAGCTTGCCCTCACGCTCACCGCGGTCGATAGCCAGCACGCGGTGGTTGGGAATACGGCGCAGCGGCTCATCATAGCTGTAGTACGGCTCGTAGGGGGTCTTCTCGGCGGGGTCGGTGGCCTCGACGACGATGTCGGCGGTGTTTTGCGTAAAGGCGCGCAGGTCAGCGACGTTCTCGGGGTCCTCGGCCACCGTCTCGGCCACGATGTCGGCCGCACCGGCGAGCGCCTTCTCGGGCGTGTCGAAGCCAGCCTCCTTGTTGACATATGCCGCGGCGGCGTCGAGTGCGCTGCCCTTGGCCGAGGCCTGCATGATGATCATGTTGGCGAGTGGCTCCAGGCCTGCCTCGCGGGCCTTCTGCGCGCGAGTCATGCGCTTTTTGCGGTAGGGCTTGTAGAGGTCCTCGACACGCTGGAGCTGCGTGGCCTCGCGAATCTGCTGCTCGAGTTCGGGCGTGAGCTTGCCCTGGGCGTCGATGAGCAGAATGACGTCTTCTTTACGCTGCTCAAGATTGCGCAGGTAAGACAGGCGCTCGTCGAGTGCGCGCAGGGCGACGTCGTCCATGCCGCCCGTGGCTTCCTTGCGGTAGCGCGAGATAAAGGGGATGGTGTTGCCCTCGTCGATGAGCTTGACGGCCGCCTCGACGTTGGCGGCCTTAAGGTTGAGTTCGCGGGCGAGCTGGGCGATAAGATCCATGAAACTCCTTGCGTTTAAGGTGCGTTTGCAGCACAGGGCTACCAAGGATACCACCCGTCCCAAAAGGCTGTTTTGGGGCCGCGCCACGAAAACGGCCTATCTACTACGTTTTACCCGTAGGGGCTGACCATACCTGGGTTTTCCGAAAATCGACAAGCCGGTTACCTGCGGTTTTTATTTCGCGAAATTCGGCATGGTTGAGGGTGGTCGGTTAAACGTAGTAGATAGGCCCATTTCGTGGCGAACGAACCAAGCTGAGGCGCAAAATGGGCCCCGTCCCAGAACAATGATTACCAGTGTAGTCAAATAGCCCCGCGGGCAGGAGGTTGCTCGCGGGGCAAAGAAGAGGGGCTTATTGGTGGCGGACCGAGGGGCCCGGCATGGGGCTTTCGCCGCGGTCCGCGCTTAAGGCATTACAGCTCGACGAGCTGACCGGTCTCGGCGGCCTCCTTGATGGCGTTAAGCAGCGTGAGCGTCTTGACGTTGTCGGCGGGGGTCACGACGGGCTCGACCTCGCGGCGGACGACCTTCACAAAGTGCTTGAGCTGCATCTTGTGCGGCAGCGCCGGGTCCACAGCCGGGATCTCCATCTGCAGCGGCTTGTGCCAGTTGGAGGCACCGTCGTAGGAGAACTGGTGCAGGCGGGGCAGCGACAGGGCGCCCTTGGTGCCGCCGATAAAGTAGGCGTCGGCGTCGAAGGGACGGTACTGCGGGTCCTCGCGAGCGGTGGCCTCCCAGTTCCAGGGGCTGGCGGTAGCGTCGGAGATGGTCATGCTCGCAAGCGCGCCGTCGGCAAAGCGGACGTTGACCACGGCGGAGTCCTCGGTCTCAAAACCGCGGGCGGCGCTGGACTGCATGCCCTGGACGGCAACGGGCTCGCCCAGCAGGTAGCGGAGCAGGTCGACGTCGTGCACCAGGTTGACCAGGATCGGGCCGGCACCCTTCTTGCGGCGCCACTCGACGTCGAAGTACTCGTCGTTCTTATAGATCATGTAGTGGAAGCTCGACACAGTGAGCTTGCCCAGCTCGCCGGACTCGATGATCTCCTTGGCCTTGTTGACGAAGGGGTTGTGGCGACGGTGCTGACCCACGAGCACGGGCACGCCGGCGGTCTCGGCCTCGGCGGCGAAGGCCTGGGCGTCTTCGAGGTCGTTGGAGATCGGCTTTTCGACCAGCGGCACGATGTTGCGCTTGACGGCCTCGCGGGCAACGCCCAGGTGCAGGTCGTTGGGCGTGGCGATGATGACGGCCTCGGGCTTGACCTCGTCCATCATCTGGGCGGGATCGGTAAAGAACGGCACGCCGGCGGCCTCGGCCGTGGCGCGGGCGCCCTCAAAGGCGTCGGCGATGGCGACGAGCTCGGCCTCGGGCTCCTCGGTGACAAAGCGGATGTGGTTGCGGCCCATGGCGCCGGCGCCGATGACGGCAATGCGGACGGGGTTGAGCTCAGACATTTCGACTCCTTAATGGTGGTGGCGGTGGAATGCGGCAAGGGGGCGGCCCTTGCCGCATCAAGCAAAACTAAGCGGACTTCTTCTTGCTGTCGGAGACCATCATGTAGACGGTGAGCACGACGGCGATGGCGGCGATCACGATGGCGCCGTAGAAGGACTGCTGGTAGGCGGCGCTGCCGGCCTCGGCGTGATACAGCACGGCGGTGATGGGCTGGCTGATCCAGGTGGAAGCGGCGTAGCCCAGGAACATGATGCCGTAGTTGACGCCGATGTTGCTGGTGCCGAAGGCGCCACCGGTGAGCGGCGGGTAGATGACGAGCAGGGCGCCAAAGCTAAAGCCGAGCAGGGCGAGCGCCACGAAGAACATGCTCTGCGTGAAGCTCATCGACATGATGACGAGCGCGACGATGGTGACGATAAGGCTGATGAGCAGCGACTTGTAGGCACCGAGCTTGTCGATGATCTGACCAAAGGACAGACGACCGACCAGGTTGGCGCAGGTGTTGACGGAGACGACCACGCCGCCGAGGGCGACGGCCGCGGCGCTCGTGGGGTCGGCGAAGAGCTGGACGGCGGCGATGGAGGCAACCTTGCCGACGAGCAGGGTGCCGGCGGTGGCGGCAAAGGCGAAGGTGATGATGAGGACCCAGAAGCGCGGGGTCTTGACCATCTCGCCCGGGGTGAGGTCGCCGAAGGTGCCGGCGTGGGCGCCGCCCTTGGGGGCCTCGAAGCCCTCGGGCAGCCAGCCGGCCTCGGGGGCCTTCAGGAACAGGGCGGAAGCGGCGATCATCACAAAGAAGATGACGCCGAGCGCCTTCAACGCGCCAAAGATGCCAAGGCTCGGGATGAGCAGCGAGGCGAGCACCGGGGACAGCACGGCGGGGCCGGCGGTCGAGGCAGCCAGGGTGATGCCGGAGGCGAGGCCCTTCTTGTCGATGAACCACTTCTGACCCGTGGTGAGTGCCGGGTTGTAACCCAGGCCGTTGCCGACGGCGGCGACGAGCGAGAACCACAGGTAGAACTGCCACGGCTCGGTGACGGTGCCGGACATGAACCAACCCACGCCGTAGCACACGGCGGCGGCAATCACGACGTTGCGGGGGCCGATCTTATCGGAGATGCGGCCGGCGAAGATGCCCGTCACGGCCATGATGGTCTGGAAGACCGGGAAAGCCCAGGTGAGGGCGCTGGACCACTCGGGGTAGACGGCGAGCAGGTTTTTGCTCACGACGGAATACAGCGCGATGGAGCTGATGAAGAACATGGTGACGCACGCGGCGGAAAGCACGACGGCGCGACCCTTGTTGGAGTTGGTGGAAGCCATTGGACTCTTTCTAATCGATGCGGGGAGGGGAGGGGTTTGCCCCATGCCCCTCTCTACCGGGCTGGTTTACTGGTCGGTCGGCTTGGCGACGCCGGACTCATCGGACCAGAGCTCGACACCCTTGTTCTTAAGGTAGTTGTCGGCGTATGCGCGACGGCCGCCGGGCTTGGCGGTGAGGTCGCCCATCATGTTGGAGAAGCCGCCATCGACCTTGATGGCGTCGCCGGTGGTAAAGTCCGAGCGCTTGGACGCCAGGAACATGACGGCGTTGGCGATATCGCTGACCTCGCCGATGCGGCGCGTGGCGATCAAGCGGCTGCGGCTCTTCTCGACCTCGGGATCGGCGTAGAAGTTGGCCGACATGGGGGTCTTAACGAAGCAGGGCTCGACGCAGTTGGAGCGAACGCCATACGGGCCCCACTCGGCGGCGAGCATCTTGGACATCATGTTGACGCCGGCCTTGGTGGAGCTGTACACGCCCGAGAACGTCTCGGGGGAGTGGCTGGCAACGGTGGAGATGTGCACCAGGCGACCCTGGCCGGCCTTGATCATCTCGCGACCAAAGCGCTGCGAGGTGATGAAGTAGCCGGTGAGGTTGACGTTGAGCACCTGCTCCCAGTCGCTCAGCGGCAGGTCCTCCATAGCGGCGAAGCGCAGGATGCCGGCGGTGTTGACGAGGACGTCGACGCGGCCGAAGTTGGCGATGGTAGCGTCGACGGCGGCCTGAACCTCGGCCTCGTCGGTGGCGTTCATCTTGTAACCCTCAGCGTGGATGCCAAACTCGGCGGCGAGGTCGGCGGCAGCGGCCTTGACCTTCTCCTCGTCCAGGTCGAGCATGACGACGTTGGCGCCATTGCGGGCGAACTCGCGGCAGATCTCGGCGCCCATACCGCCGAGCGCGCCGGTCACGGCGCAGACATCGCCCTCGAGCTTAAGCCAATTGCTCATAGGAACTTCCCTTCTTGTGCCTCCCAGTGAGTCGCTCCCATTAACCGACCCACGTGGTTTTCGCTGGTTATCGTATGCTTTGCGTTTGCGCAGGTGAATTGCATATTTGTTAGAATGGCGTTAACCGTAGGTTTACACCGCTTGATGCGATTTGTATCCGATTGAGCGCGTGACCTGCGAAAACGACCCCCCGCGGCACCGTGTGGCCGTACGTGCGAAAACGGAGAGATGACGTGTACGATCGACGACTTGAGGCCATATCTGCCGCCGCGGAGCTGGGAAGCTTCTCGCGCGCTGCGGCAAAATTGCGCGTGTCGACGCCGGCGCTCGTCAAGCAGGTGTCGGGGTTCGAGGCAGAGTTTGGCATCACGCTGTTCGAGCGCTCGCATTCGGGCGTCAAGGTGACGCCGGCGGGGGCGCTGCTGGTCGACGATGCACGCTCGATCATGCGCCAGTCCGAGGATGCCCTTCGCCGCGCCCGACGTGCGGCGGGCGATGGCGGCGCGGTGCGCCTGGGCGTGTCGATGATGTGCCCGGGCCGTCAAACGCTTTCGATGTGGACGGGCGTGCACGAACTGGAGCCGTCTCTGCGTTTTGAGATCGTGCCGGTGAACGACCTCTACGACGAGCGCGAGACCGTCATGCGCAGCTTGGGCCGCGAGGTCGATGTGGTGCAGTCGAGTTTTTCGACCCCACGCTGGGGCGATGCGTGCCAAAAGCTCCTCATCGTCAACGTACCGTTTTTTATCGACGTGCCGCGCGCGAGTCCGCTTGCGCGTAAGAGCCGCATCACAGTTGCCGACTTGGAAGGCATGCGCCTGCGCGTGCTGCGCCACGGTAACGACGCCATGGACAGTCTTCGTATCGACCTTTTGGCCGACGGCGGTGTGGATGTCATCGACGTCGATAGCTTCGACTTCGCGCTCTTTAACGAGGCGGAGGAAAAGGGCGACGCGGTGCTTACCTGCGGCGCGTGGTCGGGCGTGCACCCGGCCTTTGTGGGCGTGCCGTTCCTATGCGGCCGCGAGGTGCCGGTCTTTCTACACTACCCGCTCGAGCCAACCCTCCAAGTA
>JAJWXI010000065.1 GCA_021641225.1 Collinsella aerofaciens | reverse complement strand
CCTTCTTGCCGCACGAAGCCATGCCGGCGGCGATGCTCACCAGGTCCTGCTCGGCAATGCCGACCTCGATGGACTGCTGGGGATACTGGTCGAAGAACGGCGTGAGCGACGCGGAGCCGCGGGAGTCGGAGCACAGGACAACGATGTCCCTATCGGTTGCGGCGGCCTCGAGCAGCGTGTCGCAGATAACCTTGCGGTTGGCGATCTTGTTAGCCATTGATGGCCTCCTTGTGGGCAGCGAAATCGGCGATGATCTGGGCATATTCCTCGTCGTTGGGCAGGTGGTGATGCCAGCCGGCCTTGTCCTCCATAACCGGCGAGCCATAGCCCTTAACGGTGTTGAGGATGATGACCGTGGGCTTACCCTTGGTCTCGGCCGCGAGCGTCAGCGCGGCGTCGATGGCCTGGACGTCGTTGCCCGGAATGGACAGCACGTTCCAACCGAAGGCGGCCCAGCGCTCCTCCTGCGAGTCCTGTTTCATGACGTCCTCGGTGCTGCCGCTGATCTGCAGGCGGTTGCGGTCCACGAGCGCGCACAGGTTATCGAGCTGGTAGTTGCCGCCGCTCATGGCGCCCTCCCAGACCGAGCCCTCGGCAAGCTCGCCGTCGCCCATGATGGTGTAGACGCGGTAGTCGCGGCCATCCATCTTGCCGGCAAGCGCCATCCCGACGGCCACGGGCAGGCCGTGACCCAGCGAGCCCGAGTTCATCTCGATGCCCTTGAGCTTGTTGTTGGGGTGGCCGATGTAGGGGCTGCCGAACTTGGAGAAGCGGGCCTTAACATCGTCGAGGTCCAGGTAGCCCTCGTGGCACAGCACCGCGTAGTAGGCCTCCATGGCGTGGCCCTTGGAGAGCACGAAGCGATCGCGGTTGGGATCGTCGACGGTCTCGGGAGAAATGTTGAGGTGGTTGGCGTAGAGGGTCATGAGGGCATCGATGACCGACATGTCGCCGCCGATGTGCCCGCCGGCGCCAGCCATGATGATATCGACGCAATCGCGGCGAAGGTCCCAACGCAGGGATTCAAGCTCTTCGATAGTTGCCATTTCTCCTCTCCTCGCAGGTAAGCTTTGACGTCTTCTTCGATGGGATCGTACAGGTCGGGGACAATGCCGATGTACTTGCACGCCTCGTAGAGCACCGGCACCACGTTGGCGTGGATGGCCACGCAGTGGTGGATGTAGGGGCCCTCGACGATCTTGGCCTCGAGGCGCTTGAGGTTCTCGACCTCGACCCACAGGTAGGTGCCCATACCGGCAGGGCCGTCGATGCCGCGGGCATTGCCCAGCAGCAGCGAATACTCGCCGTTGTCGCCGTCAAAGCGGGCAAGGGTGAGGTCGCCGTGCTTGGCCTCGGCCGTCAGCGCGCCGGGGTGATCGAAGGCCAGCGGGTAGGTGAGCTTGGGCTTGACGGCCGCGCAGCTGCAGGGCCAAGGGCCGCAGTGCTGCAGCAGCTCGCCGTTCTCGTTGTCGGGATGACGAACCGTCCAGTCGGCGAACATGCCACGGTGACGACCCAGATCGGCGGCCTCGACCATCAGCGCGGTGATAGCGCCGTGGATGTCGGTCTCGCAGACGACGGGGATGCCCATCTCGTTGAGAATGGCGTTGGCGGCGCAGGGCATAATGCCCAGCTCGTCCTGCAGGGCGTTCCAGCACTGGATGGCGCCGGCGTTGCAGCCGTACTTCTCGACCAGGCGCTTCATGGCGATGGCGAGTCCAGCGACCGCGGGGACCTTGTCCTCGGGGATGCAGATCTCAAAGCTGTCGGCGATGTGGGCGAGCATGGCGGACATGGCCTGCTCGTCGGCCTGAGCGTCACGCACAGCCTGGACAAGCTCGGTCATGGGGATGGGCGAAAGCTGGATGTTGAACTTCTCGAGCAGCTCGCCCTCGTTACACATGGTCGACCAGAAGTCGAACGGACGGGTGGCCATCTGCAGGATGCGGGTGTGCTTGAAGGTCTTGACGACGTTGCACACGGCCAGGAAGTCCCAGACGCCGCGCTCGAACTCGGGATCGGTCAGGCGGCAGTTGGTCATGTAGGTGAAGGGTACCTGGAAGCGGCGCAGGACCTTGCCGGTCGCGAACAGGCCGCACTGGCTGTCGCGCAGGCGGGTGCCGTCGGGCTCGGGGCGCTCGTCGCGCGGGCCCCACAGCAGCACAGGCAGGCCGAGCTCGCGGGCAAGGCGGGCGCAGACGTACTCGGTGCCAAAGTTGGCGTGGCACAGCATGATGCCGTCGACGCCCTCGGCGCGGAACTTCTTGACGATGGGCTCGATATGGCTGTCGTCGAACAGCAGGCCCTCGTCGTTGATGTCGTCGATATCGACGATGTCGACACCGATCTCGCGCAGACGGTCAGCCGTCAGGCCGCGATACTTGATCGCGTCCGGCGCGCTAAAGATACTGCGGCGCGTCGGCACAAAACCGAGCTTGATCTTATCCATGTACGTCCTCCCCTAGTCACATGTTCAGTAAACAGACGCATGTTTCGTTTTGTTCTGTTTACTAAATGTTTTACTCTTCTGTTTAGAAGTTTAGCGCGAAATACCCGTAGGCGGTAGAGAAATCAGCCTAAACGGTATGTAAACGAACTGAACATACAAGGGAAACAAAAAGAGGACCCCGAAGGATCCTCTTCTGAATGACGCTATGTTTACTGCCCTAGTGTGCTTTGGCACGCCGCAGACGATGCCGCCTTCGCCTAGATTTCACGCACGCTTTGACGCTCGACAAAATAGGTCGACACGGCCGTTTTGCAGGTATAGCTCTTGGGATTGCGGATGTTGCCCACCAGGCGGCGTACCGCGATCTCGCCCACCTCGTGCTTGGGAACGTGCACCGTGGTGAGCGGCGGGTTGGAGAAGGCGCCCAGAGATAGGTCGTCAAAGCCGATGATCGAAACATCCTCGGGCACGCGAATACCGTGCTCGTTGAACGCGCGCATGGCGCCTACGGCGAGCACGTCGTTCTCGGCAAAGAAAGCCGTCGGCAGGTTGTCGCGTGAGACGCTGTCGAGCCACGTGCCCATGTCGCGATAGGCGCCCTCGAGCGTGGTGCCCAGCGTGACGCGCCATGTCGGGTTAGCCTCAAGGCCCGCGTCCTCGAGCGCTTGGCGATAGCCGCGCTCGCGATCCTTAAAGTTGCGAATGCGAAGGTCGCCTGCCAGATAGCCGATTTGCTTGTGACCTTTCTCGATTAGGTAGTCCACGGCACGCAGCACCGAATCGGTGTTGGCAATGACTACGGCATCGAAGTACTGACGATCGCTCCAGCCATCGAGCACGATCAAGTGGGCGGCAGCGTTGGCAAACAAGGCGTAGTCTTCCTCACCCAGCTCGGTGCCCATCAGCACGATAGCGGCGGACGGATCGGCAATCAGGCCCTCGACCTGCGGGCGCACGGCGTCCAAGTCGCTAAAGTCGAGCGAGACAAAGCTCGTGCTCATACCGTGACGGCGCGCCTGGCGCTCCACGCCCTCAATGACCGCAGGATGGAAGGTGCTCTCGTCCAGAATGGCGCCCGTCTTGCGCGCAAGCACGAACTGAATGCTCTCGAGCTGCGTCGACTGCTGATAGCCCAGCGACTGTGCGCACTCCAGGATGACCTTGGCGGTCTCCTCGCTCACGCTGCGCTTGCGGTTGAGCGCGTTGGACACGGTCGCAGGCGAAAAACCGGTGATGCGGCTGATCTCGCGAACACTTGCTTTGGCCATTGTTCCCCCTAGCAACGGTCGTGGCGGAGCATCGTGGCCTGACCGCCCCGTGACTCGACAACTAAACGACCGCAAATTCAATCTAAACAGAATAGTAAATGTTTAATAGCTAGTTTAGCCTGTTGTCAAGCGAAGCGACGCGACTATTCCCCCAACGGGCGTATTTACTCGGTAGCTAATCTGGAACGGGGCGCAGAAACCGTTTAGCCAAGGATGCGGGCCATGCGTGCCTTAAACTCCGCGAGGAAACGCGGGGCGTCCACGGTGAGCGCCACGAGCGCGCTCTTATCCGGATCGGACAGGCGGTGCTCGTCGCAAATGGTGCGGCCTCGGTACTCGCCCAGCAAGTCAACGCGCAGGTTACAGCCGAGCGCACCCACGAGCGTGGGATCAATCGCCACGGCAACCGCCAGCGGATCGTGCAGCGCGCAGCCGCCCAGGTAGGGCGCGTTCATTTCGTACGAACCGATATAGTGCTCGACCATGCTCGCAAACGCGCAGCCAGCCATAGTGCCCGAGCCCGTCCAGCCGGCAACGTCGCGGCGCGTGAGCACCACGCGGTGCGTCACATCCAAGCCCACCATGGTGAGCTTGCGACCTGAACGCAACACAGCGTCGGCCGCCTCGGGGTCGCCCGCCATGTTGGCCTCGGCGCCCGCGCTCACGTTGCCGGGCACGGTAAGCGCACCGCCCATCACGACCACGCGGCCGATAGACATCATCGCCGCCGCATCGCGCTCCAGGGCAAGCGCCAGATTGGTGAGTGGGCCGGTCGCAACGTAGACCAGATCGGGGCCATAGGTACGCGCGGCATCAATCAGGTAATCGACCGCCGCGTTACCGTCGGCCGACGTCGCGCCCACCGGCTCGTACGGCGAGGCGGGCACGCTTGCGCCGCCAATGCCATTCTTGCCGTGGATAAGCGTGGTGGACGCCGGCGGCGTGTAGGGTTCGGTCGCCTTCATGGGACGATCGGCGCCCAGGTACACCGGCACCTCGGGACGACCCAACAGGTCGAGCACCGCCAAGCAGTTGTGCGCCGACTGCTCGACGCGCACGTTGCCAAAGCACGTGGTGATGCCGACGAGCTCCACCTCGGGGCTCGCGATGGCATAGGCAAGCGCCATCGCATCATCCACACCCATATCCAGATCAAGGATCAGCTTCTTGGTTGCCATTGTTCTACTCCGCTTCTCCGTCTACATCCAAACCGTCTAAACCAAACTTGTGCTCGACTTCCGCATGCGTGGGAATTGATTGCTGAGCGCCCAGGCGCGATACCGTCACCGCCGAGGCGCGAGCGCCCGCCGCCATGCACTCAAAGAGCGGCAGGCCCTCCAGACGAGCCGCCGCCAACGCGCCGATAAACGTATCGCCCGCGGCCGTGGTATCGACTACCGTACTCGAAAGCGCCGGCATGCGCAGCGGCTCACCGCCATCGCCGAGCGTAACCGAGCCGGCGCCGCCCAGCGTGATGACCGCAGCCCCGGCGCCCTTGTCGAGCAGCGCATTGAGCGCGGCGACGCAACTCGCATCATCCGTGGGCAGAATGCCCGTCAGCACCTGGCACTCGGTCTCGTTGGGGCAGACCAGATCGACCGCTGGCCACGCTCCTGCCGGCAGGTCGCAGGCGGGCGCCGGGTTAAAGATCGTATAGAACCCCAGCTCGTGAGCGCAAGAGAGCGCCGCGGCCGTTGCCATCAGATCGCATTCGCCCTGGGCGATAAAGACGCCGCCAGCAGCCGGGGCAATCTCGCTGGCATCGCCGTCGAGCTCGTCGGCCACCAAGCGCCTCAGTGCGCGGGCAACGTCCTCGCCCGCAAGCACATGGTTGGCGCCCGGCGACAGCACGATGCGGTTGTCGCTCTCACAGCGAATGATAGTCGCGGTACCGGTCTCCACGTCATCGCGACGCGCCACAAACTCAACGCCCACGCCGGCATCCTGGAGCCCTGCCACAAGCGCATCGCCAAAGGTATCGCGCCCAACAGCGCCGATCATGCACGTGCGCGCACCCATGCGCGCAGCAGCGACGGCCTGGTTAGCGCCCTTGCCACCAGCGTTGGTGATAAAACCGCTGCCACCGACTGTCTCGCCCGCACGCGGCATGCGCTCGCACGCCACCGAAAGGTCCATGTTCATGCTGCCGAACACCGCAACGATGCTGTGATCCGCCATGGAAACCTCCTCGTCTTCAGGCTTTGCGCCCACCGTCGACCAACGATTGTGCACTCTCGCACCCCCTATAACTTTAGTCCACTTTGATGTGGACGCGCGCTTGAGCTTGCGCCAGCAGCAAGCATTCACAGGGGCAGGCAGCTACAATGAATACGTGCTGATTATTCTCGTCATTGGATGATGTTTTATGGAACAATTCTCGCAATCGGGCTCGCGCGGTCGACGCCGCACGGGCAACGAGCCGGCGCCGCACGAACGCGTGAAGGGCGAGCGCCGTGCCAACGAGCCGCGACGCACCGCAAGCCCCCATCGCGCTTCTGCCAACAACGCGGGCCGCGCCAACACTCCCGCCGCGGAGCAGACGCCTGCTCGCCCCAAGTCCCGCTACATCCCTGCGCTCGACGGCCTGCGCACGCTTGCCGTCGTCGCGGTGGTGCTCTATCACCTCAACCTCACGTGGGCTCAGGGCGGCCTGCTTGGCGTCACGATCTTCTTTGTGCTTTCGGGCTATCTGATCACACGCCTGCTACTCAACGAAGTCGCTAAGACCGGCCGCATCGACCTTAAGAGCTTCTGGATTCGCCGCATCCGTCGCCTGGTCCCCGCCGTGGTAACGGTAGTGTTTGTGACCTGCGCGCTGTGCACCATCTTTAACCACGTGATGCTCACCAAGATGCGCCCCGACATCCTGCCGTCGCTGCTGTTCTTCAACAACTGGTGGCAGATTGCCCAAAACGTCTCGTACTTCAACGCCCTGGGCGACCCCTCGCCGCTTACGCACTTTTGGTCGCTCGCCATCGAGGAACAGTTCTACCTGGTTTGGCCCCCGCTGCTGCTCGCTATGGTATCCATGCACATGAGCAAGCCCAACACGCGCCGCGTGGTTCTGGGCCTGGCTGCTGTCTCCGCCATCGCCATGATGGTGCTCTATAACCCCGCCGCCGACCCCAGCCGCGTGTACTACGGCACCGACACCCGCGTGTTCTCGCTGCTTCTGGGCGCCTGGATGGCCTTTATCCCCGATCGCGACCTGGCGCCGGTGCGTCTCGCTCATCGTTTGGGGCTCAATCGCCTGGCTGGCGCCGCCAAGCACGGCAAGAACGCCGAAAGCAAGCATGACGCTACGACCGACGGCGCAGCCGAGACCGTCCCGGCACAGCCGAGCGCCCTCGTGCGCTTTTGGTCCTCGCCCGCATCCATCGATATGTTGGGCGTCGTGGGTCTGGTTGGCCTTGCCGCCATGGTCGCGCTCACCAACGGCTACACCGCGTTCCAGTATCGCGGCGGCACGCTGTTATGCTCCATCCTCACGCTCATGGTCATCGCGGCCTGCGTGCAGCCCCAGGGAATGGTTGCCCGCGCACTGTCCGCCGAACCGCTCGTGTGGGTTGGCAAGCGCTCGTACAGCATCTACCTGTGGCACTATCCGCTACTGTTGCTCATGAACCCGGTCGCCAACATCAACGATACGCCGTGGTGGCAGTACATTTTGCAGGTGTTGTTGGTGGTCGCCGTAGCCGAATGCTCATATCGCTTTATCGAGACGCCGTTTAGAAAGGGCGCCTTTGGGCGCACCGTATCCGAGTTCCGCGACGGCAGCACCACGCCCGCCAACTGGGTGCGCGCGCATATTCCCGCGTGCGCCACTTGCGGCATCGTGCTTGTTATCGCGCTGGGCGGCCTGATCTTTGTGCCGGAGACTTCCGCACTGAGCGGTGAGGGCGCCGAAGTCCTCAACAAGGAAGCCAAAAACACCGCGCCCACCGACCAGCAGGCGGCCGACGACACCGACAAGGACAACGACGGCTTCCCCGATGGATCCTACGACCTGCTGATGATCGGTGACTCCGTGTCGCTGCGCGCCGTTGATTCCTTTGACGGCGTGTTCCCGCACAGTCACATCGATGCCGAAAAGGGCCGCCAGTTTGATGCGGGCCGCGCGACATTTGAGGGCTATCTCCAACAGAACCTTGCCGGCAAGATCGTGGTCTTTGCGCTGGGCACCAACGGCTTGGTAACCGACGACCAGATCGACGCCATCATGACCGATGCAGGAGATAAGCGTATTGTGGTGTTTGTGAACACGCGCAGCCCGCAGCCGTGGGTTGGCTCTACCAACCAGGCCATTGCCAACGCCGCTACGCGCTACAAGAACGTGCGCGTTATCGACTGGTACGGATACAGTGCCAATCGCAACGACCTGTTCGATGGCGATGGCACGCACCTGTCGACCACTGGCGTGACTGAGTACCTCAACTTGATCCACGATGCAGTCAAGAAGGACCTGCCCGTGCATCCCGAGGATCACGTCAACGATCCGCAGCCGGCGGCCGTCAAGTCTGCCACCGACGCGCTCGTCAATGCGCTCGCTCTCAAGCCGCACAAGCTGGGCACCGACAAGTAACCTGCAGCGCAAACTTCCCACATCCGGAGGGGGGGGTGCCCGCCACGGCAGACACCCCCTCCGGCAGTTAGGAACGTTCCTTATGTGCCGGCACCTAGGGACACTCCTGGCACAGCCGAGGAACGCCCTCCTTGCGACCGAATTCTGGGCGCCTCGCCACCCCGAGCGTTGTTTCCAAGCCCACACCCGCAGCAAACAACCCAAAATCACTCTTTTCGAGCCGACTCCAAGAGGTCGTGGACAAAAAGTGGCAAATATGAGTACTGTTACCGTTTTAGTAGCAGGCAAAACCACCCAAAATGGCGCTCATGCGGTAGCGCGCGAGCCTTCCAGTTGACCAGAATGGCCGGCTTAGGACTTGGAGACCCGCTTTTAATAAACAGATTCTTAACTATGTTCATTATTTTCTTGGTCGTAAATGCTATCGGCCAGACAACAGTACTCATATTTGGCATTATTTGTCCACTCACATATTACTAACCCCCTATAACAGGCAAAATACAGGCCGCAACCCATGGCAGCGGCCTGTTTGGAGTCCAAAAGAGGCGCTAAGCGCTGTAACCCATCGCCTGTAGAACAAACATGACGACCGTCAGCACCGTAATCACACCGATAGTCGCCCAAGTGAGCACATTCCACACGCGGCCGTTGCGGTTGGCACCCATAATGTGACGGTCAGCGGCAATAACCACCTGGAACACCAGAACCACGGGCAGTAGCACGCCATTGATGACCTGCGA
>JAJWXI010000064.1 GCA_021641225.1 Collinsella aerofaciens | reverse complement strand
TTAATGGTGTAGCCGAGCTCGCGGGCCTGGGCGATGTCCTCGGCGCCGATGGTACGGATACCCTGCTGGTAGACATCGTCGGTGGTCACGCGGGTGCCAAAGCCGATGGAAGCGAGGATTGCCGTCTTGCTGGCGGCATCGAAGCCGTCGACGTCGGCGGACGGGTCGGCCTCGGCATAGCCCTTGGCCTGCGCGTCGGCAAGCACGTCAGCGTAATCGGCGCCCTCGGCGTCCATGCGCGACAGGATGTAGTTGGTGGTGCCGTTGAGGATGCCAGCGATGGTCAGGATCTTGTTGCCCACTAGGTCGTGCTCGAGCGTGCTGACAATGGGGATGCCGCCACCGCAGCTGGCCTCGCACTTAATCTGCACGCCGCACGCACGTGCCTTCTCGGCAAGCGTCTCGACATGGCGGCCCAGCAGGGCCTTGTTGGCGGAGACGACATGCTTGCCGTTCTCGAAGGCAGTGGTGAAGATCTCGGTTGCGGGATGCTCGCCGCCAATCAGCTCGACGACGATGTCGACGGCGGGGTCGGTGACGACATCGTGCCAGTCGCTCGTAAAGGCCTCGCGCTCAATGCCTGCCGCCTCGGCCTGCTCCCAAGCAAGCGCGCAGGCGCGGGTCAGCTTAAGGTCGATGCCGTAGGCTGCCAGGTACTCATCGTGGTGGCTCTTGATCAGACGGGCCACGCCGCCGCCGACGGTTCCCAGACCGATCAGACCGACGTTCACGGTGCGCAGGGGTTCGCTCATAGATAACTCCTTCGTGCATCTTATGGATGGATAAACCGCTTAAAGGTTGAGTGCATTCTAGCGTGAACCGGGGGCGCGTGCTCGCCAGGCAACAGGAGCCGCACAAAACGGCACCCCCGAAACGCTGCGGAAACATTGGAAACACGCTCGCTACAAACGGACTTCCGTAACAAACTGTCAACGTTTGCGCCATAAGGTTTGCCCTGTACCGCAAGACGGCCGCACCGCGGCCAGCGAAAAAGGGGGACACCATGTTCAACATCAACAGCACGCTCAGCCGTAGGAACTTTCTCGCCGGCGCCGCGGCGCTCGGCAGCACCGCGGCACTCGCTGGTTGTTCGTCGGGTGGCTCGGACGGCGGCTCCGCCGATGACGGCAAGACCTTCAAGATTGGCGTTATCGGCCCTCTGACCGGCGCCGCGGCAACCTATGGCGTCTCGGCCGAGAAGGGCGCCAAGCTCGCCGCCAAGGATTTCTCGACCAAGGACCTCAAGCTCTCGCTTAAGTCCGAGGACGATGTCGCCGACGGCGAGAAGGCCATCAACGCCTTCAATACGTTGTGCGACTGGGGCATGCAGGCGCTCGTCGGCCCCGTCACCACCGGTGCTGCCGTCGCCGTCTCGGGCGAGATTGCCGACGATATGCTCATGGTCACGCCTTCGGCCTCGTCGCTCGACGTGACCAAGGATAAGACAACGGTCTTTCAGGTTTGCTTCACCGATCCCACCATGGGTGCCAGCGCCGCGAAGTTCTTGGCCGAGAAGTATGCAGACGCCAAGATCGCCCTGTTCTACAACTCCGGCGATACGTATAGCTCGGGCGTTGCCGACGCTTTTGCCGAGCAGGCCAAGGCATCCAAGCTCGACATCGTCGATACCGAGACCTTTAAGGACGACTCCTCCACGAGCTTTACCAACCAGCTCACCAAGGCCAAGGAGGCCGGCGCCACGCTCATCTTTGCGCCGATCTACTACACGCCGGCGTCCGTTTTGCTCAAGAACGCCAAGGACATGGGATACGACATGACCCTCATGGGTACCGACGGCATGGACGGCCTGCTCTCCGTTGAGGGCTTCGACACCTCCCTTGCCGAGGGCGTGCTGCTCATGACCCCGTTCTCTGCCGACGATGAGAAGAACGCCGACTTCGTCAAGGCATATAAGGACGCCTACGACGAGACGCCCAACCAGTTTGCCGCCGATGCCTATGACTGCGTCCATGCGATTGTCGAGGCTATCGATAAGGCAGACATCGATATTACGGCCGACGGCGCCGACATTGCCGGCGATCTTGCCAAGGCCATGCGCAAGATCAAGATCGAGGGCCTGACGGGCGAGCTCACGTGGAACGACGAGGGCCAAGTCGAGAAGCCCGCTACAGCCTATGTGATCCAGGACGGCAAGTACATCGCCGCCTAAGTGCGTATAAAGCGCTACCGGTGAGGCCGTTTTAATCAGGACAGGGAAGCTTGTAACAGAATGGAAACATTACTTTCACACAATAAAGTGGCTAAACTGCATAAACCAATAGAAATACGCATAATTATGGATAAACGGACAAAACAAAAGAATAGTTGAAATAATCGCCACTTTTCTCAACTAAAGCGTCTACTATTTTGCGAACGCCGAACACGGCGAAGGATGGCCTGTTGGGTAACCGAAACCCGACGAGATTTGAGAGGAGAGCCGCATGTCGAGCCTCACCGGTAAGTCATTGAACCCTGTTATGAATCGCAGGAGCGTTATCGCGAGCGCAGCAGGTCTGGGGGCGATGTCCATTCTAGCTGGCTGCTCCTCCAACGGCGGCGACAGCGGTTCCGCTTCGGGCGACGCTTCGTTTAAGATCGGCACCATCGGACCGCTGACCGGCGCCAACGCGTCCTACGGCAAGTCCGTTACCCAGGGTGTCGAGCTTGGCTGCAAGGATTTCTCGACCAAGGAGCTGCCGCTTGCCAGCAAGGCCGAGGATGACCAGGCCGACGGCGAGAAGGCCGTCAACGCCTTTAACACCCTGCTCGACTGGGGCATGCAGGCCCTCGTCGGCCCGACCACCACGGGCGCGTCGGTTGCCGTTGCCGCCGAGTGCGGTAACGACCCCGAGACGTTCATGATCACTCCGTCCGCGTCCTCCGAGGACGTCACCAAGGGCAAGGATTGCGTCTTCCAGGTTTGCTTTACCGATCCCAACCAGGGCGTCAACGCTGCCAAGTTCCTGGCGCAGAAGTATGCGGACGAGAAGTTCGTGCTGTTCTATAACTCCGGCGACGCTTATTCTTCGGGTGTCGCGGATGCCTTTAAGGCCCAGGCCGCTGAGTCCAAGCTCGAGGTTGTCGACGAGGAGACCTTTAAGGACGACTCCGCCACGAGCTTTACCAACCAGCTGACCAAGGCCAAGCAGGCCGGCGCCACCATGATCTTTGCGCCGATCTACTACACGCCGGCGTCCGTCCTGCTCAAGAACGCCAAGGACATGGGCTACGACATGACGCTCATGGGCACCGACGGCATGGACGGCCTGCTCTCTGTGGAGGGCTTCGACACCTCGCTTGCCGAGGGCGTGCTGCTCATGACCCCGTTCTCCGCCGACGACGAGAAGAACGCCGACTTCGTCAACGCTTACAAGGATAAGTATGGCGAGACTCCGGACCAGTTTGCCGCCGACGCTTACGACGGCGTGCACGCGGTGGCCGAGGCCCTCGAGGAGGCCGGTCTTGGTGTCGACGCTGACCCGACCGAGGTCGCCGAGAAGCTGCCTAAGGCTATGCTCAAGATTACCGTTGACGGTCTGACCGGCAAGCTCACCTGGAACGATAAGGGCCAGGTCCAGAAGGAGCCCACGGCGTACGTCATCACCGACGGCAAGTACGTACAGGCCTAATAAGCCGCCTTACATAGAGCGGTTTTGATCCCAAGCAGGGGAGGTTTGGCCTTCCCTGCTTGCTTGGTATCTAGGGACAGTGTAACGTCCCTGTTTCATACATTAACTGGAAACCTATTCGAAAGGGGGATGTGGAACATGACGGTCTTTATCCAATACCTGGTCAACGGCCTGTCCATGGGCAGCGTCTACGCCATCATCGCGTTGGGCTACACCATGGTCTACGGTATCGCCAAGATGCTGAACTTCGCTCACGGCGACGTTATCATGGTCGGTGCCTATGTCTCGTTCTGTGCCACGTCGTATCTCGGCCTCCCGGGCTGGGCATCTGTAATTCTATCTTGTGTGGTCTGCACCGTTCTCGGTGTTCTCATCGAGGGTCTGGCATACAAGCCGCTGCGTCAGGCGGGCCCGCTGGCCGTTCTGATCACGGCCATCGGCGTGTCTTACTTCCTGCAGAACGCCGCGCAGCTTCTGTGGGGCGCCACGCCTAAGAACTTCACTTCGCTCGTCACCTTCCCGGTGCCGGAGTTCTTGGCCAAGTTCAACGTGAGCGCCGTATCGATCGTCACCATCGTCGCCTGCCTGGTTATCATGGCCGGCCTGATGTTCTTTACAGGTAAGACCAAGATGGGCAAAGCCATGCGCGCCGTGTCCGAGGACAAGGCCGCCGCTCAGCTCATGGGCATCAACGTCAACCGTACCATCTCGATGACGTTTGCCATCGGCTCTGCCCTTGCCGCCATCGCCGGTGTGCTTCTGTGCTCCTACTCGCCGGTGCTGCAGCCCACGACGGGTGCCATGCCTGGCATCAAGGCCTTCGACGCCGCCGTCTTCGGCGGTATCGGCTCCATCCCCGGCGCCTTTGTCGGTGGCATTCTCATCGGCATCATCGAGGCGATGGCGCAGGCCTACATTTCCACGAGCCTTGCCAACTCCATCGTCTTTGGTGTTCTGATCATCGTCCTGCTCGTCAAGCCTGCCGGCCTCTTGGGCAAGTACGTCCCCGAGAAGGTGTAGGTGAGCGTTATGAAGTTTCTTAAAGACAAGCAGACGCGTCACGACTTTGTTACGTACGCCATGTGCCTTGTGGCGTTCGCCATTGTGTTCTTTATGCAGTCCAACCACATGATTCCGCGCATGATCGCCGGTCAGCTGGTTCCCATCACGGCCTATATCGTCATGGCCATCTCCCTTAACCTCGTCGTCGGCATCGCGGGCGACTTGTCGCTGGGCCACGCGGGCTTTATGAGCGTCGGCGCCTATACGGGCATCGTTACCGCGGTCGCGCTGGAGAGCGCCGTTCCCTCCGATCCGGTGCGCCTTATCATCAGCATCGTGGTCGGTGCCATCGCTGCCGCCATCCTGGGCTTCTTGATCGGCATCCCGGTCCTTCGCCTGAGCGGCGATTACCTGGCTATCGTGACGCTGGCCTTTGGCGAGATCATCAAAGAGATCGTCACCTGCCTTATCGTGGGCGTCGACTCCCGCGGCCTGCATGTGATCTTTAACATCACAGGTAACTCCACGATCGACGACCTGCACCTGCTCGAGGACGGCACCGCCATCATCAAGGGCGCGCAGGGCGCATCGGGCGTGTCGACGTACTCGACCTTCCTCGCCGGTGCCATCCTGGTCATGGTCGCACTCGTGATCGTGCTCAACCTGGTTCGCAGCCGTACCGGCCGTGCCATTATGGCCGTGCGCGACAACAAGATCGCTGCCGAGTCCGTGGGCATCTCCGTCACCGAGTACCGCATGATCGCCTTCGTGGTTTCCGCCGCTCTCGCCGGCGCTGCCGGAGCCCTCTTCGGCGGTAACTTCTCGCAGCTCTCCGCCACCAAGTTCGACTTCAACACGTCCATCCTCATCCTGGTGTTCGTGGTCCTGGGCGGTCTGGGCAATATGCGCGGCTCCGTCATCGCGGCGGCGTTGCTCACGGTGCTTCCCGAGCTGCTCCGTCAGTTCTCGGACTACCGCATGCTCATCTACGCCATCGTGCTGATTCTGGTCATGATCTTTACCAACAACCCGCAGCTCAAGTCGTTCTTCGCACGCATTAAGGACCGCTTTGCTTCCAAGAAGGAGGTGGCAGCCGATGCCCAGTAAGTTTGAGTTCGACAAGGGCAAGATGGTCCCGTATCCTTCTGGCGCCATCGTTCCCGACCGCGACCTGGGCCAGCGCCCGGCGCTCGAGTGCATCCACTTGGGCATTGAATTTGGCGGCCTTAAGGCAGTCGACGACTTTAGCCTGACCATCGGTAAGACCGAGATCGCCGGTCTGATCGGTCCCAACGGTGCCGGTAAGACCACGGTCTTCAACCTGCTCACCAAGGTGTACCAGCCCACGCACGGTACTATCCTGCTCGACGGCGAGGACACCTCGGGCAAGTCGGTCTATCAGGTCAACCGTATGGGTATCGCCCGTACGTTCCAGAACATTCGCCTGTTCAACACCATGACGGTGGAGGACAACGTTAAGGTCGGCCTGCACAACCAGGAGCGCTACTCTGGTTTTGAGGGCGTGCTGCGTCTGCCGACGTACTGGAAGCACGAGAAGGCCGCCCACGAGCGCGCCATGGAGCTGCTGTCCATCTTTGATATGGAGCACCTGGCAAACGAGCAGGCCGGCTCGCTGCCTTACGGCGCCCAGCGTCGTCTGGAGATCGTCCGCGCGCTTGCCACCAACCCCAAACTGCTGCTGCTCGACGAGCCTGCCGCCGGCATGAACCCGTCCGAGACCGCGGAGCTCATGGAGAACATCGTCAAGATCCGCGACACCTTTGGCATCGCCATTATGCTTATCGAGCATGATATGTCGCTCGTCATGAACATCTGCGAGGGCATCTGCGTGCTCAACTTTGGTAAGGTCATCGCCAAGGGCACGGCCGAGGAGATCCAGAACAACGATGCCGTAATTGAGGCATATCTGGGCAAGCAGGATAAGGGGGAGAACTAAATGGCAGAGCCGATGCTTTCCGTCTACAACATCAACGTCTGGTACGGCGCTATCCACGCCATCAAGGACATCTCCTTTAACGTCAACGAGGGCGAGATCGTGGCCCTGATCGGCGCGAACGGCGCCGGTAAGTCCACGACGCTTAAAACCGTCTCGGGCCTGCTGCGTTCCAAGACCGGCTCCATCAAGTTTATGGGCGAGGACATTACCCATACGCCTGCCGATAAACTGGTGGGCAAGGGCCTGGCCCAGGTTCCCGAGGGCCGTCGCGCCTTTTTGCAGATGACGGTCGAGGAGAACCTGGAGATGGGCGCCTACACGCAGCCCAAGTCCACGGTGGCTCCGGGCCTTGAGCGCGTCTACGAGCAGTTCCCGCGCCTTAAGGAGCGCCGTCGCCAGGTCGCCGGCACCCTTTCGGGCGGCGAACAGCAGATGCTCGTTATGGGGCGCGCCCTCATGAGCAACCCCAAGCTGCTTATGCTCGATGAGCCCTCCATGGGCCTGGCGCCGATTCTGATCGAGCAGATCTTCCAGATCGTCGAGGACCTGCACAAGGCCGGCACCACGGTGCTTCTGGTCGAGCAGAACGCGCAGATGGCGCTTTCGATCGCCACGCGCGGCTACGTGCTCGAGACCGGCAAGATCACCATGACCGGCACCGGCCAAGAGCTCCTGCACGACGACAACGTCCGCAAGGCTTACCTGGGCGGCTAGGGACTTCCGCCGTTCTGCCGAACGGCGGACCGGCCGACGCTGCGCGGGCGCCCTGATCGACGTGCCGAAGCTCCTCACCCTTGGGGCTATGCCGCGGTACGAGGCCAGGTGGTCATGGTCCGGGAACCTCGCGATGTCGAATGACACCGCGAGGTTCGCCGCCGTCCTCGGCGGCCTCGACCCCCGAGTGGGCGATCCCCACGCGCTAACGCCTGCAAACAAGGGGATTGCCAAGACGCCGCCGGGCACCTCCGTCATAGACGTGGAAGTGCGGCCGCGCTGAAGCACTGCGCGGTGTCTGCTCGCTTATGTGCGCATCACGAAGGAAGACCAGATCGGTGAGCGGGATTGGCCCGAAGTCGAGAGATTCCCATCAGCCTCTCGTCGGTCGATGACCGGTTCACCACGCAGGAAGAGCGTGACGGAAGGTCTCGCAAAAAGGCTCCGAGCGCGGCGTGCTCATGCCCGTCGTGGTGCGCCCGAAGGGGGGGACGGCTGCTACGAGCTCGATCATTTGCGAGGAGAAGACGAACCAGTCGTTGCAGATCCAATATGGATCTCGCCGACCTCGGCAAGCTGCTCGATGAGTGGAAGCCCTGTCGGGTCGTCTATTTCAACACCACCCAGAATGATGGTGTCATCGCGCAGGTCGATCTGCGTGTTGAGCACAGCGAGGTTAAAGCCGGAGGCCACAAATCCGATAGCAGCCAGGACGAGCCCCGTGGCAACAAGCCCACCCGCTACGGCAAGGTAAATCCTTTTTACGCTGGACATGTTTGCACTCCTTCCTATGCCGTGAGCGGCGCCGCTTCGGCGCCCATGCGGCTCTTATTGCCTCGATCTTTCCAGAAGGGCGAAACGGCTTTCTTCGCCCAAAGGGCAGAGAGGCGCGCGATCTGCTTGGACGCCGTCCAGGCGCCGGCTCCCGTGAGGAGCGCCACACCGATGGAAGCGAATCCCATTCCCATCGAGGCCAAAACGTACGGAACATGCCCGATAATGATGCCGTCCACGGCGAACAGGAGCCCTACCAGGCCCGCGCCCCCGAATGCCGCGGCCACGATCCACACGCAGAGCGCAAGAACCCAAATACAGATGTAGACTGCAGCGGCAACGGCGACGAACGCGAGCAGCAGCGGAATCCATACCGGAGAGCCCACGATGGCGAGCGCCCATAGAAGTGCCGTGCTCTTGCGCTTGGTCCTCGCGATCGCGCGCGGCACGGCGGGCAGTTCGTCGAGCGTTGCCTCGGCGACCTCACCGGGCGTGCCCATGGCGGCCACAGCCTCGGCCTCCGTCATGCCGTCCTCCATACGGTCGGCGATGGCCTCCGCGTAGAACTCCTGCGTTTCCTTTACCTGATCTGCCGGCAGGCAGGCCAGAAGCTCGCCCAGCCGGTTCAAGAACTCATCGCGCGTCATGGTGCGCCCCCTCCACGTAACGGTAGATCTCCTGCACGGATGGCCATTCGGCGAGGAACTCGGCGATACGCTCGCGCCCGGCGTCCGTGATGCGGTAGTACCTCCGCAGCCGCCCGTTGTGCTCGGCGGAGCGCGCGGTGATGCAGCCCGCCTTCTCCAGGCGCTTGAGCAACGGATAGAGCGTGGATTCCGTGAGCCCCATACTCGCGGGCACGTCCTTCACGATCTGATAGCCGTAGGATTCCTCGCCCGAGACGGCCGCGAGCACGCAGGCCTCGAGGAAGCCGCGCTTCATCTGTGCCTCCATCCGCACACCTCCTTTCGTAGTATACTGTGTAACACCTACTATATGACACATAGTATATGATGTCAACAGCTGTCGTATAGGGAGTCCGGTCTGTCTGTCCCCTGCGGGTACTCATTGGGGACGTACTTAAATGAGTACCCATCGCTCAAGGTGGCACCTGGGAAGGTGGCACCTGGGGACGTTCCTTATGTGCCGGCACTTTGGGACACTCCTTGTCAAGGTTTTGTT
>JAJWXI010000003.1:20237-38857 GCA_021641225.1 Collinsella aerofaciens | reverse complement strand
GCTGTACCTGATCTACAACGTCGCGTATACGTTCTGCACCGCCAACCTGTCGCCGCTTACCATCGAGATGACCGACGACTTCAAGGAGCGTACGTACCTCACCGGCTACAAGCACCTCTTTGGTAACGCCGCCGGCTTCCTGATGGCAGCACTCGTCGGCTTTGGCTTTGGCACCTTCGGCGAGACCAACCCGTTCAGCTACTTCATCATCGCTACGATCAACGCTTCGGTCATGGCGATCTCGCTGCTCTGCGTGTACCTGTCTACGTGGGAGCACACCCCCGAGGAGGTCGCTCAGGAGAAGATCGAGAGCGTCGGCGAGGGTATCAAGAAGTTTTTCATCGACGTTATCTCTACCTTCCGCAACAAGTCCTTCCGCAAGGTTCTGTACGCACAGGTCTCCACGAAGCTCGCTGCTGCCTGCTGGTCTGCCTGTCTGTCCTTCTTCATCGTCTACTGTCTGCAGATTCCTAAGTCCTACGAGTCCGTGATGGAGATGCCCGGCAAGGTCGTCGCTATCGTCTGCACCGCCATCTGGGTCGCCCTCATGGCCAAGAAGGGCTTCCACAAGTCTTGGTACCTGGCCAACGTCGGTTGCGCTGCGTGCATCATCGCCTACAACTACTTCGCCTTTGGTCAGATCAACGGCACCTCCACGGTCGCCATTGCCATGATTGCCTACCCCATCATCTTCGCCATCTGGAAGTTCTTCTACGTTGGCTTCCAGTATCTGCCCGATGTTCTGCTCAACTACATCCCCGATGTCGATGAGCTCATCACCCTGCGTCGCCGCGAGGGCATCTACAGCTCCGCTCAGCAGCTCTGCCAGCAGATTGCCCAGGCTGTTGCCGTCAACGTATGGGCTATCGTCCTTGCTGCCTCCGGCTTCATTCAGACCGCCGGCAACAGCGACGCCGTGACCCAGCCCGCCACCGTGCCTCTGTACATCTGCGGCTACATGCTCATCGGCTGCGCCGGCTTCTTCCTGCTCGCGGCTGTCCTTGCCCGCGGCATCAAGATCGACAAGGAGCAGTGCGACATCCTTTGCGACGAGATCCACCGTGTCAAGGAGGGTGGCAAGATGGCCGACGTCAAGCCCGAGGTCAAGGCGCTTTGCGAGGAGCTCTCCGGCTTTAAGTACGAGGACTGCTTCGCCCACAACAATGTTGGCTTCCAGGACGGCAGCGTAATTCCCGCCGAGTAGGGCAGGCGCATCGTCCAAACCACAGGGCCGTGCCACCGGAGATCCACCGGCGGGTGCGGCCCTTTTTTAAAAACGAGTAGTATGAACTTCTGATTACATTTGAGGGAGAAATCCATGGAGACGAACGTTATCTGGCGTAACGCCCGCGCGGCCGTGATCGAGCTCGACGACGGCGGCTACTTTACCTGCGCCGATACGTGGGAGATCTTTGTCAACGACGAGCCCGCCGGCACCACGAACACGGTCGAGACCTATGTCGACGGCCTGGTTCCCGGCAAGCGCAACCTGGTTCGCTTCGTCTGCGGCGAGCGCGAGCTGAGCGTGGGCGTCACCACGCCGGCAGAGCCTTTTACCATTAACGTTCGCGACTGCGGCGCCAAGGGCGATGCCGAGCACGACGACACCACCAACATCCAGGCCGCCATCATGGCCTGCCCCAAGGGTGGTCGCGTGCTGATTCCCGCCGGTAACTACCGCATCAAGTCGCTCTTCCTCAAGAGCCATATCAACATCGAGCTTGCCGAGGGCGCCGTGCTGCTGGCCCGCCACGACCGCGCGGCGCTTGCCTACATCCCCGGTACGGTCAAGGGCGACGAGGGCGCCGGTTACGCCGGTACCGACATGACCCCGCTGGGCCGTTGGGAGGGCGAGAGCTTTGCAACCTATTGCTCCACCTTTACGGGCTTAAGCGTGCACGACGTGTGCATCTATGGTCGCGGCGCGATCGACGGCCAGACCGATTTTGCCGAGGACAACTGGTGGAACAAGGACTTTAAGAACATCTTCCGTCCCGAGGAGGGCCGCGAGGTCGCCCGTCCGCGCATGATCTTCCTGTCCGAGTGCGAGAACGTGAGCCTGGCAGGCTTCACCGTCCGCAACAGCCCGGCGTGGAACATCCACCCCATCCTGTGCGAGCACGTCGATGCGCTCTGCCTGTCCATCGAGGGCCCCAAAAATTCCCACAACACCGACGGCTTCGATCCCGAGAGCTGCGGTTTTGTTCGCATCCTGGGCTGCCAGTTCTCGGTGGGCGACGACTGTATCGCTATCAAGAGCGGCAAGCTGGGCATCGAGCCCGAGCTTCGTCCCGCCACACATGACATGCTCGTCTCGCACTGCTATATGCACGACGGCCACGGCGCCGTGGTGCTGGGTTCCGAGGCAGCTGGCGGCATCAAGGACCTCACCGTGAGCAAGTGCCTGTTCGAGCGTACCGATCGCGGCCTGCGCGTAAAGACCCGTCGCGGTCGCGGCAAGGATGCCGTCAACGAGGGCATCACCTTTGAGCATATCCGCATGGACGAGGTGCTCACACCCTTCGTGGTCAACTCCTTCTACTTCTGTGACAAGGACGGCAAGACCGATTACGTCCAGAGCCGCGAGGCGCTGCCCGTCGACGACCGTACGCCCGGCTTTGGCGCCACGACGTTCCGCGACATCGAGGCCACCAACTGCCATGCGGCCGCGGCCTATATCACGGGACTGCCCGAGAGTAAGGTGACGCGCCTGACGTTCCAGGATGTCCATGTGACCTTTGCCGCCGATGCCGAGCCCTTTGTGCCGGCCATGGCCTGTGGCGTGGAGCCAATGGTGCGCCAGGGCATCATCGCGCAGAACGTGAAAGTCCTCGACCTGCAGAACGTGCGCATCGAGGGTCAGGATGGCGACGAGCTGCAGTTGCAAAACGTCGACAAGGTTATCCGCGCGTAGGGTAGTGCTCTTGCACAAGTGAATACGGCATGTTGAGGCGTGCGACGGTCGGGTCTGCCCGGCTGTCGCACGCAATCTATAGGTGCCGGTATTGCATGGTGGGTGTTCTGTGACAGAAAGCGTAATGACAGATGAGTGGTAAAGAACAGCTCTTTGAGGTATCGCTCGAACGCGAAGGCGCGTATCGCAGTATTTCGGCGGCGCTCGAGGCGGCGGAGCGGTGTGTGCCCGATGCGACCGTGCCGGTGCGCGTGCTGGTGGCGCCGGGCGAGTACCGCGAACAGGTCGAAATTCGTCGTCCGCATGTGACGCTCGAGGGCGAGACGGCCGACAGCGTGCGTATCGTGGGAGGCCTGGGTGCCAAGATGCCTTCGGAAGATGGTAGCGGCCAGGATGGAAGACTCGGCACCTTCCGTACGTACACGGTGCTGGTCGATGCCGACGACGTGACGCTTGCGGGTCTAACAATCGAAAACAACGCCGGTGATGGGCGCGAGGTCGGTCAGGCGATTGCCCTGTATGCCGATGGTGACCGCCTGGTTGTCGATGCCTGCTGCATTAAGGGACACCAAGACACGCTCTTTTTGGGGCCGCTGCCGCCGCGCGAGGCCAAGCCGGGCGGCTTTATAGGCCCCAAGCAGTTCGCCCCGCGCCGGGTGGGGCGGCAGTACTACCGTCGCTGCCTCATTGCCGGTGATGTCGACTTTATCTTTGGCGGTGCGCGGGCCTACTTTGATGGGTGTGAGATTCGCTCGCTCAACCGCGATATGGATGTCAACGGGTATGTAACGGCAGCCTCCACGCCTCAGGGCGAGCCGTACGGATTTGTGTTTCATGGCTGTTCGTTTACAGCCGATGAGGGCATTGCCCCCGAATCGGTCTATCTGGGTCGTCCGTGGCGCGAGTGGGCCCAGACCGTTTTGCTCGAATGCTGGCTGGGCCCCCATATTTCACTCGAGGGCTGGTGGGATTGGAATAAGCCAGCGGCACATGACGGCACCCTGTATGCCGGCGGTGCCCTGTTTGGCCCGGCGGGTGATACTGCCGCTTGGGTGCCGTGGGCGCATTGCCTGACCGGTCAGGATTCCGAACGCTATGCGCGTGACCGAGTGCTTGCCGGCACGGATGGTTGGGATCCCGAGGGCGGCGACGGTGATGCGGTAGAGACGGCCGGGCTATCTGCCAATGGCCGCACCGTGCACATCGAGACGTACTACGAGGACGAACCTGCGCTGCGCGCCCGACTGAAGCGCGAAGGGCGCTCGGCCGCATTTACGGGCAAGACTCCCACAGACTTTGAGGCATGGAAGGCTGCGACCAGGACTCGTCTGTACGATATTTTGGGCCTTTCGCTTATGGACCGCGCCCCGATTGAGATTCGTGAACTCAATCGCGTGCGGGTTGCCGGCAGCATCGTGCGTACTCATGCGGTGTTGCAGGTTGAGCACGATGCGTGGATGCCGTTTTACCTGTTGGAGCCGTCCCGCCCCAAGCTTGACGAGCGGGGACTCAAGCGCTGTTATATCTGCCCGCATGGTCACCAGGGGGCGGGTGCTGCAAGCATAGCCGGCGTTGTGGGCGTGCCGGCGGTCGACGATGCCGTGCGTAAGTTCAATTACGACTACGGTCTGCGTTTGGCGCGCATGGGTTACGTGACCGTCTGCCCCGATGCGCGTGGTTGGGGATACCGTCGTGACTGGAAGGGTCAGGGCGACGACGAGAACAGCTACCTGCGCGGTACGTGTCTGAATCAAGCACGTATGGCCGAGCCGCTGGGTCTTACGGTCGCGGGCCTCAACGCCTGGGACAACATGCGCTTGATTGATTACTTGGAGACACGCGGTGACATTGCCATGGACGACCTGGGCTGCTTTGGCTTCTCGGGCGGTGGGTACATGACGCTCTATCTGGCCGCGCTCGACCCGCGCGTGCGCAAGGCGTTTGTCTCGGGCTATCTATATGGCGTTGATGACTCGCTGCTGCATCTCAACGGCAATTGCAGCTGTAATTACACGCCTGGACTTTGGCGTCTGCTCGATATGGGCGACATTGCATCGCTTGTCGCGCCACGGCCGTTGTTGGTCCAAAGTTGCGAAGAGGATCATCTGAATGGGGCACGTGGGCTCAAAAATGTTGACGAGCAACTCAAAATCGTGCGCGATGCCTACGAGTTGCTGGGCCGCAGAGGAGGTCTTCGGCACGAGGTGTGTCCGGGTGGACACCATCTTGGCGTGGCGCATCTTGCCGAGGATATCGAATGGCTCGATTCGCAAGTTGCGGAATACGCCCACGCATAGTCCCTCGGCATGTTGCGAATGAACGGTATGTACCTGTATGACCGCCGGTGCGCGGGTGAGGAGAAGAATATGGAAACGAAAAACTTGAGCGAATCGACCATCTGCTGCTTTGGCGATTCGACCACCTGGGGCGATAACGGATGCGGCGGGGGAGGCAACGACATCTCTTGGACCTCGCACCTGGGTGCGCTGCTGGGCGGCGCTACGATCGAGAACTTTGGTATTAAGGGTTCGCGTATTGCCGTCAAGGCCGACCGTAGCGATTCGTTTGTCGAGCGCTTGGACGGCATCGATCACACGGCAGATATCTGCATCGTTTTTGGCGGCGTTAACGACTTTAGCCGTAACGTGCCGCTGGGAGAGCTGGGCAGCACGGACGTGCACGAGTTCTACGGTGCGCTCGACTACCTGATCCGCACCATCACGGCGCGCTCGCCTCAGGCAAAGCTGGTGTTTATGACGCCGTGCAAGACGAGCGGCAAACACGAGAAGGATATCCCGGCAAGCGACGAGCTCAACCATCTGGGCCTGACGCAAGACGCCTATGTGCAGGCGATGCTGGAGGTTTGCGACCGCTATTCCGTGCCGGTGATCGACCTGTATGCGCAAAGCGGCATCAGCCCGTTTTTGCCGGAGCACCGCGAGCTCTACATGCCGGACGGTCTGCATTACAGCCCTGCCGGCTATGAGCGCCTGGCGTATCGCATCGCCGCGGGCCTCACCGCCGTCTGCCGTTAAAAGTCTGCCGTTCACGGGGATTATAGGGTTAACGTTCACCCTATAATCCCCGTTCGCGTTACACTAGGGGAAACGTTCACCCATCAATAACGTCAGAGGGGACAGCAATGGGTTGCAATCAGATTCTGGACCGTTATATCGAGCAGTTGATCGAGACCTCTACGCCTCAGGCGCCGGCCTGGAATATCGAAAAGCTTCGCGCCGGCAAGGAGAACACCTGGAATTACATTGACGGCTGCATGATCAAGGCACTCATCGAGCTGTACGAGATCACCGGCGAGCAGCGTTACCTGACCTTCGCCGACGACTATATCGACTTCTTTGTCCAGGATGACGGCACCATCAAGCATTACGATCCCCAGGAGTACAACCTCGACAACGTCAACGCGGGCAAAACCCTCTACAAACTCTATGACCTGGTGGGCAAGCCCAAGTACCGTGCCGCCATGGATACCATCTATCGTCAGCTCGAAACCCAGCCGCGTACCAAAGAGGGTGTGTTTTGGCACAAGGCCGTCTACCCCAACCAGATCTGGCTCGACGGCATGTACATGGCCCAGCCGTTCTACATGCAGTACGAGCTGAGCTTCCACAACCGCCGTGCCTGCTCGGATAGCTTCCATATGTTCCAAGTGGTGCACGATTTGATGCGCAACCCCCTCAACGGCCTGTACTATCACGCCTACGACGCGAGCCGCAAGCAGTTCTGGTGCGATCCCGTCACCGGCCTTTCGGCCAACTTCTGGCTGCGCGCCGAGGGCTGGTTCGCCATGGCGCTCATCGATACCTGGGAGCTCATGCCGCCCTCGATGTCGGCCGAGAAGGACGAGATCCGCAAGATGTTCCACGACCTGATCGACGCCATGCTGCCGTATCAGGACGAGAAGACCGGCATGTGGCACCAGGTCATCAACCTGCCCAACATCGCCCCCAACTACCTGGAGGAGAGCGGCAGCGCCATCTTCGCCAACGCCATCATGAAGGGCGTGCGCCTGGGCGTGCTGGGCGAGCGCTACTACCAGCATGGCCGCCGCGCCTTCGACGGCATCTGCGAGACCTGCCTGTCCGAGCATGATGGGCAGCTGGCACTCGACAACATCTGCCTGGTCGCGGGCCTGGGCAACACCACGCACCGCGAGGGCACCTTTGGCTACTACATGAGCGAGCCCATCGTCAAAAACGACGCGAAGGGCGTGGCGCCGCTGGTGCTGGCCTATATCGAGACCATGCACCACGACAAGCTGGCCGGCAAGCGCGACCCGCTGGCCCCCTCGGGCGTGTGCTCCATCGAGGACCCGTTTGGCGGATACACCCCGGGCATCAACGCTTGCAAGGGATGTGAATAGCGTGGGGGCTATTACTCCGGGTGTGCGCCTGCACGACCTTCCGCAGGGAACGGTCGAGGAGCGCATTCGCATGGCAGGCGAGCTGGGCTTTTCGTGCATCCAGCTCCCGAGCAAGGTGCTCTATAAGTCGATGGGCATCAACCGTTTGGGCCTTACGCGCGAGCTTGCCGACCACCTGCGTGCGGTGCTCGACGAGGCGGGCGTTTCGGTCGCCGTGTTCGGCTGCTATAAAAACCTGGCGACGCCCGATCGCCAACAGCTCATGGATAACTATGCCGAGTACGAGGCATGCCTGAACTTTGCCAAGATGCTCGGTGGCTGCCCGGTGGGCACCGAGACCGGTCGTCCCAACGTGCAGAACGCTGTGGCGGACGATCGCATGACCGACGAGGCACTCGACGCATTTGTGGAGGGTCTCAAGTATGTCTGTGGTCGTGCCGAGGCAATGGGCGGTCAGATTTTGATCGAGCCTGGCTGGAATGAGACGGTTAACACGCCGGAGCGTTGCCGCGAGGTGCTCGAGCGCGTGCCGAGCTCGGCGCTCGGTGTGATTTACGACCCGGTGTCGCTGCTGCATCCGAGCGTTGTCGACGAGGCGCAGGATATTACCTCGCGCATGCTCTATCTGTGCGGCAGCAAGGTCCGCGTGCTGCATGCCAAGGACTACGAGGTCGTGAACAACGAGGATGAGGCCGGCTGGTGCGATGGCACGGGTTCGCGTCTGGTGTGCCATGGCGTGGGCGAGACGGGTCGTTACGACTTTGAGCCCGTCGTTGCCTGGGCTGCCGCTGCCTGCCCGGGTATTCCGTGTGTGGTCGAGAACAGCGTGCCGGCGACGGCGGCCGGTTGCCTGACGATGCTCGAGCGTATGTCTGCCCGTTGCGAAGGCGCGCATCGGGAGATGTAGCGTGGCTGGCGGCCGCTATGGACGGCTGGGCTAGCCGGTACTGGGCAGCATCTGGAACTGCCCGTTATTGTGTTGATGCGAATCAGAGGGGAATCGCGTGGCTATCCACATTGTCGAGGAAGCAAATCGTTGTCTGGGTTGTAAAAGGGCGTTCTGCCAGATCAAGGGCTGTCCGGTTCAGACGCCTATTCCGCAGGTCATCGATCTGTTTAAGCAGCGTCGTCTGGAGGAAGCGGGCGAGCTGCTGTTCCAGAACAACCCGATGAGCGCGGTTTGCTCCATGGTGTGCAACCATTCGGGCCAGTGCGAGGGTTCATGCATCCAGGGCCGCAAAGGCACGCCGGTGCATTTCTCGAGCATCGAGAACTATATCTCCACGGCGTACCTCGACCGCAAGGAGTGGAAGCCTGCGCCGTCGTGCGGCAAGCAGGTCGCCGTGGTCGGCTCGGGCCCTGCCGGCATTACCGTGGCGATTAAGATGGCCCAGCTGGGCTGCGCGGTCACCGTGTTTGAGCAGCGCCCCGAGATCGGCGGCGTGCTGGAGTACGGCATCCCCGAGTTCCGTCTGCCGCGCTCGCTGGTGCAAAAGTACCGCCACGTGATGTGCTCACTCGGCGTGCGCGTGCGTCCCTCGACCACCATCGGCGGCGCACTGCATATCGACGATTTGCTGCGCGACGGCTACGACGCGGTCTTTGTGGGCACCGGCACTTGGCGCGCCCGCAAGCTGGGCATTCCCGGCGAGTCGCGCGGTAACGTGCTGTTTGGTATCGACTATCTGGTCGACCCCACAAGTGTGGCGATCGGACAGAACGTGGCGGTTATCGGTGCCGGCAACGTGGCCATGGATGTGGCCCGCACCGCCCTGCGCTCGGGTGCCCGCAAGGTCACCGTGTATGCCCGCTCGCGCCACATCTCTGCCATCGACGATGAGGTCGAGTTGACCGAGCTCGACGGTGCCGAGATCGTGTGCGGCAAGGCCATCTGCGCCATCGACGATAACGGCCCGGTGTTCGAGACGGCCATCTTCGACGAGGACAACAACGTGGTGGGCTATGAGGGAGAGCTCGACCATGCCGCGGCCGACACCATCGTCATCGCGGCCTCGCAGGTGCCCAAGGACAAGCTCGTGCTTACGACGGGCGGTCTGGAGACCGACCATCGCGGCCTGCTTTCGGTCGATGAGCACGGCATGACCACCGTGCCCGGCGTCTTTGCCGCCGGCGACGTGGTCAACGGCCCGCTCACCGTGGTCCATGCCGTGGCCGGCGCCAAGCTCGCCGTCGAAGGCATGACATCCTACCTGGGCCTCTAATCCATCCCACCCTTATCAGTTGCGGTGAAATAGTTCCTGTTTGGTGCGCCAAGAGCCTCATTCAGGAACTATTCCACCGCAACTTTTTTCTGGGTCGAGCGAAAGCTGGGGGAGCGTGTGAGGTCGCGCATCAGGCGGGTGCTGATACGATAGAGGAATCAGCAAGTGCCGCCACGCGGCTCAAACGAAAGGAAGCCTGTATGGAGTCCTCCGCCTATCCGATGCTCTTTAGCCCCATCAAGGTTGGTACGACCGAGGTCAAGAACCGCGTCTTTATGCCGCCGGTATCTACCAACCTGGCCGATCACGGCTATGTGACCGACGACCTGGTCGACCACTACCGCGCCCGTGCCAAGGGCGGCGTGGGCCTCATCATTACTGAGGTCGTGACCGTCGAGCCCACCTATACCTACCTGCCGGGCGATATGTGCTGCTATGACGACACGTTCATTCCCGGTTGGGAAAAGCTCGCCGCCGCCGTGCACGAGTACGGCTGCAAGATCATGCCGCAGCTCTTCCACCCCGCTTATATGGCCTTTAACATCCCGGGCACGCCGCGCCTGATTGCTCCGTCCTTCGTGGGCCCGTCTTATGCCCGCGAGGCGCCGCGTCCCATCACGGTCGATGAGATCCATGAGCTTACGCATCAGTTTGGCGACGCTGCCGTGCGTATGCAGAAGGCCGGCGTCGATGGCGTCGAGGTTCATGCTGCCCACGCCCACGGTATGCTCGGCGGCTTCTTGACCCCGCTCTACAACAAGCGTACCGACGAATACGGCGGTTCGCTCGATGCCCGTATGCGCTTCTTGCTCGAGGTCATCGCCGAGATTCGCGAACGCTGCGGCAAGGACTTCATCATCGACGTTCGTATTTCGGGCGACGAGTACACCGATGGCGGCCTGACTCTCAACGATATGATTTATGTCTCGCGTCGCCTGGAGAAGGCCGGCGTCGATATGATCCACGTGTCGGGCGGCACCACCATCAAGCGCGGCTCCGCGATTCCCGCCGCCGGCACGCAGCAGGCTTCGCACGCCGCCTGCTCGCGCGAGATCAAAAAGCACGTCAACATTCCCGTCGCCACGGTCGGCCGCATTAACGAGGCATGGATTGCCGAGGAACTGATCGAGGACGGCGCCGCCGACATCTGCATGATGGGCCGTGCCAATCTGTGCGATGCCGAGTTCTGCAACAAGGCGGCTGCCGGCAACGCCGACGAGATCCGTCCCTGCATCGGCTGCCTGCGCTGCCTGAACGGCATCATGTTTGGCAAGCGCATCTCTTGCACCGTCAACCCGGACGTAGAACGCGACGAGGCCGGCTACGAGCCTGCCGCTACTCCCAAAAACGTGCTGGTCGTGGGCGCTGGTCCCGCTGGCATGGAGGCGGCGTTCATTGCCGCCAAGCGCGGCCATAACGTGGTGCTCGTGGACAAGCAGGACGAGCCGGGCGGCGAGATGCGCATTGCAGCCGTCCCGCCGGCAAAGCAGGAGCTCACCCGTGTGATCAAGTATCAGTATCGCCGTCTTGCCGAGGCCGGCGTGAAGTGCATCTTTGGTACCGAGCTTTCTGCCGAGGACATTCAGCGTGACTACGCCGGGTACGAGGTCGTCCTGGCCTATGGTGCCGAGCCCATCGCTCCGGCCTTTATGCAGAACTTTAAGCAGGTCATGACGGCTGACGATCTGCTAGGCGGCAACGCCTTCCCGGGCAAGAAGATCGTCATCGTGGGCGGCGGCACCGTCGGCTGTGAGACGGCTGACTATCTGGCTCCGCTGGTCAACGACCTGTCGCCGGCCAACCGCGATGTCACCGTCATCGAGATGACCAAGACGCTCGCCGCCAACGAGGGCGGCGCCGGCCGCGCGGTACTTATCACGCGCATGCTCTCCAAGGGCGTTCACGTGCTGACCGAGGCCAAGGTGACCGAGATCACCGAGGACACTATCAGCTACGAGAAGGACGGCGAGATCCACACCATCACCGGTGCGGATACGCTGGTGCTCGCCATGGGCTATCGTCCCAACACCAAGCTTGCCGACGACCTGGCTGCGGCCGGCGTTACCACCCACGTGCTGGGCGACGCCAACAAGTGCGGCAACATCCGCGACGCCATCGGCGATGGCTACAAAGTGGCCTGCGCCCTCTAGTCAACCCCTTGGTGCATGGGGGTCAGGTTACTTTGCACCAACTTGGTGCATGTAAACCTGACCTCATTGCACCAGTCGATAGCAAAAAGCGGCGGTCGTCCCGTGTTGGGGCGGCCGCCGCTTGCGTTAGATGCGATGGGTCGTGCGATTAGAGGCCCAGGAGCTCCTTGACCTTGGCGATGATGGCCTCGTCGGTGGCGTTGGCGAAGAAGTACTCCTGGAAGTGCTCGCCAGCCAGGGCGCCCTTGACCAGATCCTGGTCGATCTCGCCCAGGACGTCGACGAGCGGACGCATGGTCACAGCGCGGACGCCGTCGAGGATCTTCTTGTTGCGCTGCTCGGGCTCAACACGCTCGGCAGGATAGCCGTTGCCCGAACCAAAGCCAAAGAGCTTCTCAAAGGTGTACTCGAGGTTGAGCTCCTGGCCCCAGCCGTTCTTGAGGGCGAAGGGCATGGCGACGGCGTTACCGTCGTTGACCTGGGCGAAGGTGTAGGCATCCAGCGGGTCGGCGACATGGCCGCAGAGCACGCCGGGGAAGGAGTTGCAGGCGAGCATGGCGCCCTCGCCGGTGCCGCAGCCGGTCACGACGTAGTCGGCAGCGCCGGAGTTGAGCAGCACGGCGGCAAGGATGCCGTTCTGCACGTAGGTGAGCGGCTTAGAGTCGGCGTCGGCATACATGCCGTAGTTAAAGACGGTGTGGCCCATGGGCTCGACAACCTTCTTAAGGGCAGCCTCGATCATGGGGTTCTTGGAGTTCTGAGAGTTCTCGTTGATGAGAGCGATCTTCATTTGAGTTAACCTTTCAACATAATTTTCCAGTTTTTTGTTTCTGTGCGCGGACGGCGGCAAAACCAACCCGCGATGAGCCATGCGGGCGGTCGGTAGTTAAGTCTGTCGCGAGTTCCGCACGCAAAGGAAGCACTTAATGTGCTTTCCGTCTTGCGCAGGACTGTCCGAGCAGCAGACTTAACTGCCGACCGCCTCGCCCAGTTTCCTTACTGCGGCTGTTTGCCGATGTATGCGAGTATGCCGCCGTCCACGTACAGAATGTGGCCGTTGACGAAGTTCGAGGCGTCAGAAGCCAGGAACACGGCGGGGCCCTTCAGGTCCTCGGGCGTGCCCCAACGGGCGGCCGGCGTCTTTGCGATGATGAACTGGTCAAACGGGTGACGGCTGCCGTCGGGCTGCGTCTCGCGCAGCGGTGCGGTCTGCGGCGTGGCGATGTAGCCAGGCCCAATGCCGTTGCACTGGATGTTGGCCTCGCCAAACTCGGAGCAGATGTTCTTGGTGAGCATCTTCAGACCGCCCTTAGCGGCGGCGTAGCCGGCGATGGTCTCGCGGCCGAGCTCGCTCATCATCGAGCAGATGTTGATGATCTTGCCGTGACCTTTGGCGATCATGCCGGGCAGGCAGGCCTTGGACACGATGAACGGGGCGTTAAGGTCGATGTCGACGACGCGACGGAAGTCCTCGGCGCTCATGTCGAGCATGGGGGTGCGCTGGATAACACCAGCGTTGTTGACCAGGATATCGGGCGTGGTGCCAAAATCGGCCTCGATCTTGGCGACGAGCTCGGCGACGACAGCCTCGTCGGTGACGTCGGCCACGTAGCCGTGAGCCTCAAAACCAAGCTCGCGGTAGTGCTTCTCGGCCTCGGCGACCTTGTCGGCGTGACGTGCGTTAAAGGCGATCTTGGCGCCGGCCTCGCCGAGCGCATCGGCAATGGCCATGCCAATGCCATAGGTGGCGCCGGTTACGAGCGCGACCTTGCCATCCAGGCGGAAGCTGTCCATAAGATCAGACATAGCGATCCTTTCAAAAGAAACGTTCATCTATATAAGTCTTGCTTCTAATACAAGCTCAGTATAGGAGAAGTGAAGGAATTAACGCCTCTATTCTCCTAAAAATAGGTGAACGTTCACTTTTAAAAGGTGAACGGTTGAAATTGGTTGTTGCGATGCCCTCTACTCGCTTTCCGCCTATGCGCCTTCCGCGATCATGTTGCGGTTGTAGACCAGGTGCAGATACATCGCATCGTGCGCGGCGGTGGGGTTGCGCGCCTCGATGGCGTCGCCACGCCGCGGTGTGTGCGGATGGTCTCCTCGACGAGCTTTTTGCCCGTAACGTCGATAAAGAGGGGAACGGATGCCTTGAGCACGCCCATCAGGCGGGGGACAATGAGGTTGCCACCATTCCAGGGTGGCTACATGGAGTAGCGCCCGTACGCATCGAATTCCTCCTCTCATAGATGCGCGGCACAAAGAGCCCCGAGTTCATACGAGCTCGGGGCTCTTTTCGTTTGGATTGCAGACGTATTGCCAGACGAAAGCATGTTGCGTCTGGCGTTTGTCAGTACGAAAGTGAAATTTACGTCTCATTTCCGTACGCAAACCAGACGAAAACCGTTTGCGTCTGGTTATAAACCGTACGCAAACGGTTTTCGTCTTATAATATGGGTTAGATAAGTATGAAAAGAGAGGGGCAGTGAACATGGTTGTCAGGGAGAGCCCTACCGTCGAATACAAGGAGAGCATAACGCCGACGTTTCTTAAAACGGTGAGCGCCTATGCAAACTACGGGACGGGCAAGATAGAGTTTGGCGTTGACGACGAAGGCGTTGCAGTCGGTCTTGCAGACCCGGTCGCGGCGTGCCTGCGCATCGAAAACATGATTAATGACAGCCTAGACCCCGCGCCCCGCTACTCGCTCGAGCCCGACGAGAAACACGGGACTGTAACTCTTACGGTTTATGAGGGGCAGGACAAGCCCTATCGAAGCAAGGGGAGGGCCTATAGGCGAAATGATTCGGCGACGGTAGAGGTCGACCGTCTTGAGTACGGCAGGCTGACGCTCGAAGGCAGCAACCTAACGTTCGATGCACTCACGTCGGCTCGCCAGAACCTGAGCTTTCATACGCTCGAGCGCAAGTGTATTGAACATCTGGGCATTTCTGAGCTCACGCCGGATATTATGCGAACGCTCCGTTTGCTCGGCAAAGAAGGCTATACCAATGCTGCGGCGATATTGGCGGATGAAAACGAATTTCCGGGCATCGATTGCGTTCGCTTTGGCGACACCGAGGACGTTCTCTTAGATCGTGAGACGGCGACGGGCCTGTCTGCAATTGAGCAGGTGGATAGAGCGGTGGCCATGTTCGCACGCTACTATCGTTATGAGCGCATCGAAGGATTTGAGCGCGTTCAGACCGACCGGATTCCCCTCGAGGCATTTCGCGAGGCGGTCGCAAATGCTCTGGTACATCGGACGTGGGATGTGCAAGCGAATGTTCAGGTTGCCCTGTACAATGACCGTGTCGTTGTGACTTCGCCGGGATCGCTGCCCGCCGGCTTGACGACGGAGCAATACCTGTATGGACAGATATCCGTACTCAGAAACCCCATCGTTGCCGAGGTCTTCTTAAAGCTGGACTATATCGAAAAGTTTGGAACGGGAATTGCGCGCATTAGGCGTGCCTATCGCGATTCGATCAATCAGCCGATCTTTGATGTTCGTGGCGGCATGGTGGTTGTCACGTTGCCCGTTACCGATGCCTTTGAGGGGTCTAAGGAAGAGGTTCAGGTTCTTAAGGCCTTGTCGGGCGGACGAATTATGTCGCGAAGTGAGATTGAGAAGCAGACGGGGCTGAGTCGCACCCGGACGCTGGCGGCACTCGAATCTCTGCTCAAACGAAACGCGATTGTAAAGCAGGGGACGGGACGCGCCACGAAATACGAGCGCGCATAGGCCAAAAGAGCCATATTGCTACACAGGCCCAAGCCTTTGTTGGCTTGGGGCCTGCTGCCCTCTGGGGTATTGGCGCCTCTACAGCTCAGCTTCCAGTTCGGCTTTGTGTTCGTTGAGGTAGTCGCGCATGTAGGGGATGGCAAACGATATCTTGCCGTACGAAGGTGCCTCGATAATCGACTCTCTGAGCAGTCGGCTACGGATGGAGCTCACCTGCTGAGGCGTCTTGTTTAAGTCGTCGGCAACCATGCTGGTTGAACATGTCTGTCCCAGCGAAGCCATGCTCAAAAGATAGGCAATGCATGTGGGTGGAATGCGCTGCAGCGCGGGCTCAATCACCATGGCGCAGAAACGCTCGCGCGCCGTTGCAATGCCGCGGCATGCCTCTTCTTCTCCGATAACCGTTGTATGCGCGCGTTTCGCTAGCTGCCATGCGTAGTATCCAACGAGCTGAATCATAAAAGGATAGCCCTGTGTCGCCTCGGCAAGTTGGCTGGCGATGCCGGGCTTGAGCTCCATGCCAGATGCTTCGATGGTCTCTTCCAGAGAGTATGACACCTCGGATACTGCTACGGCTTTAAGGTCGAAGGGGAGGGCGCGGCGCAGAAACGTGAGCGTTTTGCCGTTGATGACGCTTTCGATCATCGAAGGCAGTCCTGCAAAAACGAAGGCGATATCAAGGTCTTCGCCGATAACCTGCTGAATCGCAATGGAGAGTGTCCGGACTTCTTCGAGCTCGGCATCTTGGACTTCGTCGAGGGTGATGAGCAGTCCGTTTCCGTTTTTAGCGATTGCTTGTCCCATGGCATCGCGCAGGGAAGGGCCAATTCGCTCAATGTCTATGCTACCGAGAGATATGCCGGCGACGGCGGGTTCGAATCTGGCATGCTTGGCTTGGAGCTTGGGTTGCAGTTGTTCAAGAATGCGCTGGCAGAGCCCTTCGGTTGCGACTTCTTTTATAACGGTCCAACCGCGATCTTGGGCTAGACGCGCGCACTCGTCGAGGAGGACCGTTTTGCCGGTTCCGCGGACGCCGGCAATGCGCGTGAGGCGCCCCGGGGCACCGGGCCCGTTGACTAATCCCTCGTTGAATTCCTCGAGCACGTCCTCGCGGCCGATAATCGTGGGAGGTGTTTTGCCTGCTGTGGGCTTAAAAGGGTTTGTTTGCATGTGAGCCACCTTTGCTCAAGATATAGCAAGTTATAGCAAAGTATAGCAAGATATAGCAACGTATAGTGAGATATAGCAACGTATAGCGTTGCTCGCGGGTTCTTGCGGTGGCGCTATTTTCCGAATGCCGCGCGAATAAAGCGCTGGGCGAACAGCTTGTTGGCGACGTTGATGACATGGCCCAGGAACAATGCGGAAATGGCGGTCGTGACGCCAAAGCCGCCCAGGTTGTGCATAAAGACCAACGACAGCGCGAGCGAGGCGGCGACATGCGAGCAATCGAATACGACCTTCACATCGCCAAAGCGGCGTTTGAGTTTTTCAGCAATGACCTGCACCAGGCCGTCGGGCGCGTTGGGAACGACGCCCATGTTGACGACGAGGCTCACGCCAAACGCGGTGATGGCAAGCGAGAGCAGCATGGTCGCGACCTGTGCCGGTAGTGCGGTGGGATGCAGAGGGTTAACGCTCATAAAGAAGTCGGTAAAGCCGCCGATCAGCGTTGAGAAAAAGAGCTCGAGCAAAATGCGCAGCTGAAACTCGCGGCGCAAGATGGCTGCCTGCGCGGCGATGTATGCGACGTAGGTCGCGGTGATCCAAAAGCCGAGCGTCTTGCCGGTGAGCATGGACAGCGTTGTGGCAAAACAGGTAAGCGCGGCGACGCCCAGGCCCGATGCGGTCTGAATGCTCATGCCGAGGGCAAGTGTCGCGACGCCCGCCAGATACATCAGCATCCTAATGACGGTGTGGCACCAATCGATCTTCTCGCCATTCATGATGATGAGCGGTCGCATATTGCTGCCCGTCCTTTCGGTTGTGAATAAAAAGGCTGACCTGGGCCGGCAAAAGAGGGTTATCGGAGGCACTGCTGTAAAAGCAGAAAAGCCGGCCCCACGGTCAGTCGTCTAGGAAATGTCTCGCTGTGCCGGAATGGGACTGAAGGGCCAACGAGACGGGAGAAAAGTGAATGACAGGACGTGGGCAATAGGATGCCAAGATGGTAGGGTGCGTCTTAGCATCCTATTGCTCACGCTTAACGAAATCGGTTTCGTTTGAGCCTTAGTATACGCACGGGATTCCTTTTGCAAAGAGAAAAATAATAAAAAGGTGAACGTTCACCTAATCGCAACAACTCGTTGGCGGTATCATGGCAAGGACATACTCGAAACCGATTTCGCAACGGTTGGAGAGCGCATCGTGTGTTCGTCGTGGACTGCCGGGCAGCTTGGTTGCGCCCGTCGGTCGCATTGCGGCGAACGCTTTCACCCGGATCGAAAGGATCACCATGGAACAGCACACCGATTGCTCGTACTGCATGTGCGGGACCGACGACACGCTCGTCGATGCCTTTGGCATCCCCATGCTCGACCTGCCCGCCAGCAAGCTCATCTTGTTTAAGGAGCAGAGCCACAAGGGTCGCGTGATCGTGGCCTCTAAGCAGCACGTCGACGACATCTCCTGCTTGTCCGAGGAGGACGCTGCCGCCTTTATGGCCGATGTACGTCACGTCGCAGCTGCGCTGCACAAGGCGTTCAACCCCGACAAGATCAACTTTGGTGCCTACGGCGACACCATGCATCACCTGCATGTGCATATCGTCCCCAAGTACAAGGACGACCCGTTTGAGTTTGGCGACGTGTTTGCCATGAACCCCGGTCGCGTCACGTTCGAGCCGGCTCAGTACGACGAGATCGCCCAGGCAATCATCGCCAACCTGTAAGAACCCTTCGTCCCCTTATCAGTTGCGGTGAAATACGGATTGTTTTGCTGCCCAGGTGGCGCAAACAGTCCGCATTTCACCGCTATTTTTGTGGTCTCAGGGTGCCAGTTAGGGATGGGGGAGTGCTGTGCCACGAAAATGGGCTATCTACTACGTTTAAGCCGTAGGGGTCAACCATAACCGGCTTTTTTGAAAATCGGCAAGCCGTCTACCTGCGGTTTTGTTTTCTCATTTTTCGGCATGGTCGGGGCTATCCGCGTTAACGTAGTAGATGGGCCCCTTTTGTGGCAAGGGGGCCGATCTACGGGCCAGGGTAGC
>JAJWXI010000003.1:11513-20137 GCA_021641225.1 Collinsella aerofaciens | reverse complement strand
CCGAGGGCTTTATGGAACAGCACCAGCATTTTCAGAGTCTGCAAGACCAGGCATACAACGCATTGCGCTCCAAGATCATTTATGCCGAGCTCAAGCCCGGTACGCGCCTTTCGGCGATTGGTCTGGAAAAGGAGACGGGGATCGGGCGCACACCCATTCGCGAGTCCTTTGTACGCCTGCGCGAGCAGGAGCTGGTGGAAACGCGCCCCAAGAGCGGTACCTATGTTTCAAAGATCAGCATGGAGCGTGCCGAGAACGCCTGCTTTTTGCGCGAAAAGCTCGAGAGGAGCGTGCTGATCAAATGCTGCTCGGCTGCCACGCCCGAGCAAAAGCGCCGGCTTGAGCAAATCCTTGCCGAGTCCGAGGCACTCGACCATAGTGAGACGCGTCGCTTCTTTGACTTGGATAATCTGTTTCACGAGACGTGCTTTGAGATTGCCGGTCGCCATATGCTGTGGGATTGGATGAAGAGCATCAACACGCATTTTGAGCGGTATAACTGGCTGCGCGCCGTGTCGCAGGATCTGGACTGGGAGCCAATTCGCCGTCAGCACCGCCGGATTCTCAATGCCATTAAAGACGGCGACACCGATACAGCGAGCTATCTGGCGGAGACACACCTGCATCTTATGCCCGAGGAGCAAGGCCCAGTCATCGCTCTCTACCCCGATTACTTCGAGCTTCCCAAAAGCTCGTCCATCTAATTCGTCCCCTCATAAGTTGCGGTGAAATAGGGACTGTCTTGCGGCCCAGGAGGTGCAGACAGTCCCTATTTCACCGCAACTGCGTTGGGGGGCGCAAGGCACGCGTACAAGCAAAAAGATGCGGTGCCGTTTGGAGGAACAGACCGGAAGCAGGGGTCGATTCCTCCAGATGGCACCGCAGCTTTTGGTGTTCTGGATTATGTTGAGTCGGCTTAGCTGGGCCAACATACAGAGTTCAATCTAGTGAGAGAAGCGGCTCGGAGGCGTGTCGCTTCCGTCACGTTCTATCAGCATACAAGACGGTTTCGGTTCTTGTTCGTGACGGAAACGGCGCGCTTCCGAGCCGCTTCAAAAATGGGGGCGCGGTCTAGGTCGCGCCCCCAACGATAGAGAGCTAGGCCTAGGCGCGGACCTTCTTGACGACGTCCATGGCCTCGCGGGCAATCTGCTCGACCTTGGAGAAGTCGCCGTCGGCAAACAGGGCCGGCTTGACCATCCAAGTGCCACCGCAGGCGATGATGGCGGAGGAGCTCAGGTACTCCTCGACGTTGGAGGTGCTCACGCCGCCGGTGGGCATAAAGCGGTGACCGACAAACGGAGCGGCGAGGGCCTTGATGGTGTTAAGGCCGCCGTACTGAGCCGCGGGGAAGAACTTGGTGACCTTGAGGCCCAGGTTGACGGCAGCGGTGACCTCGGAGGGGGTCACGGTGCCGGGCAGCACGGGCAGGTCGATGTCGATGCAGTGCTTGACGACGGCCTCGTTGTAGCCCGGGGAGACGATGAACTTGGCACCGGCGGCGCGGGCCTGCTCAACTTGCTCGACGGTCAGGACGGTGCCGGCGCCGACGCACATCTCGGGCTCGGCCTCGGCCATGGCGGCGATGCACTCGGCAGCGCAGGCGGTGCGGAAAGTGACCTCGGCGGACTTCATACCGGCGGCCATCAGGGCATGGGCGAGCGGAGCGGCGTCCTCGACCTTGTCGAGCACGACGACCGGCACGATGCCCAGGGACTCAAGCGTGGTGTAGAACTGATCGAACATGATGTTCCTTTCGATATGCGGCGCGCGTAGGCGCGTGATTGCCAGGGGATTGGCCTTAGCCGGCTTTGGGATGGTTATCGGAGGCACTGCTTGGGGTCACAAGCAATTCCAAAGCCGGCTACCTGGCCAGTCGTGAAGGAATGTCAGGCAAAACCGGAATGGGACTGGTGGTTTTGCCCGACCGGAGGAATCGGGGAGCGGGCTGCAGGGGTATGGGTATGGGAAACTGCAGCCCGCGGAATGGGGAACGAATTAACGGGCGACGCGGGCGCCACCGTCGGCGGCGTTAGCCACAGCAGCGATCTCATCGGCGGTCACCAGGTTGGAATCGCCCTTGATCGTGAGCTTGAGAATCGAGGCGGCAATGGCGTAGTTGACGGCAGCCTGCGGATCGAAGTCGTTGATGAGGGCGTGGACGAGACCGGCGTTGAAAGCATCGCCGGCAGCAACGCCTTCGAGCACGTGCACGTCATGGGCAGGGGAGAACCAGTGCTCGCCGCTCTCGGCGTCATAGAGCATGCCCATCCAGATGGAGCGCTCGACGCAGGAGATGTTGCGGACGACGGAGGCGACCTTCTTGCAGCCGTACTCGGCGCAGATCTGACGGGCCATCTCGACGTAGGTGTCGCGCTCCTCGATGCCGTGGGCAAGGGAGCCGGAGACGCAGGTCATGCCGAGGCCGGCGGGTGCGTCCTCGTCGTTGGCGATGCAGATGTCGACGAGCGGCAGGAGCTCCTTCATGGTTGCCTGCGACTTCTCGGGCGACCACATCTTGCCGCGGTAGTTAACGTCGCACACGGTGGTGATGCCCTTGGCACGGCAAGCGGTGAGAGCATCCTTGCAGGCGGCGGACATCTCGTCGGAGACGGCGGGCGTCACGCCAGAGAAGTAGAAGACGTCGATGCCCTTGAGAATCTCGTCCCAGTCAAAGACGTCGCGCTTGGCCATGTTGATGGCCGAGTACTTGCGGTCGTAGACGCAGCCGTTGCCGCGCTGCGAAGCGCCGACCTCAAACACATAGGAACCAAGACGATCGCCCTGACGCACGACGCGCGTGGTGTCGACGTCGTAGACCTTCAGCGAGCGCAGAGCGCACTCGCCCAGGCGGTTGGCTGGAACGACGGAAACGTAGGCGGCCTTGTCGCCCTGGTAGGCCAGGGAAAGCGCGGTGTTGGCCTCGGCGCCGCCGTAGCGGACATCGAACTCGGTGGCCTGCTCAATACGCAGGTGATCTTTGGGCGAGAGCCTCATCATGATCTCGCCGAAGGTAAGAACCGTTTTACCCATGGTCGCGTAGCTCCTTCTGGTTGTGCGTACACCTTTGCTATGGCGTTGGCACGGAGGTGCCAAGACAGTAGGGTGCATCTTTGCACCTCCGTGCCAACGCTTGCCGAAATCGGTTTACGAAATCGGTTTCGTTTCGAGTTGTAGTATACTCACCTACAACGTTTTGCAAGCGAGATTTTTAAAAAAATGCCTAAAATGGCTAAGATTGCCGACATGTGGGAAACGGGGTGCGCCATGGCGCAGATGAGAATCAAAGACATTGCCGCCGAGGCGGGCGTGAGCCCGGCCACCGTTTCGCGCTACCTCAACAACCGCCCTGGGCAGATGACCGAGGAGACTCGCGCCCGCATCGCCGAGGTCATCGAGCGCACGGGCTATCGACCGCGTGCCGCTGCGCGCAACCTGCGCAGCTCGCGTACCAACCTCATCGGCGTGATCTTGGCCGACATCGCCAACCCGTTCTCGAGCGCCATGCTCGAGGGCCTTTCCGCCAGCGCCGCCGCGCGTGGCTGCTCGCTCATGACGGCCATTAGCGGCAACGACTCCGCCAAGGAGGCCGAGTCGCTCACCAGGCTCATCGACGCGGGCGTGGACGGCCTGGTCGTCAACACCTGCGGCGGCAACGACGAGGCGATCGCTGCGGCCGCAGGTCGCCTGCCGGTCGTGTTGCTCGACCGCGACATCGAGGATGGCGGCATCGATCTGGTGACGTCTAACAACCGCGAGCTCGTTGCTGGGCTGGTCGACGCCCTGGCTGCTGCGGGCAGCGAGCGCCTGTGCCTGCTTACCGAGGCAAGCGACGACAGCCCCGTGCGTCGCGAGCGTGCCGAGGCCTTTACCGATGAGCTCGCTCGTCGCGGTCTTGCCGGCGAGGTCGTCACGCTGGCCGACGGCGGCGCTGAGGGCATCAGCCGTCTGGACGAGGCTATTCGCGATTACGCAGGTAAAAAGCTCGGCCTTATCGCCGTCAACGGTTTGGTCTTCTTGCGCTTGACCGAGGCACTGGCCCAGCTTGGTCCCTCGCTGCCGGCGGGCCTTAAGATCGCGACGTTCGATGACTATCCCTGGAACTACGTGCTCTTTGGCGGCGTGACCACGGCCGCGCAGGACACCCCTGCCATTGCCGAGCGCGTGGTCGAGCGCCTATCCGAGCGCATCGACGTCGTCACCACCACGGTAGGCGAGGCCGCAAGGCTCGCGCCCAAGCACATCGAGATCCCCGGCCACATCGAGTCCCGAGCCTCCACTTCACGCTAAGCCACCGACCACACCCGCCAGCTCGCGCACGTTTTTTGAGCACCGGACACGCTTTAACCCTGCGGAAACATTTTTCTGCGATAGTATCTGCGATATAGACCAGTCGAAACCCGCCCGAAAGAAAGGGGAGCGACATGAACCAGCAGAACATCGATTACGTACTCCGCTCCGTAGAGCAGCGTGACATCCGCTTTGTGCGTCTGTGGTTTGTCGACATTCTCGGCCGCCTCAAGAACTTTGCCATTAGCCCCGAGGACCTCGAGGTCGCTTTTGAGGAGGGTATTGGCTTTGACGGCTCCGCCATCGAGGGCTTTGCCACGCCCGAGGAAGCTGACATGCTGGCGTTTCCCGATGCTTCGACCTTCCAGATTTTGCCGTGGCGCCCGAGCCACAACGGCGTCGCCCGCGTGTTCTGCGACGTGTGCACTCCCGATTGCAAGCCGTTTGCCGGCGACCCGCGCGATGCCCTGCGCCGCATGTTCCGCAAGGCCGAGAAAGCTGGCTATCTGCTCAATGTGGGCGCCGAGCTGGAGTATTACTACTTCCCCGACGAGCACACGCCCGAGCCGCTCGACAACGTGGGCTACTTCGATCTTTCGGTGAGCGATGCCGCTCGCGACCTGCGCCGCAACACGGTCCTCACGCTCGAGAAGATGTCCGTGCCCGTGGAGTACACCTTCCACGCCGCCGGCCGCTCGCAGCATGGCATGAGCCTGCGCCACGCCGAGGCCCTGAGCATGTCCGACGCCATCACCACGGCCAAACTCATCATTAAGCAGCAGGCCTACGAGAGCGGTTGCCACGCCTCCTTTATGCCCAAGCCGTTGGCGGGCGAGGACGGCAGTGCCATGTTTTTGCATCAGTCGCTGTTCGACCACGACGGCAACAACGTCTTTTGGGGCGAGGACGACGAGAAGTACCATCTCTCCGATATCGCCAAGCACTATATGGCCGGCATCCTGGCGCACGCCCGTGAGATCAGCGCCATCACCAACCCCACGGTCAACTCGTACAAGCGCATCACCACGGGCGGCGACTCCGTGCCGCAGTACGCCACGTGGGGCCTGCGCAACCGCGCGAGCATGGTCCGCATTCCGGTCTACAAGCCCGGCAAGCAGCTGTCCACGCGCATCGAGCTTCGTAGCCCCGACCCCATGGCCAATCCGTACCTGGTCAACGCCGTCACACTGGCGGCTGGTCTCGATGGCATCGAGCGCAAGCTGGAGCTCCCGCCCGAGGCCACGGCCGAGACGCTTAAGCTCACCGATCGTCAGATGCTTGAGGCCGGCTACGCGCCGCTGCCGCGCTCGCTCAAAGAGGCGCTCGATGTGTTTGAGGACTCGCAGTTTATGAAGGATGCCCTCGGCGAGCACATTCACAGCTTCTTCCTCAAAAAGAAGCGCGACGAGTGGCATAAGTTTGAGTCTACGATCACCGAGTGGGAGATCAAGCACTACCTGGCGAACTCCTAATCGCGCTGGCTTGTTCCAGTACGATTGAGCTCATTTCTTTGGAGGCCGATATGTCCGAAAAGAGTGCCCTGTTCATGGCGCGCACGACGCGCTTCCACGAGTTTGCCCGCAGCTTGACGACTACCCTGGGTGTCGAGGTGAGCCTGGCAACCCCTGATTCGCCAACTGCGGCGCACGACTTTGACCTGCTGATCCTCGATTCCGACGGCATCCGCAGCGACCGCATCGATCAGATTGCCAAGTGGCTTGACGATCGCGGCGGTGTCCCCATGTTGGTGATCGTCGACGATGAGGCGCTCGGTACCCTGCGCCTGCCGAATCACGCGCATGCCGACTTTGTGTGCCCCACGGCGACGCCCAACGAGCTTAAGGCTCGCGCGCAGCGCCTGATGGGCGAGGAGGAGACCGTCACCGCCGACGATGTGCTCAACATCGATAACCTCGAGATTAATCTGGCTACCTACCAGGTGACACTCGATAACGAGCCCATCGACCTGACGCTGATGGAGTACTCGCTGCTGAGCTTTTTGGCGACGCATCCCAATCGCGCCTACAGCCGCGAGGTGCTGCTGCACCGCGTGTGGGGCTTTGAGTACTGCGGCGGCACGCGCACCGTCGACGTGCACATCCGACGCATCCGCTCCAAGGTGGGCCCGCAGATCGCGGCACACATCACCACCGTCCGCGGCGTGGGCTATCTGTTTAAGGACTAGATTTCCACCACAAAGGGGACAGGCACCTTTGTGGTGGTTTTGACGCAGGTGCGGGTTCCTTTCGAGTTTGCAGCAGAACTTAAGCCTTCCTAAAAGATTGCGTTCTCGTACACGTACGCCCGCATATTGGGGTACAACTCAACGTGAACAATGATGGCCCGCCACGGTGTTTGGCGGGCCTTTGGTTATTTGACGAAAGGATCGCAGCTATGAGCGAGAACGATTCCCAGCGTCCCCAGGATGTTGGCAATGCCGGCGAGACTCAGCAGCAGCCGCGCGTGCAGGTGGAGTCGACGCCTGCCGACGGCAACAACATTCCCTACGTGCAGGCCTACGATACGCAGACCGGCAAGCCGCTGGGCGGCCAACAGGTCGTGAACAAGCACACGGTGGTCAAGACCAAGACCAAAAAGCTGCCGATCTTTATTACAGCGCTTGCCGGCTGCGCATGTGGTGCCCTGCTGGTCATTGCGCTCATTATGAGCGGTACGCTCGATATCGGTGGCGGCAAGAATGCCGTGACGGCGGGCGCTTCGGGTTCGTCGACGCAAAAGATCACCATCGACTCCGAGGACACCACGCTGGCCGAGGCCGTTTCTGCCAAGGCCCTGCCCTCTGTGGTTTCCATCACCGCCACTTCGAGCGGTGGCCAGAATGGCTCGCTTTCGCAGTCTGCCGACGAGTCGGACAACTCGGGCAGCGTCGGTTCGGGCGTGGTGCTCGATACCGAGGGCCACATCCTCACCAACAACCACGTGGTCGATGGCTATGACCAGTACGTGGTGACCATGGACGACGGCACCACCTACGAGGCCGAGTTCGTGGGCAACGACGCTTCGAGCGACCTGGCCGTCATCAAGCTCAAGGACGCCGACGCCTCCAAGCTCACGCCGATCGAGATCGGTGACTCCTCCAAGCTCAACGTGGGCGAGTGGGTCATGGCGATCGGTTCGCCCTTCGGCAACGAGCAGTCTGTCTCCACCGGTATCGTCTCGGCGCTGTATCGCTCCACGGCCATGAGCTCTACCAGCGGTAACACCATCTATGCCAACATGATCCAGACCGATGCCGCCATCAATCCGGGCAACTCCGGCGGCGCGCTCGTCAACGACAATGGCGAGCTTGTGGGTATCAACTCGCTTATCGAGAGCTACTCGGGCTCCAGCTCGGGCGTGGGCTTTGCCATTCCGGTTAACTACGCCAAGAACATTGCCGACCAGATCATCGACGGCAAGACGCCGGTGCATCCGTACATGGGCGCTACGCTTTCGAGCGTCAATGCGCTCAACGCCCGCACCAACAAGCTGAGCACCGATAGCGGCGCGTATGTGGCGAGCGTCGTTGAGGACGGCCCTGCCGCCAAGGCCGGCATTCAGGAGGGCGACGTCATCACCAAGCTGGGCGACGACGAGATCACGAGCGCCGATGGCCTGATCATCGCACTGCGCAGCCACGAGGTGGGTGAGAAGGTCGAGATCACGCTCATGCGCGGCAAGGAAGAGAAGAAGGTCACCGTCGAGCTGGGCTCCGACGAGGAACTGCAGAACCAGCAGCAGAACGACAGTTCGACCGACACCGGCAACGGCGGTATCACCGACGAGCAACTGCGCCAGTACCTAGAGGAGCTGCTGGGCCAGCAGGGCCAGGGCCAGGGTCAGGGTTACGGCCAGGGATTCTAGCGAGCCGTTTCACACACATCGAAGCCAGAGGGGCTGCCCCTCCATGCGCGGGACAGCCCCTCTTTCCATAATGATCCCCCGGGGACGGAGGAAAACGGATCACTTTGAGCTGGCGAGGAGCTCGGTTCGGAATGGTCTGGACAGTTAGTTCAGATACGTATAAATCTGGGGCAGTCCGGGATGCGTTTTGAGCTGTTTTGGGATGGAAATGGGGCTCTGATGGGTGCTCGGAAGGAGAAATAAGCCGATCGTGCCGCTCCGAGACGACCAAATGGAGCGAAATGGTGCCATTTGAGCTCGATTCGGTTCGCAGATTTATACGTATCTGAACTAACTGTCCACCCCGGTCCGACGGCTGCCGATTCGGTGCGGTTTGAGACCACTATTCGGCCCCATCGCGACCGGTGGTACTCTTGTATCCGTTTGAAATCGAGCGAAGGAGTGCCGCTATGGAGCAATCGAGCCTGTTT
>JAJWXI010000003.1:5760-11413 GCA_021641225.1 Collinsella aerofaciens | reverse complement strand
GTATCCGTTTGAAATCGAGCGAAGGAGTGCCGCTATGGAGCAATCGAGCCTGTTTGGTGACGGCGTGGACATCGATACCGAAACGCCTGCGAGCGCGGATGCCGCCGCACCGACCGATGCCCGCGCCAAGGCGGCAGCGCGCGCGGCCGAGCTGCGCCACGAGCTCGACTACCATGCCTACCGCTATTACATGCTCGATGCGCCCGAGATCACGGATGCCGCTTTCGACAAAATGCTCGTTGAGCTGCAAGAAATCGAGGAAACCTACCCCGACCTGGTGACGCCCGACAGCTATACCCAGCGCGTGGGCGGCTACGTGAGCGAGCAGTTTACGCCCGTCACGCACATGGCACGCATGTATTCCATGGACGACGCCATGGATCTTGATGAGCTCGACGCATGGCTCCAGCGTACCGAGGATGCACTCGGTGCCGGCAGCGTCACCTATACCTGCGAGCTCAAGATCGACGGCTTGGGCGTGGCGCTTACCTACCAGAACGGCACCTTCGTGCGTGCGGCGACGCGTGGCGACGGCACTACGGGTGAGGACGTGTCGCTCAACGTGCGTACCATCAAGGACGTGCCCATGCACCTATCCGAGCCGGCGCTCGCTCATATGGGCGCCGACCGCGAGCGCACCATCGAGGTCCGCGGCGAGGTCTACATGCCCAAGGGCAGCTTTGTTCGTCTGAACGATGAGGCCGATGCCGAGGGCCGCGACCCCTTCGCCAACCCGCGCAACGCTGCCGCCGGATCCCTGCGCCAAAAGGATCCCAAGGTCACGGCGCGTCGCGACTTGGCCACCTTTATCTATGCCATCGCCGATACCGATCCGTTGCACGTCCATAGCCAGCGTGAGTTCCTCGACTGGCTGCGCAGTGCTGGCTTTAGCGTCAACCCCAACGTGGCCCGCTGCGCCACGCCGGCTGAGGTCCACGAGTTCTGCGCTCAGGCGCTCGAGCATCGTGGCGACCTGGACTACGACATCGACGGCGTGGTCGTAAAGGTCGACAGCTTCCAGCAGCAGCTCAACCTGGGCTTTACCGCCCGCGCACCGCGCTGGGCCATCGCCTTTAAGTTCCCGCCCGAGGAAAAGCAGACCATCCTGCGCGAGATCCGTATCCAGGTTGGCCGCACCGGCGTGCTCACGCCGGTCGCGGAGTTCGACCCGGTGACGGTCGCCGGCTCCACTATCGCGCGCGCCACGCTGCACAACATCGACGAGATCCGCCGCAAAAACGTGCGCGAGGGCGACACCATCATCGTGCACAAGGCGGGCGACGTCATTCCGGAGGTCGTGGGTCCGGTGCTCGACAAGCGCCCGGCCGATTCGGTCGACTGGCACATGCCCGAGGTCTGCCCCGTGTGCGGCAGCCCGGTCGTGCACGAGGACGGCGAGGTCGCCTACCGCTGCGTCTCCATCGACTGTCCCGCGCAGCTCAAGGAGCGCCTGCTCCACTGGGTGAGCCGCGGCTGCATGGACGTCGACGGTCTGGGTGACGAGATCGTCGACAAGATGATCGCCGCCGGCCTGATCCACGATGTTGCGGACTTCTACCAGCTCACGGTCGATGACATCGCCGGGCTGGACACGGGCCGCGTGTATGCGAGCTCCAACAGCAAAAAGGGCGTGAAGAAGGGCGATCCCATTCCGGTTGGTCTCAAGACGGCCGAGAAGATTATCGCCGAGCTTAACAAGTCCAAGAGTCAGCCGCTCGGTCGCGTGCTGTTTGCCCTGGGTATCCGCCACGTGGGCAAGAGCGTGGGTGAGGTTATCGCCGAGCGATTCCTGTCGATCGACAAGCTCATCCTTGCGAGCGAAGAGGACATCGCCGAGTGCGAGGGCATCGGTCCCAAGATCGCGGCGAGCGTCAAACAATTCCTTGCCGTGCCCGAGAACCTCGCCGTGCTGGAGCGCCTGCGTCAGGCGGGCCTGTCGCTCGAGGTCGACTTGGGAACTGCGCATGCGCAGGCTGCAGCCGATGCCGGCGTAGCGGGAGAGCTCGCCGACGCGCAGCCGCTTGCGGGCCTGACGTTTGTGCTGACCGGTACGCTCGTAAACCGCACGCGCGACGAGGCGGGTGCCGCGCTCAAGGTGCTCGGCGCCAAGGTCTCGGGCAGCGTGTCGAAGAAGACGAGCTACTTGGTCGCCGGTCCCAAGGCGGGCTCCAAGCTCACCAAGGCCGAGCAGCTGGGTGTGCCCGTGCTGGACGAGGACGCACTCGAGCAGATCTTGGCTACTGGCGAGGTGCCCCGGGCTTAGCGCATCGATAACCAAATTGAAGATCCGCCCGGAAAGCATGATGCCTTTCGGGCGGATTTTATTTGGACGGGGCAACGGGCACCGTGATCTGCGTCACGTAGGTTGTGGGGTCGTCGCTGATGATGCCGTCGATGGGGGCGATTTCGCGTCGCCTCGCTACGCTGCCAATTTGTCAAAAGCCCCGCGCCGGTTGAGCACGGTAAATGCAATCACGCAGATGGCCGCCGACAGAATCGACCCGCACGGCGAGGCGATACCCATGGGGAACAGCGTGTCGGAATAGGCGTTCGACAGCAGCCACGCGCCCGGCACGCGAATGAGCGCCACCGCCAGCACGTTGTGCGCAAAGCCGATGTAGCTCTTGCCATACGCAGCGAAAAAGCCGCTAAAGCAAATGTGGATGCCGGCAAAAATCGCGTCGAAAATATAGCTGCGCATATAGCCGGTACCGGCCGCGACTACTGCAGCGTCCTTGGCAAAAAAGCCGATAAACGCCGGTGCCACCAGCCACATCAGCACCGTGATCAGGCAGCCGTATACCACCGAAATGGTCATGGCATCCTTGAGCACCTGACGCGCGCGGTCGCCCTTGCCTGCGCCGGCGTTTTGCGCCGTGAGCGCGCTGACGGTGGCACCCATGGAGCTCGGCACAATGAACAAAAAGCTGATCATCTTCTCGACCAAGCCCACGGCGGCGGCGTCGACCAGGCCGCGGTGGTTGGCGATGACGGTGATAAACATAAACGCCACCTGGATGCAGCCGTCCTGCACGGCCACGGGCACGCCGATCTTAAGAATGCTGCCGAGCACCTCGGGCTGGGGGCGCAGGTCGCTGCGTTTGACGTGGATGTTCGTGCGGCGGCTCTTGAGCCACACGAGCGCAAGCGCCACGCTTGCCGTCTGCGCGATCACTGTGCCGAGCGCCGCGCCCACGGGGCCGAGCCCTATGTGGCCAATGAACAGAAAGTCGAGCGCGATGTTGATGGCGCACGCCACGCCGATCACGTACGTGGGCGAGCGCGAATCGCCCAGGCCGCGAAAGATAGCCGAAAGGATGTTGTACGCGGCGATGCACGGAATGCCGATAAAGCAGATGCGCAGGTAGGCGGCAGTGCCCTCGACCGCTTCGGCCGGCGTGCCGATGAGGGCCACGATTTGCGGGCACAGTGCGAGCAGGACGGCGGCCAACACTATCGAGACACCCATAAAGAGCGTGATGGTGTTGCCGATGGCTGCCTCGGCGCGATCGAAGCGGCGCGAACCCACGGCGTGGCCGACGATGACCGTCGTTCCCATGGCCAGGCCCACGAGCGTCACGGTAATGATATAGAGCGTCTGCGCGCCGTTGCCCACAGCGGTGATGCCGGCGGCGCCGCTAAACTGTCCGATAAAATACAGGTCGGCCATGCCGTAGAGCATCTGCAAAAAGTACGAGAGCATATAGGGCAGGGCGAAGACCGCGATGGTCTTGAGGACATTGCCGCGTGTGAGGTCGTGTTCCATGGGCAGGGCACTTTCTGGCTTGGTTCGTTTGCGTACCAGTGTAGTGAAAACCCTACAACGATTGTAGAGTCAAGGTTTATGTTGGCGGTGGGCGAAAAAAAATCGCGCCTTCAATCATTTCCATTTGAATACGGGCACGCGCCGCGCGGGCTTAGCGCCTGCGCCGGCCTTGTAGAAATCGATTTCGGAACACTTGACACTATCGCTCGGCGCGCAATAATACGTGCGTTTGCGAACAACGTTTGATGGGGGATGAACCTGCGTGCGCAATCTCAAAATCTTGTTTTCCTATTTGGGGGCATACCGTCGCGATGCCATACTCGGCGTGATGTTCGTTTCGGTCGAGACCGCGCTCGAGCTGTTTATCCCGGTCATCATGGCCAACATCATCGATGTGGGCGTGCCCACGGGTGACGTCAACTATATGCTGTTGCAGGGCGCGTGCATGCTGGTGTGTGCTGCGTTTTCACTGGTACTGGGCCTGGGTTATGCCCGCACATCCGCTCGCGTGGCTTCGGGTCTGGGCGCCAATCTGCGCGAGGCCGAGTATCGCAAGATTCAGACGCTCGCCTTTGGCAACCTGGATAACTACGACGCCAGCTCGCTTGTCACCCGCATGACCACCGACATCACCGTCATCCAAAATGCCATCGGCAACGGCTTTCGCCCCATGGTGCGCGGACCGGTGACGCTCATCGTCGGTCTGGTCTATGCCCTGGTTCTGTCGCGCCCACTCGCCACGGTCTTCGCGATTATCCTGCCCGTGCTGGCAATAGTGCTGGGCGTCATCACCTACCGTGTGAGCCCGCTCTACCGTCAGCTGCAGACTTCGATGGACCACCTCAACGGCGTGGTGCAGGAGGACCTCACCGCCGTGCGTGCCGTTAAGGCGTATGTGCGCGCCGAGCACGAGGAAGCCAAGTTCGATGCCGTCAATACCGAGCTTGCGCACACGGCGACGAAGACTTTCGGCAACGCCGTGCTCAACCTGCCGGTGTTTCAACTGTCGATGTATGTGGCCGCCATCTCCATCCTGTGGATCGGCGGGCGCATGATTATCGCCGGCGAGCTGGGCGTGGGTTCGCTCACGGGCTTTATGAGCTACGTGCTGCTGATCATGAACTCGCTCATGATGATCTCCAACGTGTTTTTGCTGCTTACGCGCGCACTCGCTAGCGTGGAGCGCATCTCGCGGGTGATTGACGAGCAGTCGCTCATCCAAGCGCCCGCGGCAGACGCGGCCGTGCGCGAGGTCGCCGATGGAAGCGTCGAGTTCCGCGATGTGTCGTTTAAGTACCGCGCGGATGCTGCCGAGGATGTGCTCGAGCATATCGACCTTCGTGTTGAGCCGGGCTCCACGGTGGGCGTGCTTGGCGGCACGGGCTCGGGCAAGAGCTCGCTCGTGCAGCTCATCGCGCGCCTGTACGACGCGACCGGGGGCGCCGTGCTCGTGGGTGGGCGTGACGTGCGCGACTACGACCTGGCCGCCCTGCGCGACGTCGTGGGCATTGTGCTGCAAAAGAACGTGCTGTTTACGGGCACCGTGCGCGAGAATCTGCAGTGGGGCGCGCCCGATGCCACCGACGAGGAGCTGCTGCGTGCCTGCCGCGCGGCGTGCGTGGACGAGTTCCTGGACCGCATCGGCGGGCTGGACGGCGAGTTGGGCCAAGGCGGCGCCGGTGTTTCTGGCGGGCAGAAACAGCGCCTGTGCATCGCGCGCACGCTGCTTAAGCATCCGCGCGTGCTTATTTTTGACGACTCGACCAGCGCGGTCGATATGGCGACCGACGCCAAGATCCGCGAGCACATCGCACAGATTCCCGATACGACCGTGATCATCATCGCCCAGCGCATCGCGAGCGTGATGGATGCCGATCGCATTGTGGT
>JAJWXI010000003.1:0-5660 GCA_021641225.1 Collinsella aerofaciens | reverse complement strand
AGGTGAGCGCCATGCCTAAGACATCAGCTCAGGCCCGTCCGGCCAATCTGGGGCAGACGCTCCGCCGCCTGCTCAGCTACATGGGCCATGCCAAGTTCTCGCTGCTTGCGGTAGGTGTGCTCGCTTCTATCGCCGCCATCGCAAGCCTTGCCGGCACCTACATGGTGCGCCCCATCGTCAACGGCCTGGCTACGGGCGGGGAGGAACTGCTCACCAAGCAGGTTCTCTTTACAGCTGCCATCTATGCCGCGGGTGTGCTCTCGGCCCTGGGTTACTCGCAGATTATGGTGCGCGCAGCCCAGCGCGTGGTGTCCGACATCCGCCGCGACCTGTTCGCGCATATCCAGACGCTGCCGCTCAGCTATTTCGACAGCACGCGCTCGGGCGACATCATGAGCTTCTTCACCAACGACGTCGACACCGTCTCCGAGGCGCTCAACAACAGCTTTGCCAACGTGATCCAGGCGACCATCCAGGTGATCGGCACCACGGCCATGCTCATCATCCTCAACTGGCAGCTCACGATTATCACGCTTGTGTGCGACGCGGCCATTGTTCTGTACGCGCGCTACTCGGGTATTCGCTCCAAGCGTTTCTTTGCCGCCCAGCAGGCATCCCTCGGCGACTTGGACGGATATGTCGAGGAGATGGTCTCGGGCCAAAAGGTCATCAAGGTCTTTAACCACGAGCAGGCTAACGTTGCCGGTTTTGACGCGCGCAACCAGGAACTGCGCCGCACCGGTGGCGCCGCGCAGGCCTACGCCAACTCGATGGTGCCCATGACCGTGGTGATCGGGTATGCCAACTACGCGATCGTTGCGGTGGCGGGCGGCATGCTCTGCATCAACGGCCTGGCCGACGTGGGCGCGCTCGCGAGCTACCTGGTCTTTGTACGTCAGGCGGCCATGCCCATCAACCAGTTCACGCAGCTGGGCAACTTCTTGCTCAACGCGCTGGCCGGTGCCGAGCGCCTGTTTGCCGCGATGGACCTTGAGCCCGAGGTGGACGAGGGCTGCGTGGAGCTGGTGCAGACGGGCGAATCCGCGTGGGCGTGGAAGATTCCCGAGGGCCGTGGCGTGGGCACGTACGGGCACCTGCACGACGTGGCTGCCGTTGACGAATCGGGCCGTGCAGTGGCCGCCGATGGCACCGAGCTTGTGACCGGCCTTGTCCCGCTTGCCGGTGACGTGCGCTTCCATGCCGTGGACTTTTCCTACGTGCCGGGCACGCGTGTGCTCACGGACCTCAACCTGTTTGCCAAGCCGGGACAGAAAATCGCCTTTGTGGGTTCGACGGGCGCCGGAAAGACGACCATCACCAACCTCATCAACCGCTTCTACGAGGTCGATGACGGCGAGATCACGTACGACGGCATCGACGTCAAGCACATTGCCAAGGCCAGCCTGCGCGGGTCGCTCGGCATTGTGCTGCAGGACACGCACCTGTTTAGCGGCACCATTGCGCAGAACATTCGCTTTGGCAAGCTCGACGCGACTGACGAGGAAGTGCGCGCCGCCGCCGAGGCCGCCTGCGCGGATTCGTTTATCCGCCGCCTGCCGAGAGGGTACGACACGCCGGTCACGGCCGACGGTGCCAACCTGTCGCAGGGCCAGCGCCAGCTGCTCGCCATTGCGCGCGTGGCCGTGGCCGATCCGCCGGTGCTCATCCTGGACGAGGCTACGAGCTCCATCGACACGCGCACCGAAAAGCTCATCGAGCGCGGTATGGACCGCATCATGCGCGGACGCACCACGTTTATGATCGCGCACCGCCTGTCCACCGTCCGCGACGCCGACGCCATCATGGTCCTCGAACACGGCCGCATCATCGAGCGCGGCACGCACGAGGAGCTGCTCGCCCAGCACGGCGAATACTGGCAGCTCGCGCATGGCTTAAAAGAGTTGGATTAACCCGTTCGAGCACGATGCTTTGATCCCTCCGTGCCTCTCACCTCGCCTCAAACCGTCCCAACATTCGACGTTTTTTGCCAATATCGGGAAAAGCATCGAATGTTGGGACGGTTTTTCTGCCATCCGATCGGGTGGAATCTCTAACTTGCATGCGAAGGTGTGCGAATCCGCGAGCAGGGGAATAAGGTTGGTTATCCGACCCATTGGAGGGCTCATGGACCTGCCGATCGTCCTGTCCCATAAGACTGCCTGGCTGTACCACAATGTGGCGCGCCCATCTGAGCCGCTTTCGCGAGCAAGCAGTCTATACGATGAGGACTCGATCGCCGACGAGGCGCAGCCGACCGCGGGCCTGCCCAAACTGGGGTTAGATGCCAAGGGGCTGAGAATATCTACGGCGGTCGAGATCGTTGCCGACTATCTGGCCTCACTTGGCATCCCGCATGAGGAGCTCGATCGTATCGATACGCTGGTCAGCTTCGATTTTGAACGCTCTCGGCCGGCGGGTCTCCGACGACATGTGTTTGGGGTGCCCATTCCTTCGGACCATCTCATCGAGGTAGCAGAGGGTCTCTTGGTGGTTGATGAGGCCATGTGTTTTGTCCAGGCGGGTTCGTGGATGAGTGAGTCCGAGCAGCTGGAATATGGGTATGAAATCTGCGCCCGATACCATTTGAATCATTTGTCGTCAGGCGATTATATCGAGATGGGGCAGAGGTATACCGTTACCGACTTGATCGCTTATTGCGATGAGAACCGATCTCGTCAGGGGGCTACACGTGCGGCTGCCGTGCTCAAACGCGTGCACGATGGTGCGCGGTCGCCCATGGAGACGGCCACCGCGATCATGGTCGTCGCGAAGCGTTCCCAAGGCGGGCTGGGATACGCCAAGATCGAGCTCAACCATCGGGTCGATGTTCCCAACGAGTTCAAATATCTCGCTAAGGCTGGGTATTTCGAGATCGATGTATATGCACCTGCGAGCGGTACGGGGATTGAATACAACGGTTCGGACCATCTTGATAAACAGCGCAGCGCGTCGGATGCGGAGCGTATGACCGTACTGAGCGCGCTGGGCTTTAGGATGATCGTCCTCACCGGGACTCAGTTTGCCCATCAACTGCAATTGCATCGGGCGATGAATGCCATCGCGCTCGCTATGGGCCTCAAGTGCGACCGAAGCGAAGCGTTCCAGAAACGGCAGAACGACCTGCGAGAATTCGTGATTCGGCACTGGGACGGCGGCCTTTAGGGGCGTTCCGGCCCTTCTACGGGGTGCCGTGGGCAGGCAAACCATCACAACATTCGACGTTTTTCGCCAAAAACGGGAAAAGCATCGAATGTTGTGATGGTCTGTGCTGAGGATGGGTTTGGAAAGCCCGTTTCGCTTGAAACGACCTGTCCTGTCGTACGGGTGTCGGCATGATTCTCTCGTGGGGTATTATGTTTTCCGAAGAATAAAACGCCGCGTGAGGGGAGGGCCGCGTGGACGGGCGCGTGCAACATGACGGCTTTGGCCGCGACATCAACTACCTGCGCATTGCCGTTACCGACAAGTGCAATTTCCGCTGCATTTACTGCATGCCGGCCGATGGCGTGGCGCCCCGCGCGCACGACGAGCTGCTCAGCGCTGAGGAAATCGCCCGCTTTGTGCGCTTGGTGGCGGGGGAGGGCATTCGCCGCGTGCGTCTGACGGGCGGCGAGCCGCTGGTCAGCCGCCGTATTATTCCGCTCATTCGTGATATCCGCGCGATTCCGCAGATCGAGGACATTTCGCTCACCACCAATGGCGCCCTGCTGCCCAAGCTGGCGCCGCAGCTCAAAGACGCCGGTCTTAACCGCGTCAACATTTCGCTCGACACGCTCGACCCTACGCTCTTTGGAAAGATCACGCGCCTGGGTCGACTCGAGCAGACCATGGCCGGCATCGACGCGGCGCTGGCTTGGGGCTTTGAGCCCGTTAAGGTCAACTGCGTTGTGGTGCGCCGACTCAACCAGGATGTGGCGGCCCTTGCGCGGCTCACGCTCGACCGACCCATCCACCTGCGCTTTATCGAATACATGCCCATCGGTGACGAGCGCACGAGCTCGCATTGCGCTGTGGACCCGCATGCGCCCACGCTCAATCCCGAGCTGTGGGACGCGAGCGACACCGTGCCGAGCGACGAGCTGCGGGCGCGCATCAATGCCGGGGCCACCACGGCGGGACTGGGCGAGCTCGAGCCGCTCGACATCAACGACGCTCCTGCCGGCGCGGGCCCTGCGCGCTACTGGCACTTTCCGGGCGCGGCGGGAACGGTCGGTTTCATCAGCGCCATGTCCAACCATTTTTGTGCGAATTGCAACCGCCTGCGCCTGACGGCCGATGGCAACGTGCGTCCGTGCCTGTTCAGCGATGCCGAGTATTCGGTGCGTGAGGCGCTGCGCCGTGGTGATGATATGCAGGTACTTTCGATTTGGCGCGATGCCGTGGCCCACAAACCGCAGGAACACGCGATAATTGAGGGCACGCAACGATTTATGTCCCAAATCGGAGGATGATCATATGGCCAAGAGCAGGTACGCCGATGCCACCAAGGCCGCTCGCAGGGCCGCGATGTCTGCCCACAAAGCCACGGCTGCGGCGAATGCTGGCAACGCCGACGCGTCCGCGCAGCCGACTGCCAGCGCTGCTACCGAGCCCGCCCGCGACGCCCGCCGTGACGAGCTGACGCACGTGGACGCCAAGGGTGAGGTGCGCATGGTCGACGTGTCCGACAAGGCCGAGACCCATCGCATTGCTATCGCCGAGGGCACTATCCTCATGCATCCCGAGACGCAGGCTATGGTGCTGCAGGACCGCGCCAAAAAGGGCGACGTGCTTGCTTGCGCGCGCGTGGCGGGCATTATGGCCATCAAACGCACAAGCGACATCATCCCCATGTGCCATCCGCTGCTCATTACCAAGAGCAAGTGCGACATTGCGCCCATCGCTGCGGCGGGGACGCCGGCCGAGGACGTGCCCGAGGGCTGGGCGCCGGCGCGCGCGGACGGGCAGGTTGGCTTTCACGTGCTGGTCACGGCCGGCGTAACGGGAAAGACGGGTATCGAGATGGAGGCTCTGACTGGAGCGAGCGCCGCGTGTCTGACCATCTACGACATGTGCAAGGCGGTAGATCGCGGCATGGAGATCGTCGACGTGCGCCTGCTGCACAAGGAAGGCGGCCGCTCGGGCGTGTGGGATCGTGCCGAACGTCAGGCCGCTGCTGTTGAGGCTGCCGCCGCAGACGGTAACGCACCCGCGAGCGCATCCGTCGCCATCGCGCCCGCAGCTCCGGCCCCGGCCGTCCCTGCGATCGCGTTTATCGGCTACCAAAACTCGGGCAAGACCACGCTCGTCGAGAAGGTTATCGCCGAGCTCACCCGCCGCGGCCTGCGCGTGGGTTCGCTCAAGCATCACGGGCACCACGGCTTTGATATCGATGTGCCCGCTAAGGACACCTGGCGCCATCACCAGGCCGGATCCAAGCACGTGGGCCTCATCTGCGCCACGCGCTGGGCGGAGTACGCCGACACGCGCGAGGAGGACGAGATGCCCGCGCGCGAGCTGCTGTCGCGCTACAACGATGTCGACGTGGTGATCATCGAAGGCTATAAGACCGAGGGCTTCGACAACATCGTGGTCGCGCGCTCTGGTGTTGACCGTCTGCGCGGCAAGAGCTCGCTCGACCTGGTCGATGGTCACACGCTGGCCCTTGCCTGCAACGAGGC
>JAJWXI010000063.1:3348-9379 GCA_021641225.1 Collinsella aerofaciens | reverse complement strand
AGCTTGCCGATGCGCAGGCTCAGCTTGCCCAGACTCAGGATGCCACCGCCCAAGCCGTTCCTGCCGCCCCCGTGGCTGCTCCCGCCCCTGACTTCTCCGCTCAGGAGCGCCAGATTTCCGCTGCCCTGATCGCTGCCCAGCAGACCGCTGAGACCATCGTCAACGATGCCAACGAGAACGCTGAGCGTATCCGCAACGAGGCTGACGCTAAGGCCCGCGAGGTTATCCGCCAGGCTCTGACCGAGAAGCAGGCCGAGCTCGAGGAAATCGATCGTCTCAAGGCTTCCCGCGAGGAGTTCAAGGCCGAGTACCTCAAGCTCATCCAGCACTTCATGGACGATGCCCAGAACTCCTTCCCGGCCGACCTCATGGCCTCCACGCCGGTCGGTTCTGCCGCTTCTCCTGCGGTGACTGTTCCCGCCGAGCCGCTGCCCGTCGCTGACCCGGTTGTCCCCGTGGCCGATCCCTTCGCCCCGATCGACAACTTTGCCGCCGACGACCTGGACTAGCATTCGGCCTACAATTTAGTGTCTCGAAAGGACCCGCAGCTTGCGGGTCCTTTTTTGTGACTGTGCAGGGTGTGCAGGGGTGCGCATCATAAAAAACCGAGCCCTGCACATAGTGGCGCAGAACTCGGCAAATGGGTGAGCGGTAAAAGGTAGGTTTTAGGGCATGTGCCAAAAACTACTTGAGGAGGAAGTTGGAGAGGGGAATGGTGCGGGCCTCGCGATGCTCGGGATCGGCGATGTGGTCGGCGGGATAGCCACAGACGAGCATGTGATAGGGATAGACGCCCTTGGGCAGATTGAACTGCTCCAGTGCTACCTCAGGCTTAAAATGGCATACCCAGCACGTTCCCAGGCCCTGCTCGGTGGCCTCCATCATCATCTGATCACACACGATGGACGTATCGATTTCACTGGAATTCATCTGGTCATACGGGCGCACCCAAGCGTCTTCGGTAACGCTGCAAATAAGGAAGACAAGCGGAGCCCCAAAGATAGACCCATCACGAGCAAACCGAGGCTGACAAGCAGCAGCCTTCTCCAACAGCTCAGGCGTATCCAGCACCATCACACGGGCTGGATGATTATTACAAGCAGAAGGAGCAATACGCCCAGCCTCAACAATGGCATCCACAATAGCTTGCTCAACAGGACGGTCCTCAAAAGAACGACAAGAATACCGACCACGAGCCAGATCCAAATAAGACATACAAGCCCTCCTAAAATTAAAAATCAAACAAACCCAAAGTAACCCAAAGAGTACCCAAAGCAGCAATCGGCCAAACGTTCATCAAGGGCCAAAGTGTCCGAACGGGTACCAAAGGTCCCTTCAGCCAAACCCCCATTGCGCTACAACTATCAGCCAAAGTTCCCAATGGTGATACGTAAGGCGAAGGGCCGGCCACGGTTTACTTTCGAACGACTCTGCAAAGCAGCCGGAGTGAGAAAGCAAACCGTGGCCGGCCCTTCGCCGCCGGGACACGCACCCCCAATTAACTGTTCTTCATGACAATCGAATCCACGACATCGGCCACATTCTCGCAGCAGTCGGCGCAGTACTCCAGGAAGGCGTACACGTCACGCCAAGCGATGACCTCGAGCGGGTCCTTGCCGTTAACGTGCAGGTTACGCATGGCGTTGATATAGAGCTCGTCGGCCTCGGACTCGATGGTGTTGATCTGGATGACGAGCTCGCGCAGCGTCTTGGACTTGCGGTAGTTAGGCAACTCGACCATCAGGTCCTTCATGGCGCGGCAGGCGTCGGTCACCTTGTGGGCGATGACGATGGCGTCGGGATGGATGCTCTGGATGTTGGTGAAGTAGACGCGCTGCACGACGCCCTCGATACGGTCGAGCACGGTGTCGAGCGAGCAGCTCATCAGATCCAGGTCCTCGCGCTCAAGCGGGGTGATAAAGGCGGTGAGCAGGGCGTCTTCGAGCTCATGGTGCTTCTTGTCTGCCGCATGCTCGATCGCGTGCATCTTGTCGAGCATATCGTGAATCTTTGCAGGATCGAAGTTCTCAAAAATCTTGGTGAGCAGCTCGGCTGCCTGAACGGCGAGGTCGGCGCAGGCGACGTAGTTATCGAAGTAGAACGAATCGGGTTTCTTTGCCATGGGTGGGTCCTTTCGAGGCGAAGACGGGTGGGCGAAGTATTACGGTCCGGATGGACGCTCGGTTTGACTAGATGAACATCATGAACAGCTTGGCCATGACAAAGCTGATGAGTCCACAGGCGGGAAAGGTGAAGAACCAGGTGAACATCATGTCCTTGACTACGCCGAAGTTGATGGCCGAGAGGCGCTTGACGGCGCCGACGCCCATGATGGCGCAGGTCTTGATGTGAGTGGAGGACACGGGGATGCCGGTGAGCGTGGCAAGCAGCAGGTTTGCGGCGCCCGCCAGGTCGGCGGAGAAGCCCTGGTACTTTTCGAGCTTGACCATGCTCTGGCCAACGGATTTGATGATGCGCTCGCCGCCCACGCTGGTGCCGATGCCCATGGTGGCCGAGCACAGCAGCATAATCCAGATGGGGATGCCGGCATCGCCGACGCTCGTCTGGCCGCTGGCAAAGGCCACGCCTAAAAAGAGCACGCCGATGAACTTCTGTCCATCCTGCGCGCCGTGCATAAAGCTCATGGCCGCAGCGCTTGCGATCTGAGCGTATTTAAAGAAGACGTTGGCGCGTCGCCTGTTGGCGGCGGCGAAAAGGATAGAAACGAGTTTGCACAGGACCCAGCCCATGACAAAGCCCAGGCCGATGGAGAGCGCCAGGCCGTAGATGACCTTCATCCACTCGTGGACGTTGACGCTGTTCGCGCCGCCGAGGGCGATAGCGGCACCGGTCAGGCCGGCGATAAGGCTGTGGCTTTGCGAGGTGGGGATGCCAAAACGCGACGCTGTGGCGCCGTAGACGACGATGGAGAAGAGTGCCGCGCACAGGCAGGCGAGTGCCATGGTACTGTTTCCGCCAAAGTCGACGATATGTGAGATGGTGTTGGCGACGCTCGCGTTAAAGTGCGTCATGATGAGCACGCCCAAGAAGTTGAATGCGGCGCTCATGAGGATGGCGGCGCGGGCGGGCATGCAGCGCGTGGTGACGCAGGTCGCGATGGCGTTGGGCGCGTCGGTCCATCCGTTGACGAAGATGGCGCCGAGCGCGAGGATCACGGTGACGGCAAGGACTGGGTTCGACACAAGTTGGCCGAGGAAGGTTGAGAACGTTACGTCCATATATGGCTTTCTCGAAGTTTGCAGGCACGTTACAGAAACATGATAAATCGTATCACCTCCTGCGGGTTTCTTTACCGAGTTCTGATGGGAGCAGTGAATTTTTTGGCACTAAAATTGAATATTATCCCTGTTGACCGCGGGTGTTCTTTTTGCTAACACGCCATGCGGACACATGCGATCGCTCCGACACCCCAAAACCACAGCCTGTTCGCTTTACAACATGCAAACATGCGTTCGATAATAGGAGGCATGGAATATCGACAGACAGACGGCAAAACTCGGCGCGTGCACAAGCAGTATGTGGACGTCGTGGCTCGCATCCTCGCGGGCGGACAGGTTGTGCCGGTCACCGTCTGCTGGGTCGACGGCCGTTGTTTTACGATCGACGAAATTATCTCGACCACCGGGTTTGGCCTGACGGTTCACGGCATTCGTACGGCAACCTATAAGGTACGTTTTGGCGGACATGCGACCGAGTTGTATCTGGAGGACCAAACGCGTGAGCGGGCGGACGGCTCGCAGGCGCACGTGATGCGTTGGTGGGTCTGGGCTTTTGATCGTACGCTCGAGGGCGAGCGCCGCAGGTAAGAGCGCGCGGCATTCGGGTACAATGGCAGGAATCTTGTCACCTACGGCGCTGTTGTGGCGCTTTTTGAAAGGACGAAGTATGAACGATATCCAGGGCTATCAGAACGGCCCCATCGAGACCGGCGCAAGCCGCGCCAAGGAGATGTCGCCGCGCGCGTACAATCTTGCCATGTCCGCCCTCATCTTCTTGGGCTTTTGCGCCATGGGCGCCGGCGCCTACTTTACGAGCACCATGGCGTTTGCCCGCATGATGATGAGCGGCGCCGCCCTGCCACTGGTCTTTGGCTCGTTTATTTTAACCATCGTCGGCATGGTCATGATGTCGGCTGCTGCGGGCAAGCAGTCCGTGGGTCTGTCCCTTGTGGGCTACGTAATCTTTGCGAGTACCTTTGGCCTGACCGCGTCGTTTGGCCTTGCCAACTACGACCTGCCCACCATCAACACTGCCTTTATCGCCACGGCCGCCATCACCTTTGTCTTTGGCGCCTTGGGCGTGACGTTCCCCAAGTTTTTCCAGCGCGTATATGGCATCGGCTTTGGCATTCTGCTCGCCACTATTCTGGTTGAGATCGTGCTGATGTTTATGGGCGTCTCGCAGACCATCACCGACCTGATCGTGATCGTGGTGTTCGCCGGCTTTATTGGCTACGACACCTATGTTGCCACGACGGTGCCGCCCACGCTGCCCAATGCGGTGCTCATGGCGTCTAATCTGTTCGTGGACATTATCAACGTGTTCCTGCGCATTCTGAACATCCTTGGTCGTCGCGACTAGCGCGGGGGATTGCAGCGTTTCTTGTCGGACGCGGTAAAACGATGTGAAAGGCGGTCCTGCGGGGCCGTCTTTTTTGTAGCGGCGGGGTATCATGGATGGGAAAAGCCGATAGCGGCAGCGACAGGAAAGGTGACCACTTATGGCAGACGTCGACAACAGGAACCGTAACCGCAGGTCCAACCGAGCGGGTCAGCCCAATCCCAAGCGCGAGGCCCGTGCCAAGGCCGCCGAGCGCCATGTGGCGACTGTGTCCGAAGCGTTCGCCAAGGATATCGAGCGTTCGCTTGCCGGTGTTCGCGAGTTTGACGGCATGCCCGCCGGCTTTGTCGCGGCGATGAAGGCCAAGGTTCAGAAGGCAGCGGCTGCTGAGGAGCAAGCTGCCGAGGACGTCGAGGCCGCTGTCGATGTCGAGGTGGCGCCCGAGCCCGTCGAGGAGGCCACCGAAGCCGAGTCTGCGCCCGCCGAGGAGCCTGCGGAGACCGAGCCCGCGCCTGCTGAGGAGCCCGCTCCGGTCCTGCCCGAGGTCACTGTGCTTGATGCCTCCGCCACGCAGGCAATCCTCGATAACGGTCGCGGCTATGCGCAGTTCTGCGACATGGCCGTGCTCGCCTTTGCCTCGTTTACCAATCCGGGCGGTGGATATATTCAGGGTTATCTGGGCCAGGAGGCCACGCTGTGCGCCGATTCGTATCTGTACAACGTTCTCGATAAGCAGCGTAAGTGGTACGGCGAGAACCGTCGCCGCAACATCAACTGCGAGCTCTATCGTAACCGCGCCCTGGTGGTGCCTGCGGTGCGCTTCGACCGCAACCACGTGCATGCCTACGCCGACGTGATCGTGGCCGCCGCGCCCAACGTTAGGCGTGCCCGCCAGGAGTATCGCGTGAGCGACGATGCTCTGCTGGATGCTCTGCGCGACCGTATCCGCTTTGTGCTCGCCATCTGCGACGAGTTGGGCCGCGAGAAGCTCGTGCTGGGCGCATGGGGCTGCGACAACAACGGCTTTGATGCCGAGGCCGTGGCCGAGCTCTTCCGCAAAGAGCTCGCATCGGGCGACTTCAAGGTCAAGCAGGTCTTCTTTGCCGTGCCCTCTACGCGCTGGGACGAGGACTTCGCCAAGTTCGAGCACGTGTTGGCAAACTTCCCCGAGCGCAACGAGGAGTCCTATGCTCAGGTTGCCGCCCGCGCCGCAGCCGCCCGTGCCGCCGAGCAGGCTCAGGCCGCTGCCGAGGATGACGAGGATGACGACGACTGGCGCAAGTACCTGTAAATGGTGCGCGTGATGCGATATACCGAGCCGACGGGGGCTGCTCCCGTCGGCTTTTTATTGAGTGGGGAGCTTACGATGAAAAACGTTCTGTGCTTTGGTGACAGCAACACCTATGGCTATGATCCGGCTGGTATGCGCGATGGCACTGCGGTGCGCTAT
>JAJWXI010000063.1:0-3248 GCA_021641225.1 Collinsella aerofaciens | reverse complement strand
CAACACCTATGGCTATGATCCGGCTGGTATGCGCGATGGCACTGCGGTGCGCTATGCGCAGGATGTGCGTTGGTGCGGCGTGGCGCAGCATGATCTGGGCGATGGCTGGCATGTGATTGAGGAAGGCCTCAACGGCCGCACGACGGTACGCGACGATATGTGCCATCTGGACACTAACCTCAACGGCATTCGCGCGCTTCCGATGCTGCTCGAGGCTCATAAGCCGCTGGACGCCATTGTGATCATGCTGGGCACCAACGACTGTAAGACGGTCTTTAACGTGACAGCTTCCGATATCGCCCGTGGCGCCATGGCGCTGATTCGCGCCGTCCGCGCGTTTCCGTGGACCGACGCTGCGCCTTGCCCGCGCATCCTGCTGATGGCTCCTATCAAGATCAAGCCGCAGATCGCCGATGTGTATATGACCGACTTTGACGAGCATTCCGTTGAGGCATCTGAGCATTTTGGCGAGTACTATGCGCACGTGGCCGAGCAGTTTGGCTGCGACTTTTTGAATGCCGCCGAGTTTGCCGAGCCGGGCGATATCGACTATCTGCATATGATGCCCGAGGGCCACGAGAGCCTGGGCCACGCCGTGGCGGCCAAGCTCCAAGAGATGCTCGGTGAGTAGCATGACCCCAAACCACCACAAAGGGGACAGGCGCCTTTGTGGTGGTTTTGCCCGTGTCAACGAGCGGATCGGTTGCCATGTGGGCATGGACGAGCTCATCGACCTGTTTGCCGAGGGCGATGAGCTCGTCTCCAATACCGCTTTTGAGGATTTGGATCTTGCCTACGACGTGGCGAACGGCGCGACCTTCGATGGCGTCGTATTTCGATCCTGTATGTTCGATGGCGTCGACTGGAGCGGCTCGACGCTTCGCGACGTCGTGTTTCGCGGCTGCCGCTTTATCCGCTGCAACATGGAGGGTTGCTGGCTCAATCGCTGCGACTTTGTTGACTGCTCGGCACCGGGACTCAACTTGCTCAAGGCGCGCCTGTCGAGCGTGTCGTTTGCATCGTGTGATTTGAGCTACGCGAACCTCTCGGAAGGACGCATCGGGCCCCTGGCGGCGCGCGATACGCGTCTGATCGAGGCGACACTCCAGGGCGCCAAGCTGGGGCAGTTGCGCCTAGACGGCTGCGACCTGACGCACGTCGATGTGTTTAAGACCCCGCTTTCCGGCGTGGATGTGTCGCGCTGCACGTTTGCGGCGCCCATTGTTTCGAGCAACTACCATGAGCTGCGCGGCCTGACGGTCAACACGGAGCAAGCGCTGGCGTTGTCGGGTCTGCTGGGTATTCGGCTTGCCGACGACTAGACGTCAAAATGGAAAAACCACCACAAAGGTGCCTGTCCTCAATGTGGTGGTTTTGGGCCTAATACTGCCACATGTGGTTGACGGGACCGGAGCCTTTGCCCATGTCGAAACCTGCGGCGAGGGCGCCTGTTAGGTAGGCCTTGCCGGCGTTGATGGCGTCGGCAAGTTCCATGCCCTGGGCCAGCGCGCAAGCGATGGCGGATGAGAGTGTACAGCCGGTGCCGTGCGTGTTATCGGTCTCAATGCGCTTGTGGCGAAACCACGTAGTGAGCGGATCACCCAGGTGGTTGCCCTCGTCATCGAGGGGCGCAGGCTCGGCCAGTACGTCGTTGGCCTCGTTGACAAAATGACCGCCCTTAACCAAGGCTGCGCAGCCAAAGCGGCGGGTGAGGAGTATAGCGGCATTTTGCTGTGTGCGCTCGGAATCGACCTCGTAGTCGAGCAGCGCCATAGCCTCGGGAATGTTGGGGGTGATGACCGTTGCCAACGGGAACAGGCGGCGGGTGAGTGCCTCGGAGGCATCCTCGGCAATCAAGCGCGCGCCCGAGGTGGCGACCATGACGGGGTCGACGACCACGTTCGTTGCGTTCCAGGCGCTCAGGCGGTCGGCGATGACTTCGATAATCTCGACAGAAGAAACCATGCCGATCTTGACGGCGCTCGGGCGGATATCGTCAAAGACGGCGTCAATTTGCGCGGCTACGATATCTGGCGAGATATCCTGCACGGCGGTGACGCCCAGTGTGTTTTGCGCGGTGATGGCGGTGATGGCCGTCTCGGCATACAGACGATGCGCCGTGATGGTCTTGATGTCGGCCTGAATACCGGCACCGCCGCTGGAATCGGATCCCGCGATGGATAGAACGGCAGGTACCTTACTGCGATCCATGCTCACTCCCTTGTCCGGTCGGATTCAAATGGGTCTTTAAGTCTGCATTATAAAGATGCCCGGGCCGGCTGTATTCCGAACCCGGGCGGGCGATGCAATCTTTACGCAAATGTAAGCAAATGTTCACATGTCAACAATTGACGGGCGTTGCGGCGGGCTTGGTGGCGATTATCTCGAAAAAGCTAATCCTCCATGCCTAGATCGATCGTCGTGCCCTCGAACACCTTGTTGACGGTACGGACGGCGCACATCTTGCCACACATGGTGCAGGTGCCCTCGGTGGCGGCGGGGGATTCCTCGTAGCGCTTCTTACCGGTGACCGGGTCGAGCGCGCACTTCCACATGGCGTCCCAGTCGAGCTTGCGGCGTGCTTGGCCCATCTTGTCGTCCATGTCGCGGGCGTGCGGCACCTTCTTGGCGATATCGGCGGCGTGTGCGGCGATCTTGGTAGCCATGAGGCCGTCGAGCACGTCCTGGGCGTTGGGCAGGCACAGGTGCTCGGCGGGCGTCACATAGCACAGGAAGTCGGCGCCGGAGCTGGCGGAGATGGCGCCACCGATGGCGGCGGTGATGTGGTCGTAGCCCACACCAATATCGGTCACCAGCGGCCCGAGCACATAGAACGGGGCGTTGTGGCACAGACGCTTCTGCAGTTTCATATTGGCGGCGATCTCGTCGAGCGCCATGTGGCCCGGACCCTCGACCATGACCTGGACGCCGGCGGCCCATGCGCGCTTGCACAGCTTGCCCAGCTCGATCATCTCGGCGGTCTCGGTGGCATCGTTGGAATCGTAGAGGCAGCCCGGGCGGCAGGAGTCGCCGAGCGAAATCGTCACGTCGTACTCGTGGCAAATCTCGAGCAGCTCGTCAAAGTACTCGTAGAAGGGGTTTTCGTTGCCGGTGACCTCCATCCAGCCAAACAGCAGCGAACCGCCGCGGCTGACGATGTTCATAAGGCGGCCGGTCTCCTTAAAGGTCTTGGTGACCGACTTGTTGATGCCGCAGTGGATGGTCATAAAGTCCACGCCATCCTCGGC
>JAJWXI010000062.1 GCA_021641225.1 Collinsella aerofaciens | reverse complement strand
GCTTGTAGGAACGCAACTCATTGCGCACCAGGGCAGTCACGGTCTCCTCGTGCGTGGGGCCCAGCACGAACTCGCGACCATGACGGTCGTCAAAGCGCACAAGCTCCTTGCCATAGGCATCGATACGACCGGACTCACGCCACAGCTCGGCGTCGACCATAATGGGCATCATGAGCTCCTGGGCGCCGGCGGCGTCCATCTCGTCGCGAACGATATTTTCGATCTTGCGGATCGAGCGCCAAGCAAGCGGCAGGTAGGAATACAGACCGGCGGCCTCCTTGCGGATCATGCCGGCACGGAGCAGCAGGCGGTGGCTGGCGAGCTCAGCGTCCGCCGGATCCTCTTTAAGCGTCGGCGCATAGAGCTTAGACATAAACATTGCTCGAGTCATTTACTTCTCCTCAATAAGTTTGTCGACCTCGGCCATCAGCGCGTCGACAATTTGATCCTCAGCTACTTTACCAATGATCTGGCCATGCGAAAAGAGCAGGCCCTGACCACGTCCGCAGGCAACACCCAGGTCGGCGTCAGATGCCTCTCCGGGGCCGTTGACCGCACATCCCATCACGGCGATCGAAAGCGGCGCGGAATAGTTCTTAAGCCGCTCGGTGACCTCCTCGGCGATGGGAATAAGGTTAACCTGGCAGCGGGCGCACGTGGGGCACGAGACAATCTCGGGACCACGGCGACGCAGGCCCAGTGACTGCAAAATTCCCCAGGCGACCGGCGGCTCCTCAACCGGATCGGCCGTGAGCGACACACGCATGGTGTCGCCAATGCCTTCGGAAAGCAAGATACCCAAGCCTACAGAGCTCTTGATGGTGCCCTGGAGCTTGGTCCCCGCCTCCGTCACGCCCAGGTGAAGCGGAACGTGGGGAATCTCACGTGACAGGGCTCGATAGGTATCGAGCGTCGTTTGCACGCTATGGGCCTTGGCCGAAAGCACAATGTTCGTAAAGCCGCGATCCTCAAAGTGCTTGACGAAGCGCTCGCTCGACATCACGAGCTTTTCGGGCTGCGTGAGGTCTTCGCGCTCGGCGATATCCTGCTCAAGCGAGCCCGCGTTCACGCCAATACGAATCGCGCACCCAGCGGCGCCCGCGGCATCGATCACGGCATCGACCTTGGCCCAATCGCCAATGTTGCCGGGATTGATGCGGAGCTTGGCGGCACCGGCCTCAACGGCACCAATGGCGAGCTTATGGTTAAAGTGGATATCAGCGACAATCGGCACCGGAGACTCGGCACAGATGGTGCGGAAACCCTCAAGCGCGGCCTCGGTGGGCACGCTCACACGCACGATATCGCAGCCAGCCTGCGCCAGCGCGCACACTTGCGCAAGCGTTGCCTGGGCATCAGCGGTATCGGTGCAGGTCATGGATTGGACCACCACCGGCGCGCCGCCACCGATCTGCACACCGCCCACATGCACGGGGCGCGTCAACTCGCGAGGCAAAGGATGGGATAAAGACAATCCAAACACTCCCCTACAGAATAAATCGAAGGATGTCGGAACGAAGCATATAGACAAACAACAGCGCAAAGAGCGCGATGCCCACATAGCTCACAATCGTCTGGACCTTGAGCGGAAGCTCGCGGCCCGCAATCTTTTGAATGATCTCGATGACCAGCTTGCCGCCATCGAGTGGTGGGATGGGCAGCAGGTTCATAAAGCCAAGCGAGAACGAAATGAGGGCGGCAAACGAAAGGAACGTGGCAGGGCCGGCAGCAGCAGCCTGTGAGGACATAACGCTAATACCCACGATCGAAGAAGACTGATCGAGAATCTCCATCGTATGCTGCGGCTGGAGCAGGCGCATCACGCCCTCCGCTGTCTGCACGACGTAGGAGAACGACAGGCGAGCCGACGTGATGGGGTCTAAACGGACCACCTGCGCAGAGGCATACACACCTAGGCGCTCGTCCTCTTTGAGCGCAACCGTGGTCGAATGCTGCTTGCCGTCACGCTCGTACTCGATGGCGATATCGTCCTTACCGGCGGCCTTGCCGATGGCATCGTAGACATCCATCCAAGTGGAACATGAGACACCGTCAACCGAAAGGATCGCATCACCGGCCTCGATACCCGCTTTGGCGGCAATAGACCCCTCGTCAACCTGACCGATCACGTTGGTATCCATCGGCACGGTGACACCCGCAATGGAATAGATGCTCATAAGGAGCAAAAAACCCGTCATGATATTGACGATAATGCCCGCGAGCAGCATAAAGGCGCGCTTGAGAAAGCCTTGGCCAAGATAGGTGTGCGAGCGCTCTTGCGCAAGGAACTCGGCCTCGCCGCACGGCAGCTCCCACACATCGCCCTCGGCAGTCGCATGTTCGCGATCGAAACGGCGACCATCAAAGGTGGTATAGCCTGCCGTATCTCGCGGCAACGTCTGATATTTGGTGGGATAGTAGCTCGGCGAGGGCTTCTCCCCTTCCTCATACCAGGGTGCGATGGAGCCCCAGCCTAGCAAAAGGGCGCATGCCTCGAGCACATCTTCCTCGGAAAGCTCGAGCTCGACAGCAAGGTCGGCCACGGTCACGCGACCATGACGATAGATAGCCGCGAGCACGCGATCGGAGCACGAGACATCGGTCGGATCCATACCGCAGATGGCAGCGTAGCCACCCAGCAGCAGCGGGGTCACGCCAAACTTGGTTCCAATGCGACGCGACGTGTAATGGATGTCAAAGCGGCACGGCAGACCCAAAAAGAACTCGGTCACACGGACGCCGCAGGCACGCGCCGCCAAAAAGTGGCCGCCCTCGTGCAAAAACACGAGGACGGAAAGCATCAGCAGGCCCCAAAAGACCGATGAGAGAACGCTCAGAACAGTATCCATAAAACGAAAAAGCAATCCTTATGGGTTAGGAACGGGTTGCAGCGAGCACCTGCGCAGCCTTTTCACGCGCCCACGCATCGATGTCGCGAAGCTGCTCAAACGAATCGACCGCCTGCATATCGTGGGCGTCTATGCAGGATTCCACAATGCGATCGATATCGGTAAAGCTGCAGCCATCGTGCAGGAAGGCATCGACGGCGACCTCGTTGGCGGCATTGAGCACGCACGGCATGGTGCCACCCGTCTTGCCGGCACGCTCGGCCAGTGCCAGACAGCGGAAGGTATCCATGTCGGCAGCATCAAACGTGAGCTGCCCCAGCTCGCGAAAATCGATACGAGGCGCCGGAGTATCCCAACGCTCGGGATACGAGAACGCGAACTGGATGGGAATACGCATGTCGGAAGCACCGAGATGCGCCATCACGGAGCCGTCGGCGAACTCGACCATAGAGTGAATCTTGGACTGACGCTGCACGACCACGTTAATGAAATCGAGGTCGCAGTTAAACAGATGCATGGCCTCAATGCGCTCCAGGCCCTTGTTCATAAGGGTGGCGGAGTCGATGGTGATCTTGGCACCCATGGCCCACGTGGGATGTGCGAGGGCATCGGCACGCGTCACGCAATCGAGCTCGTCGCGTGTGCGGCCAAAGAACGGACCGCCCGAGCAGGTGAGCCAAATACAATGAGCCTCGCGCGGGTCCTCCCCCAGATAGCACTGGTAAATAGCGGAGTGCTCAGAGTCGACTGGAATAAGCTGGCCCGGTTGCGCCAACGGCATAAGCAAGTCGCCACCGACGACGAGGGACTCCTTGTTGGCAAGGGCAAGGCGCTTATTCGAGGTCAAGGCCGCATGGCTCGCCTCGAGACCGGCGGCGCCCACAATAGCGACAAGCACGCAGTCGACATCGTCGCGACACGCGAGCTCGCAAACCGCCTGCGCGCCAACGCCGAGCTTCGTTCCCTCGGGCAACTCCTGCAGCACGGCGTCATCGCCATGATCGACATCGGCCACGGCAACCGCCGGAACCGAGAACTCACGGGCAGCGGCAACGAGCTCAGAGGTACTGGAGTTAACGGACAGCGCCGTCACCTGCAGGCGATCGGCATGCTGGCGGCACACATCGAGCGCCTGGGTGCCGATAGAGCCCGTACAGCCAAGGATGGCAACGCGAAGGCGTCCATCGGGGCCATACGTCGTCTGGAAGGACATTACAGCACGCCTCCGATCATCAGCAACAGCTGCGCGGTGATACAGCCGAAGATAAGCGAGTCGCTACGATCGAGCATGCCGCCGTGGCCCGGGATAAGGTTGCCGGAATCCTTGACGCCCACACCGCGCTTGATGCGCGACTCGATAAGGTCGCCGATAACGCCCAGAATGGACACGACCACGCCGCACAGCAGCGCATAGGGCAGGCTGAGCTTGTAGAAGTGCGTCGCCCACAGGATGAGCCAAATCAAAACCGAGCCCAGGATGCCGCCGGCAAACCCCTCCCAGCTCTTTTTGGGAGAGATCTTGGGAACCATCTTGTGCTTGCCGATACGGCTGCCCACGATGTAGGCAAACGAGTCGGAGACCCAAAGGGACGCGCAAACGCCCACTGAAAGCAGGGCACCGGCAAAACCGGGCACGGCATCGCGCAGCAGCACGATAGCCGACAGCATAAAGCCAGTGTAGATGGGACCCATGAGCGTCACGGCCACATCAGAGATGCGGGTACGCGGCGACCAGACATACCAAATGCCCACAGCGAGCATCAGGGCAAAAAGCAGGGCATTCAGCAACATCGAATCGCCCAACGCCGACAGCGGAAAGAGTACGGCGGCAGCGATACCCATGCGCTCGTTAGCCATCTTGCCATCGAGCCTTGTCATACGGAAAAACTCATAGCAGCACAGACCACTCATGACAGAAACAAAGATGGCCGTGGGCACGATACCCAAAACCAGGCACAGGATAAAGACAACGGCGTAGACGATACCGGCGGCGGCACGGGTAATAAAGCCCGCAAGCCACGAACCGGTGCCATTCTTCGCTGCGGGCGCTCCCGCAGCGACAGCCTTGCGCTCAGATGTCTTGGGAGCAGATGCCTTGGGACGATCAGACACGATTAAGCCTCCTCGGTCTTGCTCAGTCCACCAAACCTACGGTCACGGCCCTGATAGGCCAAAATGGCGTCGACAAGGCCCCAACGATCAAAGTCGGGCCAATAGGTATCGGTGACGTAGAACTCGGAATAAGCCACCTGCCACAGCAGATAGTTCGAAAGGCGCAACTCACCAGAGGTGCGAATCACAAGCTCAGGATCGGGAAGACCGGCGGTATAGAGGTGGGAAGCCACCATATCGTCATCAATTGCGGCAGGATCGATCTTACCGGCGGCAGTGTCGAGTGCGATTTGACGGACAGCGCGGGTAATCTCGGCACGCGCGCCGTAGTTGACGGCAAGCGCCAGCGTCATACCGGTGTGATCGGCGCACTCGGCAAGACCGCGTTCAAAAACGTCGCGGGTCTTCTTGGGCAGCGCGGAAATGTCACCCAAAAAGACAACGCGCACATTTTCGCGCTTCAGAAGCGGCAGCTCGTCGATGAAAGTCTTGGCAAACAGATGCATCAAGACGTTGACCTCATGCTGCGGACGGTTCCAGTTTTCGGTAGAAAACGCATAGGCCGAAAGCACGTCGACGCCCAGGCGCACGCAGGCAGTAATAATCTCGCGAAGGGAGACGATACCCGCCTTGTGGCCCTCAGTGCGCGCAAGACCGCGCGACGTGGCCCAACGACCGTTGCCGTCCATGATGCACGAGATATGGTGCGGAATGTTATTGAGGTCAAGGTCGGAAAAACCGACGCCCGCAGGGGCGTCGGCAAAGTACTCGACCAGTTTATGCTCGTCGTATTGCACCTTAGATCTCCATGACCTCGGCTTCTTTTTCCTTCAGAAGCTCCTCGACCTTGGCGACATACTCATCGGTGTGCTTCTGGACCTTGGCCTGCTCGCGACGGACATCGTCCTCGGTGAGCTCCTCATCGCGCTCGAGCTTGTTGTTAAAGTCGCGACGGATGTTACGGATAGACACCTTGGCCTGCTCGGCGTACTCGCGGCACTCCTTGACGAGCTCGCGACGGCGCTCCTCAGTGGGAGCCGGGAACGGAAGACGAACGACGGTGCCATCGGAGTTGGGGGTAATACCCAGATCGGAAGCGCCGATGGCCTTGACGATAGCATTGATGAGCGCCTTGTCCCACGGCTCGATGAGCAGCATGTGGGCCTCGGGGGTCTTGACGGCGGCAACCTGCGTGACCGGCGTGGGAACACCGTAATAATCGACGGTGATGTCGGACAGAATATTGGCATTGGCGCGGCCGGTACGAACCTTGGAGAAGTTATGCTTGAGGGACTCGAGCGACTTGTCCATATGGGCGGTGATGTTCTCTGCCATGCTTAATCCTCCTGATAGACGAGCGTGCCGACGGGCTCACCCGAAAGCGCGCGCTTGACGGTGTCCTCGCCATCGATGTTGAGGACCAAAATCGGCATACGGTTATCCTGGCACAGTGCCGTAGCCGTGGAATCCATAACCTGCAGACCGCGGACGAGAACCTCGTGATAGGTAATCTTGTCAAAACGGACGGCATCGGCGCACTTGACGGGATCCTTGTCGTAGATGCCGTCAACCTTGGTGGCTTTAATCAGAATCTCGGCGCCAATCTCGCACGCACGAAGAGCCGCGGCGGTGTCGGTCGTAAAGTACGGATTGCCCGAACCGGCAGCGAAGATGACGACGTTGCCCTTGGACAGATGGTTGATAGCGCGGCGACGAATATAGGGCTCGCAGATCTCGTTCATCTGGATAGCGCTCATCACGCGGCAGGGAACATCGTTATGCTCGAAGGCATCCTGCAGGGCGAGCGCGTTCATAACGGTTGCCAGCATGCCCATGTAGTCGGCCTGAGCACGCTCCATGCCACCGGCAGCGCCTGCCATGCCGCGGAAAATATTGCCGCCGCCGACAACGACGCCGACCTCATGGCCAACGGCGAGCAGCTCCTTGACCTGCTTGGCAAGATGGTCGGTAACCTTGGGGTCGATGCCATATTGGCCGTCGCCCATCAGTGCTTCGCCGGAAAGCTTAAGAAGCACGCGTTTATATCGGATGTCGGACAAAGCGATCCTCCTTTAATTAGACTCTCAATATGATATCAAAGGCTCTGATAAGAGCCATGAAAAAGCAGGCTGTGAGTAAAACCCACAGCCTGCTCATTACCAGCTACAAGAGCTTATTTACTCGCCACGGACCAGACGGTCAAAGGCAACGACGGTAATGGTGTCGCCGAGCTCCTTGGAGACCTGCTCAGCGTACTTCTTGATGGTGAGGGAGCTGTCCTTGATGAACTCCTGCTCGGTGAGCACGGACTGCTTGTAGAACTTCTCCAGACGGCCAACAGCCATCTTCTCCTGGATAGCCTCGGGCTTGCCGGACTCGGCAGCCTGAGCCATGTAGATCTGCTTCTCGTGCTCGACGGTCTCGGCCGGAACCTGATCGCGGGTAGCGCAGATCGGTGCGACGGCGGCAACCTGAAGGGCAACGTCGTGAGCGAAGGTCTTGAAGGACTCAGCCTGAGCGGTCTCGGCCTTCTCGAAGGCGAACTCGACGAGGACGCCGATCTTACCACCCATGTGGATGTAAGAAGCGAGCGCGCCATTCTCGGCCTTGCGGGCAGCGAAGCGGGAGATCTTCATGTTCTCGCCCATGATGTGAATCATCTCGGTGAGCTCGGAGGAAACGGTCTCCTCGCCCATCGGCTTCTCGAGCAGAGCGTCGACGTCAGCAGGCTCGGTGGTAGCGACAACCTCAGCGACCTTAGAAGCAAAGCCGGTGAACTTGGCGTTGGAGCCAACGAAGTCGGTCTCGCAGGAGAGCTCGAGCAGAGCGCCGGTCTTGCCATCCTCGGAGACGAACGCGGCGACAGCGCCCTCGTTGGTCTCACGGCCAGCCTTCTTGGCAGCCTTGGCAAGGCCGTTCTTACGCAGAACGTCGACAGCGGCGTCCATGTCGCCGTCAGCCTCGACGAGAGCCTTCTTGCACTCCATCATCGGGGAGTCGGTCATCTCGCGGAGCTGCTTGACCATAGCGGCGGTAATCTGGGCCATTGTGGTTCCTTTCAAAGAGATGAAAAAGAATTAACTAAGACTGATTTACTCGGCCTTGGGCTCAGCGGCCATCTCGGCCTCGGAGACCTGCTCCTTGCCGGAGCCAGCGAGGCAGGCGTCAGCCATGAGCTCGCACATAAGAGTGACAGCAGAGATAGCGTCATCGTTGCAGGGGATGCCGTACTCGACCTCGTCGGGATCGGAGTTGGTGTCGATCAGGGCGACGACGGGGATGTTCAGGCGCTGAGCCTCCTTGATGGCGTTCTCCTCGCGCTTGGTGTCGATGACGAAGAGAGCCTGGGGCAGACCCTTCATGTCGCGGGCACCACCGAGGTTGGTCTGGAGCTTGGTGAGCTCCTTACCGAGAACAGCCTGCTCCTTCTTGGGCAGAACAGCCATGCGGCCGTCCTCGACCATGGCCTCGAGCTCCTCCATGCGGTTGATGCGGGAGCGGATGGTGACGAAGTTGGTCAGCATGCCGCCGAGCCAACGCTGGTTGATGTAAGGCATGTTGGCGCGCTCAGCAGCGTTCTTGACGGCCTCCTGAGCCTGCTTCTTGGTGCCGACGAACAGCACGTTGCCGCCCTTGGCGACGTTCTTGACGAAGGTGTAGGCCTGGTCGGCGTCGAGGATGGTCTGCTTGAGGTCGAGGATGTAGATGCCGTTGCGCTCACCGAAGATGAACGGCTTCATCTTGGGGTTCCAGCGACGGGTCTGGTGACCGAAGTGGCAGCCGGCCTCGAGCAGGGTGCGGATATTAATCTTGGTAGCCATGTTAAACCTCCTGTGGTTTGCCTCCGCGCGGGGTCATCCTCCAAAACCAACCCGGACATGTGCTACCAAAGCCCGGGCACCACGGTATGAAGTAGCCGCGCGTGCGTGATAAAAACATGTTGCCGTGAAGCAACCCGATGAATGATAGCAGGATTGCTTCTTCCTGCCAACCCGCAATCAAAACCACACACCTGAGTGCGGCATGGAGGGCATCCCTCTCAAAAAATCGCCGCGCGTTACTCACCGCGGGGATGAGCTTGAGCCACGGCACGTTTAAGCCGATCGGGTGTGAGATGCGTGTAGATCTGCGTCGTGGACAGGCTCGCATGACCCAGCAGCTCTTGAACCGAGCGCAGGTCCGCGCCGCCCTCGAGCAAGTCGGTCGCAAAGGTATGGCGCATCGCATGCGGGGCGATGTCGGCCGGAATGCCGGCGAGCGTCGCCAGCATATGAAACCGCCGCCTGAGCATGGCGGCACTCATGCGATTACCGCGCGCCGATATAAGCAGCGGATGCGGCCCGGTAGCGAGGTCGCGGAGCTTTGCCTGAGCGAGCAACTCCGGCCTCCCCTCCTCGATATAGAGACGCGTCACCTCGAGCGCACGACGATACAGGGGGACGATACGTTCT
>JAJWXI010000061.1:3431-9440 GCA_021641225.1 Collinsella aerofaciens | reverse complement strand
CCCAGCACATGCATAACTGCGACCTGGTGAACCTGGAGGATATGCTCCAGAACGGCACCGTCATCTCTGGCACGCTGATCGAGAAGCCGCATAGCTTCTCGACTGCCTGCAATATCGCGACGCAGATTATCGCGCAGGTTGCTTCCTCCCAGTACGGCGGCCAGTCCATCTCGCTGACCCATCTTGCCCCCTTTGTCGAGGTGAGCCGTCAGAAGATTCGCGGCGAGGTCGCGCGCGAGCTCGAGGAGCTTGGCGTCTCCGCGTCTGCCGAGAAGGTCCGCGAGGTCGTTGAGGACCGCCTGCGTGACGAGATCCGTCGCGGCGTCCAGACAATCCAGTACCAGGTCGTGACTCTTATGACCACCAACGGTCAGGCACCGTTCGTGACGGTCTTTATGTATCTTAACGAGGCCCGTTCGCCCCAGGAGAAGCATGACCTTGCCATGATTGTGGAAGAGACGCTTCGCCAGCGCTACGAGGGCGTTAAGAACGAGGCCGGCGTGTGGATTACCCCGGCATTCCCCAAGCTTATCTATGTGCTCGAGGACGATAACGTTCACGAGGACTCCCCGTACTTCTACCTCACCCAGCTGGCTGCCAAGTGCACCGCCAAGCGCATGGTGCCCGACTACATCTCCGAGAAGAAGATGCGCGAGCTCAAGCTGTCGAAGGGCGAGACCGCGGGCAACGGCGACTGCTATACCTGCATGGGCTGCCGCAGCTTCTTGACGCCCGATCGCTCGGGTAACGGCTTTAACAATGTTGCCAACGCACTGAACTACGACCCGAGCAAGCCCAAGTACTATGGACGCTTTAACCAGGGCGTCGTGACCATCAATCTGCCCGATGTCGCGCTGAGCTCGCATCAGGACATGGACAAGTTCTGGAAGATCTTTGATGAGCGTCTTGAACTGTGCCACCGTGCCCTGCTGTGCCGTCATGAGCGCCTGATGGGTACGCTTTCTGACGCCGCGCCGATTCTATGGCAGTACGGTGCCCTTGCCCGCTTGAAGAAGGGCGAGACGATCGACAAGCTGCTCGTGGGCGGATATTCCACCATTAGCCTGGGCTATGCCGGCCTGTATGAGTGCGTCAAGTACATGACGGGCCACAGCCACACCGAGAAGGAGGGCACGCCGTTCGCTATGGCCGTCATGCAGCGCATGAACGACAAGTGCGCGGAGTGGAAGGCCGAAAGCGACATCGACTTCTCGCTGTACGGCACCCCGCTTGAGTCGACGACGTACAAGTTCGCTAAGTGCCTGCAGCGTCGTTTTGGCATCATTCCGGGCGTGACGGACAAGGGCTACATCACCAACAGCTACCACGTCCACGTGTCCGAGGAGATCGATGCTTTCGACAAGCTCAAGTTCGAGGGCATGTTCCAGCAGCTTTCGCCGGGCGGTGCCATCTCCTACGTCGAGGTGCCCAACATGCAGGACAACCTCAAGGCCGTCATTCGCGTGATGCAGTACATCTACGACAACATCATGTACGCCGAGCTCAACACCAAGAGCGACTACTGCCAGGTGTGCGGCTACGACGGCGAGATTCGCATTGTCGAGGACGACGGTAAGCTGGTGTGGGAGTGCCCCAACTGCGGCAACCGCGACCAGGAGAAGATGAATGTCGCCCGTCGTACGTGCGGCTACATCGGTACCCAATTCTGGAACCAGGGTCGAACCGAGGAGATCCGCGACCGCGTGCTGCATCTCTAATATCCATTCCAGGCTGCCCCGTAGCGAGCCGCCGGACCTTTGCTCGCTATTTCGGACAGTCCTGACTCACGACGGAGGCGCCACTGGCGCCTCCTGTTCGTGCGGAACTCATATCGAGCAAAGGTCCGGCGTCTCGCTACGGGGCAGCCAAGTTGACGTAGCTGAGATGCAGCACGCGGCCTGCTCACTCCTCGAAGTTCTTAGCGGAAGTGAGTTGACCTGCGGTGGCGATTTGCTTTCAATGGCGGTTGAGCTGCAGCCCATTTTTTATTGGACCTCGAACCCTATGCTCGATGTTCGCTTCGTTCATTGAGTTACCCTTTGCATGAGGCCGGGACATATCGTCCCGCCCGCAGTTTCGCAGGCCGCAGGCCGAGAATGTTTGAGGACGGGATGATATACTCCAGACCCCCAGGAAGGTTACCTATGAACTACGCGAACATTAAGTATTTCGACATTGCTGATGGGGAGGGCGTCCGTACTTCTCTGTTTGTGAGTGGGTGCCGTCGTGGGTGCAAGAACTGCTTTAACTCAGTCGCGTGGGACTTTGCTGCGGGTGAGCCCTTCGATCGTGCCGTCGAGGACAAGATTATCGAGAGCCTCGATCATCCCTTTATTGACGGTCTGACGATTTTGGGCGGCGAGCCTATGGAGCCCGAGAATCAGGCGGGACTCGTTGATTTTGTCGAGCGTGTTCGCGCGGCCTATCCCGTAGAGTCGGGGAAAACTATTTGGTGCTTTACCGGTGATGTGCTCGAGGAGCTCATGCCGGGTGGCCGTCATCATACCGAGGTGACGGACCGTATCCTTGCCTGTCTTGATATGTTGGTGGACGGTCCGTTTGTTCAGGATCTGTACGATATCACGCTGCGCTTTAGGGGTTCGAGCAATCAGCGTGTGATCGATATGAACGCTACACGTGCCCGTGCGGCGCGTGAGGATGTTGCGCTTTGCGACGCTGTGGAGCTTTGGCGGGACGATCCTGTCTATTCGACCCATACTATGTAGCTGGTGGCGGCTGTGCGCCGGCGTGGTACCATAGCGCGAACGTGAATTCGGAAAAGTGAGGCCCAGATGGTCGATCAGGAAAAAGTCGAGGCCGCCATCAAGCTGTTGCTTGAGGGCATAGGCGAGGACCCAACTCGTGAGGGCCTGCTGGAGACGCCGGCGCGCGTTGCCCGTATGTATGGCGAGATTGCCGGCGGTATGGATCAGAGTGCCGAGGAGCACCTGTCCAAAACCTTTGCCGTCGCCTCGAACGATTTGGTTATTGAGCGCGACATCACGTTCTATTCGCTGTGCGAGCACCATTTGCTGCCGTTTTATGGCAAGGCAGCGATCGGTTATATCCCCAATGGCCGCGTGGCCGGGCTTTCCAAGCTTGCCCGCACGGTGGAGGTCTATGCCCGCCGTCTGCAGCTGCAGGAGCAGCTGTGTGCGCAGGTTGCCGATGCCCTTATGGACTATCTTGCTCCCCAGGGAGCGATTGTGCTCATGGAGGCCGATCACATGTGCATGACCATGCGCGGTGTGCAAAAGCCCGGCACCAAGACCGTGACGCTCGCTCGTCGTGGTGTCTTTGAGACCGACCCCGCACTTGAGGAACGGTTCTTTAGGATGCTGGGCCGTTAACATGAGGGTCGTCAACGACTTTGTATCGAATACCGATGAGGGAACGCCGCGTCGCGGCTTTATGGCTTCTGGCCTGACTCCCTTTGGCGCCATGCCTCGAATCGATTACATCTGTGCCAACGGTCTGTTCCGACGTCATCTGGGCAATATCGCTCAGCTGGAATCTGGTCGCATCTTTTGTCGCCACGGCATTGACCATCTGTTGGACGTCGCCCGCATTATGTGGATCAAGAATCTTGAGGAGGGGCTCGAATTTGACCGCGAGGTCATCTATGCCACGGCACTTCTTCACGATATCGGCAAAGATGAACAGTATGAATCGGGTATATCCCATGATGTTGCAAGCGAGCGCGTCGCCGATGCAATTCTCGCCGGCATGCCCGACGATGTGGCGTTTGCGCCAGCCGACGCCGCAGCTATTAAGACGGCTATCTTGGGCCATCGAAAGCTGCGCGTGAACAGTCAGCCGCTCGAGCGCCTGCTCTATGCGGCCGACAAGGCATCGCGTGCCTGCTTTGCATGTCCCGCGCGCAATGCTTGCAACTGGAGCGATGATAAAAAGAACCTGTCGATTCGCGTGTAGTCGGTATGCGCGGTCGGGGTCCTAAACGAAGGAGACGATCGCGATGACTAATAAAAAGCTACCCGAGAACGCAACCAAGGCCGAGGGGGCCGAACTGGCTCGCCGTGGCAGGGGCGATATCTCCACTGCAACGGCGGTTCCCCACGTGAACTATGACGATCTGCGCCATGCCGACCGCATTACCATCGACGGCCTTGAGGTCTTTGCCAACCATGGCGTGTATCCCGAGGAGAACGCGCTGGGACAGAAGTTCATCGTGTCTCTGGTGCTCTATGCCGACCTGCGTGCGGCGGGGGAGCACGATAGCTTGGACGCCTCGATTGACTACGGCTCGGTTTGCCACGATGTCGACGGCTATCTGCGCGAGCATACGTTTAAGCTGATCGAGGCGGCAGCCGAGGGGACAGCCCAGATGTTGCTGCGCCGTTACCCCTCGCTGCTTGGTGTGCGCATCAAGCTCGATAAGCCGTGGGCGCCTGTCGGCCTGCCCCTGGCAAGCTGCGGTGTCGAAATCGAGCGCGTGCGCTAGTCGACGCTAGAGATTGTCGGCGGGCGGTTTTTTGAGTCGCTGCGACAGCGCTCTGTTGTTGGGGCAATACGTGTCGAGGAGGGCATGAAAGCGCTGGTTGTGGCTTGGCTCAAGCAAGTGGACGAGTTCGTGGGCGACAACCATGTCAAGGCATTCGACAGGATAGGCGGCAAGCTCGCGTGCGATGCGGATGGCCCCCGTTTTGGGCGTGCACGAGCCCCAACGCGTCTTCATGCTACGCACGGAGATACGGGTAATGGTGACACCCATTGCGATTTCGTAGGCGTGCACGATGTCTTGCAGTGCCATGGTGACCTCGGATGTGTAGAGCCGGTCGATGTGGGCTTGCAGCTCATTGGGCGTTATGTCGCCAAGATCTTCATGTCGTATGGGTTGGGTGTAAGCGTCCGGCGTATCTGCGCCCATAAAGGTTGCAAAGGTGGCCTGCTTGGGCCGCGGTGCGGGCGATGCGAAGTTGTGGTCGAGGGCGTCCTGAACGGTGACGGGCTCACCCCAAAGGGGAATGATGGACGCAGGGCTCAGCGGTTCATGCGCGGCGGCTTGGCGTTGTTCGCGCTGCGCGAGTCGACTGATGATCCATGCGCTGTTGCGTGTCACAAAGGATTCGATACGCTCGCGGCTGGCACCAAGCGGTGCACTGGCGTGGACTTCGCCGTTCGATGTGACGCGCATGTTGAAGTTTTTGACGCGCTTTTTGGTGACGACGACAGGGATGGGCGTTCCGTCTGCGTTGGGAATGGTGATGGTGAACTGCTGCGTCAAACGTGATTCCTTATATTCAAAACAGGCGGGCGCGCTGTACTTGCGGCCCGCCTGTTTGTCTGAAGAGGTCTTGGTTAGAAGCGCTCGAAGAAGGCGAGGGCGTTGTCGCTGCAGAGCTTCTGCATCACGGTCTTACCAAAGCGCTTGGAGAGCATGTTTTGGAACTCGGGCATCTTGCTGGCGTCGGAAAGGAAGTCGGGTACCGCGGCGCCGTCCCAGTCGCCGCCGAGTGCGATGGCATCCTCGCCGTCCAAGTCGAGCCAGTGCTCGATGTGTGCCGCCAGCTGATCGAAGGTGACGTCTGCGGCGGTCTCATCGGTTGCGTCGTTAGAGAGGAACTCGCTGCAGTAGTTGAGGCCGACGATGCCGCCCATGTCGCGAATGGTGCGGAACTGGTCATCGGTCAGGTTGCGCTTGACGCCGCAGACCGCACGGGAATTGGAATGGCTGGCAACGAAGGGCCGCGTGGCGCGGGCGGCAACCTCGTCAAAGCACTCGTCGTTGAGGTGGGAGACGTCGAGCACCATGCCGGCGTGCTCCATCTGCGTGAGCGCCTCGATACCGGCGGCGGTGAGTCCGGCGTGCGTGTCGTGTCCACTCGCCAGCGGTCCCTGCGCGTTCCAGCTGAGCGACGACATGAGCACGCCCAGACTCTTAAGTACCTCGATGAGCGCGGAATCCTCGGCAAAGAAGGTGGCGTTTTCGATGGTGTGGATGCAGGCGACCTTGCCGTCCTTGAGCGCGGGGCGAATGTCTGCCGCGCT
>JAJWXI010000061.1:0-3331 GCA_021641225.1 Collinsella aerofaciens | reverse complement strand
GTGGCCCAGCCAATGCGGTCGGCGGTGTCGCAGTGTAGGTCAAATACGGGATATGCCATAGTTCCTCCGGTTGCAGCGTTTCTTTGCAAACTGTCTTCAAATTGTATGACTAGGGTATAGTTAGCGCCATATGTTCATGGTGGCGTACGTGTTGCGCTGCCCCTATAACGGAGGTTTCCATGTCCAACCAGGGCAAGAAGGTCAAGACCCATTATCGCGGCACGCTCGATGACGGTACGCAGTTCGATAGCTCCTACGATCGCGGCGAGCCGCTGGAGTTCACCTGTGGTGCCGGCCAGATGATCAAGGGCTTTGACGCCGCCGTGGTCGATATGCAGGTCGGCGAGAAGAAGACCGTGCACATCCCGGCTGCCGACGCCTACGGCGAGCACAACCCCGAGATGGTTCTGACCTTCCCGGCCGAGCAGGTTCCCAATATCGAGCAGATCGAGAAGGGCATGAAGCTCTTCCTGTCCACGCCGAGCGGCATGCCCGTCCCCGCCGTGGTCATCGACGTGACGCCCGAGGCCGTGACGCTCGACGCCAACCACGAGCTCGCCGGCAAGGATCTCAACTTTGACATCGAGCTTGTCGAGGTCGAGGGCTAGAACATGCCCGATCGTCTGGTTTCAACCGTGGTCTTGGGAAATCTCAACGATCCGTCCTACGAGCTCTTGCTTCGCCGGGAGCTGGGCGGCGTGTTTGAGACCGATGAGTTGTTGCTCGATTGGGACCAGGCGGACGCTCCCTCGTTTGTGGGGGTGACGGAGCTGGGGCGTGCGGTTGAGATTCGACGGGATGCTTCTGTAGCAGGCGGGCGCTTGGCCGATGGCGATGTGCTCGCGACGGACCGGTCGGGCATCGTGCCCGTGGCGGTTGTTGTGCGCCTGCGCAGCGCGGAGGTCTATCTGATCGAAGTCGATCGTATGGACTCTATTGCCCTGGCGCATGCCTGCTGGGAAATCGGCAACATGCACGCGCCGCTCTTCCGAGGTGACTCGGATGATCATACTGTGCGCATGTATACGCCGGTGCAACCGATTTTGGGCCGCATGCTCCGGGGTATCGAGGGCGTTCGACTCTCGGTGGTTACGCGCGAGCTCGATGCTAGCCGACGCTTTGCGTCGAGCGCGGCAGATGTCGTTGTGAGCATGGCTCCAGACTTTACGATCGTAAAAAGGGCGCGTAAGTAAGCGCGCATATACGCAAGACGGACTTTGAGAGGCAATCAATCAAAGTCCGTCTTGCTGTTGATGAGATGCTTTGGGGGAAGCACATGGGTCTTGAGAGAATCAAGCTGATCGCCTGCGATTTGGACGGCACGTTGCTGCATCCGGGGGAGCATGAGCCGCGTCCCGAGGCGTTTGAGCTCATCGATGAGCTGCATCGCCGCGGCATTGTGTTTATGCCGGCAAGCGGCCGCCAATATGCGAGCCTGCGTTACCTCTTTGCGCCGGTGGCCGACGAGCTGGGCTATGTGTGCGAAAACGGCGCCCTGGTCATGAGCGAGGGACGTGCCGTGGTTAAGCGGTCTATGGGGCGTGACCTGGCCATGGATATCGCGAATGCCGTGGTTGCGTATCCCCATGCCGACGTGACCCTTTCGTGCGAAGGGCATCTCTACACCATGAGCGGCAACGATGCGTTTGTCGACCACTTGCGTTATGAGGTCCATTGCGATGTGGCGGTAGTCGACCGTCCCGAAGACATTGACGAGGATGTCATTAAGATTGCGTTCCAGACGCCCGAGGCCGAGCAGCCGGCGGCGCTGGAGTATTTCGAGCGCCACTTTAGCGATCGGGTCGACGTCATGACGTCGGGAACCGAATGGACGGACTTTATCGGTTTTGGTTCGGGCAAAGGTTCCGCGCTTGCCGACTACGGTCGCGCGCTGGGGATTTCGCCTGATGAGATGATGGCGTTTGGCGACAATGAGAACGATCGCGATATGCTCAACGTCGTTGGGCATCCCTATCTGATGGAAAACTGCAATCCCACTATGCGCGGCATCAACGACCGTGTCCGCTACGTGCGAACGGTGGAAGAGGAACTGCGTCGTCTGCTCGCCGAGTAGATTTTTGGGACATGCCTAGAAATCTACTTTTGGCCGCATGACGGTGGAAAGGTAGATTTTAAGGCATGTCCCAAATTTCTACCGGCAGTTGGGGCAGAGGCCTTCGAAGATGGTGTAGTGCGAGGTGACGTGCCAGCCGATTTGCTCGGATGCTTTGGCGTCGAGCTGGGCATCGAAGGGGAGCGGTACGTCGATGACGCGGCTGCACGAGGTGCAGATGATATGCGCATGCGGCTCGACGGTGCGATCGAAGCGGCTGCCGCCCGGTGTCTTGATGGAGAGGATCTCGCCGGCATCAGCCAGGAGATTAAGGTTGCGATAGACCGTGCCGCGGCTGATTTTGTCGTCTTGCTCGCGCACGACGTTGTAAATCTCGTCGGCAGTGGGGTGGTTATAGCTTTGGCGTACGGCGTCGAGAACTAACTTTCGCTGCTTGGTATTTCTTCTTTGCACCGCCATGCGCCTCGCCTCTTCTCTATCAACGGTTCGTAGATAAATGATACCGTATTTAGCACACAATACTAATAACGAGGGCTAAAACCGTCTTCGTCAGCAAGGGGAGTGCGGAGCTGTGCCTTCTTGAGACAAAAGCGGATTCCCATGCGCTCGTACGAGGCGTGAAGCGCCTCGAGATGCGACAGGATGTTTGCAGGCGTGCCCTGCACCTCCATTTCGACCGAGCCGTCTTCCATGTTGCGTACCCAACCGGTGAGGGAGCGCGCCTGTGCCAGATTGGTGTTGTTAAAGCGGAAACCCACGCCTTGGACCTGTCCCTCCCAGCGCAAGAAATACCGTTGAGGCACGCTGCTGGTTGCGTTATCACCAGCTAGGACGGTAAGGCGTTGGCGTAGCTCCATCTCCAGAGAAGAAAGCTTTTGAGGCTCGCGCTTGGCGCCGGAAAAGAGCTGATCGAAAAACCCCATGGCACGACCTAGTTCTGCGAATCGGCGGGAAAGGCGATGCCCGCCTGCTGGCGCACGGCATCCATGATGCGCAGGGAGACGAGCGTGACATCGCGGTAGTGTCCGAGCTCGTGACGACCGGCTGGGGTCTCCCAAATCTCTTCTTTGATGCTATCGATACCGTCGATGGCAGCGATAAAGTCGGCGAGCTCGTACTCCATGGTGTTGCTGGATGTGGGCAGATCGAGGACGCGGCCGTTATCGCCTTGTGTGCGGGGTGCCTCGGTGGCGGAGCCGCGTACGACGTCGCCGCGATAGTCGATGCGGACGTTACGAGGCGTGGACAGATGGTCGA
>JAJWXI010000060.1 GCA_021641225.1 Collinsella aerofaciens | reverse complement strand
AGGCGCTTTCGGCAAGGGTGAGGTTGATGGGTGAGACATAGGTGCCGCTCTGGGGTACGGTGCGCACCAGGCCTTCCTGCGCCAAGCGCACCAGCGCCTCACGCACGGGCGTGCGACCCATATCCAGGTCATCGCAAAGCTGCTTGACACCCAGTTTTTCGCCCGGCTTGTAATCCAGGTAGACGATTTTGCGCCGAATGGTGTGATAGGACTGGTCCTGTAGGCTCGTTTCCTGCTCGCCGATGTGCATCGAATCTTCCATAGCGCCTCACTGCCGTTGTATCACACTCATATGTCAGTTGTTTATTATGCCGCGAATCAGCCCGGTGCGGTGGGTAATTCAATTGTCGCTGGGGATCTTTCGCGGCGTGGCGCTTGCCGCTTTCCGCACGCGATGCCGCCGCCAGCGGTGGAGCGATAGGAGCTCTTGCGGGTATGGCTTGTCCGCAGGTTTATAAGTCCCGAAGAGCTCTTATCGCCCCGCCAGGATGGCGATGCGGGGCAACTCATATACTCGCAGGACGTCGCTTTCTGTCCTATAGTGTTTGGTGAGCAATATCGTTCAATTTTGAAACACTCGACAGCAGGGGCGACGGGCATGGCGCCGCGCTAAGGACGGGGTGGAACATGGATAGCGACGCTAAGCTGCAGATTATGATCGAGGCCCTGGCGGCTGCCGGGGCCTCGGCGTTGGCGATCGACGAGCGTGGCGGCATTGCAATCTCGACCATAGACGACCCCGCGCTCGAGTGGGATATGGCTGCGTTTGTTGCCGAGCGCCTCGACCGGGTGGGCGATGGCGCGCGTCTGGTGATGGGGCACGGGGGCGCGCGTCTGAGCCTGGCGGTGCATCCGGTTTCTACAGAGCACGAGGCCCTTTGGGTTATCGTGGCGCGTGAGGTGCGCGGCGCTGTTGCTCACGCGGGCATCGAATGGCTGAACGCCGACGAGGTCGAGGCTCGCTATGAATCGAGCGCGTACGGCATCGTCGAGGGCGCCGCCTCGGTGGCCGCGCCCGTCGCCGAGAGTTACGCGCGCGGTGTGCCCCTTATGCTCGAGGGCGAATTGGGCGCGGGCCAGGCCGAGATCGCAAAGCGTCTCTACTTGGACGGCCCGTTTGTCGACCAGCCCTTTGTGTCCGTCGCGCTCGATGAGCTCACCGATCGTGGTTGGCGTCATATGCTTAAAAGTCCCGAATCGCCGCTGTTCCAGACGGATCTGACTCTGTGCATGAGCGGCTGGCATGCCGTTGAGCCCCAGCGGCTGCGCGAGCTTGTGTCCACAATGGGCGGCGCGGCGCTTGCTGCGCGGTGCCACGTGGTACTGACGGCAAATGATATGCCGGGCGGCGGTGAAAGCGATCAGGCGGCCTTTGTGACCGAACGCTTGGCCTGCGCGGTGAGCGTGGCGCCGGCGATTGCCGAGCAGGGCGGCGCGACGGAAAAGGTCGCGCGCTATCTGGGCTACTTGGCCGATATGTTTGGAACGGCAGCCCCCGTGCTGGCACCCGCGGCGGTAAAGACGCTCGATGCTTACCGCTGGCCGCGCAACTATCTACAGCTTCGCGAGGTCTCGGAACGACTGTATATATTGGTTGGGGCAGGCACGGTGGGTCGCACCGTGGCAGAGGAAGTGCTTGCCCAAGAGGACGTGATCAAAACCGCGACCTTTGGTGCCCCCACGCTCGACAGCGATCTGTATATCCTGCGACCCCTGGCCGATACCGAGCGCGATATCGCGCGGCTGGTCGTAGACCATCTCCATGGCAACCGAACCCGTGCGGCCGAGGTTCTGGGCATAAGCCGTACAACTCTGTGGCGCTTGCTGAAGGACGGTGACCGTTGAGCGAGGTGCTCGTGACCGCGCGCGATGCGTGTGCTACAGTCCAAAGCGTTATTGTTTCGATTTGGTTACGGCGTGCGAGGGCGTATGGCTGAGACTACAAAACCGAGCCGCAGAAGGCGGAGTGCCGCGCCGGTTAACCGACGCACAACATCGGTGACGTGGGGCAAGCATACCTCTGGGTTTGACGGCTCGTTCAAGCGCACTAAATATGGCTATCCTTCGGCAAGCGCCCGCTTGGCCATGCAGGCCGAGTCGTCGCTGTGGGGCCGTAAGCGCGTGGTGGGCTCCAAGCTCAAGCACGACGGCACGCTCGGCTACATCAGCCGCGGGGCAGCTCGTCGCAGTGGGCTTAACCCTGCCGGCTGGCATCGCTATGTGCCGATCGTGGTCGTTATCGCGGTGATTGTTATCGCGCTTGCTGCGCTTGGCTACGCCGGCGGCGGTGCCAACCTGGACGCAATGTTCAAGTCGCCCGAGCTCGCGCATGCAGGTACAGAGGTTGTCGAGGGCGCACAGACTCAGACGGGTGTCGCACCCCAACGCGGCATCGTCGCGGCAGCAGGTACCATCGCCGACGCTCAAAAGGACGATGCCGACCAAACCGACGACACCGGAGCGACCCAAACGAGCGAAACGGCAACAACCCCATCGACAATATAAGTTGCGGTGGAATAGCCGGCTAAACCCAGCGCCAGCTCGCAAAGAGTCCATAAAGCAGACTTATTCCGTAAAGCACAAGTAATAGAACTACCGTTAGCGGGTTGGTCAATTGACCGTCTAGGCGCAGTGAGCCTAAAATTGATTCTAACTATAGGGGATTTCTCTCGATGTCGAGCATATCGGCGCGGGTCGCCCTCATAGCCGCTTAGGATGTTGGCACTGCTCCGGCATTCGAGGCTCGATGTCGGACGTCAATAACGACGGAAAGGAAGGTGACGGGATGCGTAGATCTGCATTGGGTCGCAAAGCGCTTACGGTGCTGGTTTCGGCCACGATGGTTGTTTCGATGATGCCGACGGCGGCTTTGGCCGATGCCGTGGGCGTTAACGATGCCACGACTGAGCAATCCCAAGTCAATGAAAGTGAGCGGGGGGGGGTGACTCCGAAGACGTAACCACGAGCGATCAACCTCAAACGGTTGATGGCGCAGCGAGCGATGATGCTAATGCTGCAAGCGGCGCTTCGCTCGCCCAGCAAGCGGAGGAGCCGACGGCTGAGGACGAGAAAGTTTACGTTGCGACGGCCGGAACTGTTAACAATCCAACGTACTACGAGACTCTGCAAGAAGCTGTTGATAGCGCCAAGAGCGGTGAGACTGTTCGGTTACTGGCGGATGTGAATCTGTCCCAAACCCTTGTTTTCCCTGCGGGCAAGACGGTTCATCTTAACCTGATGGGTCATAACCTTACGAGCGTGGGTACCGCGCTTCTTATTAACGGCACCACAGATATTCAAGATACCAAAAAGACCGGTGTGGTTGAGTCCACGAAAAATGTGGCTGTGGCAGTTGGAGATAATGCTAGAGTTACCGTTTACTCCGGCACGCTTAAAGGGCGCGAGGGTTCGATAATCACCGGCACATCCACCGGTGCAACCATTGTTGTTCGTGGGTCAAACGCGAAACTGATCGCAACTGATAACGCCGTAATTGCTGGTAACGGTACCAATCGAGTTGGTAAATCAAATACGATCGAGATCAGAAGGGGTACTTTTGAGGGCTCGATCGAATCAGAGGGCTACATCGCATGCGGTATCTATGCTCCGTGGAACGACAACGTTACCGTCTCCGGCGGCACCTTCAATATCAACAATGGCGTTGGTATTCTGGCTCGTGCTGGCAACGTTAAAGTTACGGGTGGTACTTTTAACTGCACCGGTGGCGACAAGACCGGCTGGGTTGGAGACCACAAGAACCAGATCCCATGCGCTTCCCTGGTGTTTGACAGCGCGGCAAATTATCCTGCCCTGACGAGCGATTCTAAAATACTCGTTCGCGGCGGTACATTCTCTACTGACCCCTCTGCCAATGGTGCGACCTTGGACAGCGGTTATAGTGTGGTGAAATCAGAGGATGGCACGTTTTCTCCTACAAAAACTAACCCTCCAGCGGAAGTAAACGGCACGGGGTACTCTACGCTCGGTGCTGCCATTAATGCGGCTTCGGGCACGGATAACGTCGTTAAGCTGCTGCAGGATGTGAATGACGCTAATGCTTATTGGACGATCAAGGACAAAGTCATCCTTGATTTGAATGGACACAACATTACTGCCAGTGGTCAGAACGGCGTGTTTGAAGTGACCGCAAGCGGCGATTTGACCATTAAGGGCGACGGCGTGATTACTGCTGTCGAAAACAATAAGTCGGCTATGGTGGTATGGGCGACCTCTCCGAATGCAAAGATTTCGCTTGAGGGCGGCACTTATAAGCAGCAGATTTCAAATACGAGCGATTCTCAGTTTGACATGATTTATGCTCTGCGCGGTTCTATCTATATCAAGGGTGGCACATACGAGAGTGTGACTCCGGCTTGGACGCTCAACTGCAAGGACGAATACTACAAGAGCGGCGAGGCTTCCATCGAGGTTTCCGGCGGCACGTTCAAGGGCTTCGACCCGGCCGACAATAAGGCCGAGGGCGATGGCACTAATTTCATGGCCGAGGGTTATTACACTGTGAAGGCCGGCTCTGATTCTGACGCGACCTACACTGCCGTAAAGGGCAATGCACAGGTCGGTGGGAAGTGTTACGCATCCGTCCAGGCCGCTGTCGATGCCGCCGGTGAGGGCGATACGGTTAAGCTGCTGGCGGACGCCGCCGAGGACGTGACGGTCGCCGAGGGCAAGAACTTTACGCTCGACCTCAACGGCTTCAAACTTACCAACGTCAAGGGTCATACCATCACCAACAACGGTACGCTGACTATTACGGACTCCAGCGAGGCCAAGACCGGTACGGTGGACAACGTCACGCACGCCAAGGGTGCCTTGGTCAATGCCGGCACGGCGACGCTTGAGGGCGGCACCTTCGAGCGCAGCAACGAGGCAGGCACACTTAGTCCCTATGCGAATGGCGGCAACAGCTGGTACACGGTTCAGAACAAGGGAACCTTGACCATCAAGGACGGCACCACTGTCAAGAACAATGGCGGCTTCTCGAGCAATCTTTGCAATGCCGATGACACCAACGCTAAGCTTGTTATCAACGGTGGTAACTTCGCCGGTGGCATCAACGCGGTGAAGAACGGGTCGAATACAAAGCTCGAGATCACCGGCGGCACGTTCTCTAACACGAGCCAGTATGTTGTCATGAACTGGAGCGACGCGACTATCTCTGGCGGCACCTTCACCGCCGAAGGCACGGCGCCCTCTGTTCTGTTCACCTCTTCTTACGGCAACGACAAGGATAGCCTCAAGGTCACCGGGGGAACCTTCTCCGGCGCCGCGTCGATGATCCGCAACTACTACGATAAGGACAATCGCGGCAATGCCGCAGTTTCCGGCGGCAGCTTCTCCGCCGAGGTTCCCGCCGACTGCTGCGCTAAGGACTTTGCCTGCGTCAAGAACAGCGATGGTACTTATGGCGTTGCTCAGCAGGGCGAAGTGGTCAAGCCTGGCGAAGGCAGTAAGAACTCTGGTTCTGTTGCCACTTCTGGTGTGACCGTTGATCAGGGCGAACAGAAGAAGGTCGCCGAGTCGGCTTCTAAGGCTGCGGATGACGTCAAGAACGTTACGGTCGAGACGGGCGCTACTGAGACCAAGATCGGCGATGTGACGGTTGATACGACCGACAAGACCAATGAGGTCAGCGCGGTCGTCAATGCTGCCAAGGAGGAAAACGCTTCCGTCAGCGTTCAGCTCGTCGTCAAGGCCGCTCAAGCTGCCGCGGTAAGCGATAACATCAGCAAAACTGTCAGCAAAGACTCCACGATTGTTCCGTTCGAGCTCTCCGTCGATATGGTGACCGAGGTCAAGGCGGAAAACGGTACGACGACTACCGCAACGGTTCCTGTCAGGGAGACCGCTCAGCCCATTACGGTGACAATCAAGGTCGATCCTAAGTCCATCGCTGGCAAGAACGTTATGGTCGCCCGCGATCACGGCGGCGTGGTTGAGCTCATTGAGCCTTCCAAGGTGAACCCTCAGAAGGGCGAGATTACTTTCGAGACTGCCAAGTTCTCGGATTATGCGGTCGTTGCAAGTGAGGTGAATAAGTCTTACAAGCTTGAGGACTACACCGACAACGGTACCAGGAAGACCATCAACAACGCTGAGTTCAACATGAGCGACGATTACGCGTTTGCTGGCTGGTACAAGGATGTCGATCTCACTCAGCCCTGTGCCTCGACTGATACGAACGGCACTGTCTACCCCAAGTTCGTGAAGATCGGTGATTACATCAAGTACATGGGCGGTTCCCTGCGCATGGACGGCCCTCAGGCATCCGAGTCCACGTCACTCCGCTTTGGATACATCACCTCGGTGCCCGATGGCGCTAAGTACATCGATAGCTGGTGGACTTGGAATGACGGCGCAAATGACCGCACGCCCGTTAAAGCGAATAAGCGCGTGCTGTTTGAAAACGGAAGTGCCCTGGCAAACCTCGTCCTCACAGGTGTACCGAGCAACTCTTACTCAACGACCGTTCATGTGACTGAGCATCTTACGTACCAGACGGTTGATGGGACGACGGTGGAAGTCGCCGAAGTCTCATCGCACCAGCATTCCGTAGTAACGGTTGCCCAAGCGATTCTGGGTAATCCGGGAGCGTCTTCAAGCGAGCGGAATTATGCTCAGCAGATTTTAGCCACTATCAAGTAAGGAGAAGTTAAATGGAAAAGTATACGGAACCCGAGCTCACTGTTATTGAGGTTGACGCGGAGGACGTTGTGAGGACTTCCCTCGGAGATAACGACACGCCCTTTATTCCCGCCCAGCAGTAAGACCGTCTTGCTGCCTTAAAAGCTAAGAGGGGGTCGCTCTGTGCGGCCCCCTCTTCTAATAAAGAACGGACTGAATGTTGAAGATGGCAAAAACGAGCAGCGTAGGGAGCCATATGGCGCAACGGCCTTCCCAAAAAAAGAAAATCATCTGGGCTGTCGTTGCCGTGGTGATTGTTCTCCTTGTGGCAATCATCGCGATTGCTATGAGCCGCGGGGGCGAGAATTCTAAGAATAAGGCCGCTGAGAACATCGAAACCGTTGCTGAAAAATCGGAAGACGTTGCCTCAACAGGCAAGGATGATGAGGTAAATAACGATACGGCCGATTCATCTAACGGTTCCGAAACCGCTGATGCCAATAAGGTAGCGAAGAAGGCGGATGAGTCTGGCGGTAAAGCAGATAACAATGCGTCCTATAGCGGCGGAAATAGCTCGAATAATAATGTCCAGGATTCTTCGAATCAAGATGGGCCAAGTGACAATACCGATACTGCCGGCGAAGACCAGCCCGGCGAAGTTACGGAACCCGACGGTTCTAAGTGGACGGGCTATTACAAGTAGATGGGGTCTGTGTTGAAATCGCACCGTGTTGCCCGAACAAGTAATGAATTTGACGATAGGGTATGCCCCTTCTGCATGCGTATTGCCGATCTTGTTGTGAGGGTCCATCCTCTGCATGCGCAGATTACGCAACTTTGCCGAGACTACATCGCTTGTGATGCTGGCCCTGAAGCTTGCGTCGATCTTGATGTTAGAGTCACACAGACCGATATTGAGGCCGAACGAGCGGCGGCCACCGAGGGTACGGACTGGACCGATGCCTATCTGGAGACGTTAGCGGTGCAGCGTGCGATTGCGAATCGCCTGCCCGAGCGGCGCCGACTGCTGGTCCATGGCGCGGTCATCGAGTTTGAGGGGCGTGCCTATCTTTTTGCCGCGCCGAGCGGTACGGGCAAGTCGACCCATATTCGCCTGTGGCGTCAATACTTGGGCGATGCCGTGCGGGTGATAAACGGGGACAAGCCGTTTGTCCGTATCCCGGAACATCGCGAAGAGCCGCCGGTGGTCTACGGCACGCCGTGGGCCGGCAAAGAGGGCTGGCAATGCAATGACTCTGCCCCGCTCGCCGGGATCGTGCTGCTGTCTCGCAGCGAGCCGGGCGCATCTTCCGTTCGCCTAGCGAGCGCGGCGCTCAATATCGACAGGATAGTGCGGCAAGTGTACTTTCCGCGGGATGCGGAAGCCTCGGTGCTTACGCTCGACCTTTTGGATGCCACGCTCGCGCGCGTGCCGGTGTATGAGTTGGCGTGCGATATGTCCGAGGATGCCGTCCGCGCGAGTTTTGAGGGCCTGACCGGCCTGGATTACCACGAATATGTAAGGAGTGCCTCGCATGAGGATTAAGCAGGGATTTGTTATGCGCGACGTTGCCGGACAGGCCGTCGCCATCGCCACGGGCGAGGCGAGCAAGTCGTTTCATGGCATGGTGAAGCTCAACGGCACGGGCGCCGATATCTGGCGTGGCGTGGAGGAAGGACTTGACGAGGCTGCGATTGCCGAGCGCATCGCGGGCAAGTACGAGGTCGATCCCGAACGCGCGCGCGAGGACGTGGATTCGTTTATCGCGCGTATGCGCGAAGCTGGGCTCATGGAAGGTTAGTCCTGCGTGGCATCTGTACTCGACAACCAATCACTATATCTCTTGCACCTGCTCTCCTGCGCGCTGCGCGGAGAGGCGCCCGCCCCGTTGCCGACGGGGGTAACGTGGGACGGCCTTTTTGCCCTTGCGCGCTGGAACTCGGTAACGACGACCTGCGCGTTCGCGGTCGCTTCCTCTTCTGAGGCGGACCCGACCGAACGGGCGCGCTGGCAGGCGGAGGTCGACCAAAACCTCATGCGCCATGTGGTCTTTGACATGGAGCGCGAGACCGTCTTTTCCGTCATGGACGAGGCGGGGCTTGTTCATCTGCCGCTCAAGGGCGTAGTGACGTCGCGTGCCTATCCGCGTCCCGAGATGCGCTGGATGTGCGACAACGATTTTTTGTTTGGACATGTTCGCGAGGACGGCTCGGTAGCTGCGGCGACCGAGGCCGATGCGCGCGAGCTGCGACGCATTATGGAGGGCCAGGGGTTTACGACGGCCCACTTTGGCATGGGCAATCACGACTCTTACGAGAAGGCCCCGTTCCTCAATTTTGAGCCGCACCGCATCCTTGCCGGCCCCGATGTTGCATGGGGAAAGTACTACGCAGATCCATGGGCAAAGGCGCGTCGCGTCGAGGGTGTATCGGGGCTTGCCTACGAGTTTGCACGCGAGGACGCGTACCTCTTCCACATCGTGCATATGTTCAAGCATTACTCGGCATCGGGCCACGGTGTGCGAGGGCTTGCCGACGAGTGGGCGCTCATGCGTGCTTGGGGCGGTTCGATGGACCGTGCGTATCTGGACTGCGAGCTTCAGAAGCTGGGAATGGCCGACTTTGAGGCCGACCTGCGTCGCGTTGCTCAGGCTGTGGTTGAGAATGACGCCTGCGGCAGCGTGCTTGACGGCGACGGTGCGGCGTTGGCGCCGGATGTGGAGCAGATGCTCGCCTATATGCTCGGCAGCGGTACGTACGGCACGGTTGCCAACAACGTGCGAAACCAGCTCGAGGAGGAGGCCGCCGCGGGCGGCAAGAAGGGCTC
>JAJWXI010000059.1 GCA_021641225.1 Collinsella aerofaciens | reverse complement strand
GCTGGAAAGAGATCGAGGAATAGGATCGCCGTGTCATCGGGTAGTCGTTGGGGACGTTCTTAAACGACTACTCATTTAAGTGCGTCCCCAATGAGTGGTTGTGAGGGACCCGCGCAAAAAAGCTGTACGCCAGCATCCAAAGATGTCGAAAAATGTCGACTTTGGATGCTGGCGTACACGTTTGGGTTCGGCGGGGGCTAGGCGATCATTGCATCGAGCGTAATGAGCTCTCTGAGTCGCTCCGTGCGTGTTTGCCCGTGACGCCTTGCCTTTGCGTCAAACGCTTCAAGAACCGATTCACCCACGCGTGCCGACAAAACAACGCTTGGCTCATCGGAGATCGGCGGCCTTCCCAACTTGATGGTGCGACCCTTTGGCCACTCATCTTTTTCGTATGCCTCTGCGGCCTTTTCCAGCTCTCCGGGGGCAAACCCCATCATCTTCTCGAGCTGCTTAGCGTCCATAGCGCCTCCTATCGATCGATCCCGATTTCTCTGAGCACCTTGCGTGTAGGAGGGACAAGGGCGTGGTAAATGATGTAGCCATCTCGATCGGGGCAATATCGAGCGATGAGTTCCATGAGACGGCTTCTTCCATCAAGTCCAACGAGAACGTAATCGATACCTCCATTTTCAAGATCACGCCTGAACCATGCGAAAGCGGAGTTCCAGGCGCATGTAATATCCGTCTCCGTCAGCCCGTGCTTGAGGGCATGGGGGTGGATTGCGATGAGCTCCATAAGGGCCTCTCTTTTTGTATACAGTTTTGTAGACAAAAATGCAAGCAGTTAATAGGGTTAAGCGGCCTGTTTTGATGGGACTTCTCGATGTAAAGCCGACATCGGAGACTCCACCACTCCTTCGCTTTTTAGCTCGGTATGCGAACGTCCGTTGAACTCCCAGAGGGGAGCGTCTTCATAGATTATCGAGAGGAGCTTGGAGACCTCGGCTGTTTTATTGCGTTCATAAAGCTCGGGTCGTACGACAATCAATAAGAAAGCTGCGTCTTCGGCAATTTGCTGGGCTGTCGGCATACCGTTGAGTCCAACGGAACGCAAAAGCTTTGTCATGATGAAATCGAACTCATCTTCTCTTGCATGGAAATCAGATGCCTTGAGCTCAGGGTCTCTCAGGACGTACTGCTTGAGTCGTTCGACAGATCGACTGCACTTTATATGCCCGCAGATGACTTCGTCATAGCTGAGCCTTCTGATTGGAAGACGTTCGTGACCGGCGAAGATGGCTGCTACTCTGATGCCAACGCGCCGTTCGCGCAGCGCGCGCATCTCACCGGTGTATTCGCTGTGCCGTTCATATTTTCGATAGGAGTATCCGTAGTCATCATAGTAATAAGGGGCTTCATCAACAGCGTCATCGAGCTCTGGCGCTATGAGATAGAGTTTTCTATCTCTGGATATAATGCAGGGATTGTCGATTTGTCCCGATTCGTTCCTGATTTGCCAAATAGTCTCATTTATCTCAAATCTCGAGACTGGATTGGGGGCACAGGAGTTGTAGAGCTCAATAAGTTCATCGAGTGAAATGATTCCACAGGCATCTGTGTAGGCGCGGGCGAAGCGCCGTATTTCTTCATTTGATTCAAGCACACGGCGCTCCCAAGCATCCAAAGTGTCCTGCGGACTTCGATAGCGGACATGACGATCGATGCGCAATGCGCTCCAATGGTTATCCGCGGCAACGTTCATCAGATCTAAGCGCAGATCTTTGTCGGCGATGTGAGCGAGCGACTGATAGTGTTCCAGATCAAGCTCCGGTCGAAAACCCATGTCTTCCGGAACAATTCGTGCGAGCTTTATGCAACGCTTGAGATAAGTCGGGCCTAGGCTTGGGCTAAAGTGCTGCTTGAGGTGGCAAGCGATGGGCGAGAGTAAGCCATTGAGATTGGAGATGGGGTATCCGGCAATCTCTTGCTCGAGACGGCGCCCGATGAGCAGAGCCCCTTCCGAGGAGGTCTCATGGTTGATACCTTTCTGGCCGAGGTGTTTGGCCTCGACAATCCTGCTGATATCTGAGCAGGTGTTTGAAATAATGTCGGGTGAAAGGGTTGGAATCTTTTTAGCCATAACGATGCACTCCTGTGTGACTCACGGATAACGGAAACGTTTGGTTGTGAGTGCCGTTCTTTGATGGCGACGGCGAACAGGAGCGCAACCTGTCTGAGATGGACGAGTGCAGTAACCACCGATCTTACTTACCGAGCTCGCTCCAGCGTGTCATTGGGGACCTCCGCGGGATCTCTCGACCAGTCTCATGCCTTGAGGCGAGTATAGCATATAAGCAAACGTATGTTCTATAAATATGAGAAACTGAATTCCTACCTACTCATTTAAGTACGTCCCCAATGAGTGGTTGTGAGGGACCCGCGCAAAAAGCTGTACGCCAGCATCCAAAGGTGTCGAAAAATGTCGACTTTGGATGCTGACGTACATGTTTGGGTTCGGCAGGGCTAGTTATTTGGGGACGTTCTTTAACGACTACTCATTTAAGTACGTCCCCAATGAGTGAAACTACTCATTTAAGTGCGTCCCCAATGAGTGCCGGCCGCGACGCGCGTGTTAGAGCAGATTCTCCTGCGCCCATGCGATGATGTCGTTTGACTCGTAGAGCGGCTTGCCGTCGATGAACAGGCAGGGAACCTGGCGCTTTCCGCCGACGGCGATGAGTGTCTGCTCGGCTTCGGCGTCGGTCGAGATGTTGCGCTCGGGGATGGTTACGCCGTTATCCGCCAGGAAGCGCTTGACCTTAATGCAATACGGGCATCCGGTCATAACGTACAGCACGAGTTCGTGATTAGCAGCCATAGGTCTCCAATCGGTTGGGGTTTTGATTGAGATACCCAAAGCCGCTGCAGTCTAAGCGCGCGTCAGCGACGACTCGATAGCCTCGACCAGAAACGCTGTGGCGCCAGTGCCGCACGGCTTGTCATAGTAGTCTACGAAGCGCTGGTCGGCGAGGTAGCCGTGGGCGAGTCCCAGATATGCCTCGTCTTGGGGCTTGCTGCCCCAGTTGAGAGCAATCCAGCGGCGATGCATTGCGACGAGCTTGCGAGCCTCGCTGCCTTCCGGTTCGCCATCGCCCATGGCAATCGAGAGCTGGCCCAAAATGGCACGTTCAAGCTCCTTCATGTCGTTCCATGTCTGAGGGTCCATGTCTAGCAGCGCTTCGTTTGCCGCGTCGATGGTTTCATCACCATAACGCGCCCGGGCCTCGGCTCCGTAGCGCTCCTCGTTTTCCTGAACGGTGCGCCAGCGCTCCAGTTGCGGCAGGACGGCGCCCATGAGCGAGACGGCTTCGTCGAGCGACATGCCGGTGTTTTGTGCCAGGCGCGGGGCACAATCCTCGATCATCGCCTCCATGGTGGTCTCGTAGGTGTACTTGCCGTGGTCGTAGCACCATTTGCAGTAATGATCGGTCGTGGCGCCCGTAGCGTCGGTGCCGCAGTCATCGGGCGTGAGCAGCATGCCGCAGCTCTCGCAGTAGTGTTCGGGCATTTCGAGCAGGTGAGACAGTGGCTCTCCGGTTACGGCGGCAATGAGCTTCATCATATCGATGCCCGGCGTGACCTCGCCGCGCTCCCAGCGGCTGACGGCTTGGCGCGTTACATAGAGCTTGGCGGCGAGCTGCTCTTGGGTGAGATTGTTGGCGCGACGGACGGCGATGAGTTTTTCTGCAAAGGCCATGACGGCTCCTCTCTGCTGGTTGATGGCTTAAGCATACGCGGCGGTAGGCACCCTTCCAAGCAACCGTTGGTTGCACGTTCGGCGACCGCGGTGGGGGATTGTGCGCAGCGCCTCGTGCGCCCATGCCGTACAATGACCGGCATGGAACCTATCGCACACATACATACCGATCTGCCGCAGAAGTTCGGCATTCCGCGCAACAGCTTTTTGGCGCCTCATCTACAGGGGCGCATTGTCTTTGAGCCGGAGTTTGCCTCTAACACCGCGGTTGCGGGACTCGAGTCTTTCTCGCACTTATGGCTGCTTTGGCGTTTTGAAAATGGAACGCCGGGCGGCACGGCAGAAGACATCGCTGCCGATGCCAAGGCGCAGGACAAAGCCGGCACTAATGCCAAGTGGTCAAAGACCGTGCGTCCGCCGCGCCTGGGTGGTGCCGAGCGCGTGGGCGTGTTTGCCACGCGCAGTCCGTTTCGCCCCAATCCCATCGGCCTCACCTGCGTCAAGCTCGACCGCGTCGAGCTTACCGACGATGGCCCCATCATCCATGTGCTGGGGGCCGATCTGCGCGACGGCACGCCCATCTATGACATCAAGCCCTACATTCCGTTTGCAGACTGTCACCCGGATGCGACTGGTGGCTGGATTGAGGATGCGCCGTGGCAAAAGCTCGATGTCGAGCTCCCGCAAACGCTGCAGGACATGGTCCCGCCCGCAAAGCTCCCCGGCCTGGTCGAGGTCCTTCGCCAAGATCCGCGCCGCGCAGGCAGCAAGCACGAGCCAAACCGCGTTTATCACTTGGCATACGCCGGACTCGACGTGTCTTTTACCGTTGACGGAACCAGGCTAACGGTGGTCGCCGTCAAAGAGGCGCAGGACTAACCGGCGATTCGTCCGACCCCGCCAAATTCAAGACCAAAACCCATGCCAAAACCGCCCGCGCTGGTGGACAATAACGCCTACCAAAACAATCCGCTTTGCACGGGAGCTCAGCATGAAATACGACTTTATCTCGCTTATCGACCGCCACGGCATGGACGCCATCGCCGTTGATTCCTGGGGAGAAATTCCCGACATGGCTCCGAACGCACCCGACGAGGGCTTCGACCGCATCCCCATGTGGGTGGCGGACATGAACTTTGCCACGGTGCCCACGGTCCAGGAGTACATCATTCAGCGCGCCCAGCACCCCATGTTTGGCTATTTCAATCCGCGCCCCGAGTACTTCGACCGCATCATCGAATGGCAGAGCCGCCGTAATGGCGTCGAAGGCCTGCTCCCCGAGCATATCGGCTACGAAAACGGCGTGCTGGGCGGTGTCGTGTCGACGCTGCGCGCGTATGTCCAGCCGGGCGATGCGGTGCTGGTCCACAGCCCCACCTACATTGGATTTACCAAGTCCATCGAAGCCGCGGGCTATCGCATTGTCCACAGCCCGCTTAAACTCGACGATCAGGGCGTGTGGCGTATGGACTTTGAGGACATGGAGCGCAAACTCGCCCAAAACCACATCCATGCCGCGGTGTTCTGCTCGCCGCACAATCCCTGCGGCCGCGTATGGGAGCGCGACGAGATCGAGCGCGCCATGGATATCTATCGCCAGCACGATTGCGTGGTGATCTCGGATGAGATTTGGTCCGATATCATCCTGCCTGGTCACAAGCATATCCCGACGCAGTCGGTGAGCGAAGATGCCCGCATGCGCACGGTTGCCCTCTACGCGCCCAGCAAGACGTTCAACCTGGCGGGCCTGGTCGGCAGCTACCACATCATCTATAACGAGACGCTGCGCGACCGCGTGTGCGCCGTGTCCAACAAGACCCGCTACAACGAGATGAACGTCATCTCCATGCATGCGCTTATCGGTGCCTACCAGCAGCAGGGCTACGAGTGGCTCGATGAGCTCAATGAGGTCATCGAGGGCAACGTCGACTACTTCTGCAATTACGTGGACAAGCATTTTGCGGGCGTGTCCTATTCGCGTCCGCAGGGTACCTACATGGTGTTTCTGGACTGCACCGAGTGGTGCCGCGAGCATGGCCGCGATATTCAGTGGCTGCTCGACGAGGGGGCGCGCGTGGGCGTGGGGTATCAGGACGGCCGTCCGTTCCACGGACCCTGCCACATTCGCGTGAATCTGGCGCTGCCGCTTTCGCGCGTAAGGGAAGCGTGCGACCGCCTGGACCGCTACGTTTTTAACGCACGGTAAGTGTGCGCTGCATGCGGGGCCTTCTGCCAAGTCGGCTAGAAGGCCCCGCAGGGTAAAGCGTCTGTAACCATTGGGCGCTCGAGTGGTTTCATTTGCTATTATTTTTAACCATTTGAGTCTGTAAGCAGGATCGTCTGGAGCTCGATGAAAAGACCTCGCCGCTCGGTTGCCATATCGTTGTTTGGTGCGCTTGCGGTAGCGTGTGCCTTTGTCGTAGCGATAGCCGGCTGTTCCGGGTCGAATGACGGAGCCTCGACGTCTGCATTAGAAGAACTGGACGCCTCGCAAGTCAAAGACGACGACCTTAAGACGCTCAACGTCGGAAGCGACCTCTATCCACCGTTTGTGTATACCGATGAGTACGGCGATATCGTTGGCCTGGATGTCGAGATATTGACCGAGGCTTTGGCCCGCATTGGTTACAAGCCAAAATACCAGCTGATCGACTGGGAAAAGAAGAAAGGGCTGCTGGCGAGCGGCGAGCTCGATTGTGTCATGGGTAGCTTTAGTATGACGGGTCGCGAAAGCGAGTATCGCTGGGCCGGTCCGTACCTTGCGAGCCGCCAGGTGGTCGCGGTCAATCCCGAAAGCGACATCTACACGCTCGCCGATCTTGAGGGCAGGGTCGTGGGGGTGCAGTCCACCACCAAGCCCGAGGGCATTTTGCTCAACCGTACCAATGGAAAGGTTCCGCAAATCAAGGGGCTCTACAGCTTCTCGGACCGCTCATACCTGAACCCGGCGCTCGTCGAGGGCCTGGTCGACGCTATCGCCGCACATGAGTCCTCGCTGCTCACCTATGAAAAAGACTATGGCGTGACGTATCGCATTCTGAACGAGCCGCTGCTGGAGGTTGGTTTGGGCACCGCTTTCGATATCAACGACACGCGCGGTATCGACGTTAAACTCACCCATGCCTACCAAGAAATGCTTGCCGATGGCACCATGGAACGCCTGGTGTCAAAGTACTTTGATGACCCCTCACCATTTTTGAATATGGAGTGCCTGTCGTGATCGATGCGCCCGACTACACCGCTCAGGAGCAGGGCAATCATTCGACCTGGGTATGGCTCCTTGCCGCCCTGGTGGGGGTAGCACTCTCGGCTGTCGCCGGCATGATGAGCTACGGTTACACGACGGCCCAGGCCGAGCAGCGCTTTGCCGACGTTGTCGATTACGTGGCGACGCAGAGCCTTTCCTACGATGCGTTTAACAGCGCCTATGCGACCAAAAACCTGACTCGCGTGATGGAGATTGCCGGAGAGGTGGCGCGCGATATAAAGCGCGACGGCTCGGTGGATAACGCCGCGCTGGAGCAATATGCTGACCAGTTCAACGTGAGCGCACTGATCGTGACGGACGCATCGGGCAACTTGATGTCCGAGTCCTCGACGGATGACGTGGGCTACGAATCGCTTGCTACGTATCTTAAAGAAGCGCCCGTGCTGGAGGTGGCAACCCATCCGCTTAAGTCCTATACCGATCGTATTACGCTTGCGGATGATTCGGTTGCAGACATCGGTTGCGTGACTCGGCAGGATGGCGAGGGTATCGTTATCGCGGTAAGGCATCAGAGCGCGAAGGCAGTTGCAAGCAATACGCTCAAACTGCAGAGCCTGCTCGAAGGCTATGAAACCATCGATAGCGGCAATATCGTGATCGAAAACGATGGCAAGGTCGTTGCGACCAATGCCGTCGAACCCACCGTATTGGGCGTGTTCGACCTGCCCGCGACGGACGCCATCATTGTTGACGAAATTAAGGATCGATGCCTGCCCGGCAAAGTCCGACTGGTCAACGTCAACGGCGAGTGGTATTTGGGCACATACGGCAAAGCGCAAAAATTCTACGTGTACACCTATGCCTCGGCGCAGCGCTACTTTGAGGTCGTCGCGGCTGTCGCTGCCGGCGTGCTGGTGCTCTACAGCGGTGTTGTAGCCACTGTTGTGATGGTGCGTCGCCGCGCTGATCGTCGACGTTTGACGGACTTGCTGCAGCAGGAGCGCGACTATGGCGACAAGCTGGCAAAGGCGGCGCGTGAGGCCTCGTCTGCCAACTCGGCAAAGACGGAGTTCCTGCGTCGCATGAGCCACGATCTGCGCACGCCCATCAACGGCATCCGCGGTATGGTTGAGGTTGGCGATGCCAATGCGGACGATCTGCAAAAGCAGACCGAGTGTCGTTCAAAGATCTGGACGGCATCGGGACTGCTGCTCGACCTTGCGAATGAGGCGCTCGATATGAGTCGCCTGGAGAGCGGGCAGGTCGACCTGGAGCTTGTTCCCACAAATTTGGTGACCCTCAACCACGAGGTGCGCGATATTCTGGAGCGCCAGGCCGAGGAGCGCCTGGTGACAATTATCTGCGATCAGCAGACGCTTAATCATCCCTATGCGCGGGTGAGCGTGACGCACCTCAAACGCTTGTTGCTCAATATTGCCGGCAATGCCGTCAAGTACAATCGCCGGGGCGGCTATGTTCGCCTGGCGTGCCGCGAGGTGGAGCCAGCGGATGGCGTTCCTGTCTATGAATACACGATCGCCGATAACGGTATTGGCATGAGTGAGGAGTTTCAACAGCACCTCTACGAGCCGTTTTGTCGCGAGGAGCAGCAGGTGGAAGGCGCTTCATCGGGAACTGGCCTGGGTGCGCCTATTGCCAAACAGTTGGTCGAGCTTATGGGCGGAACCATGAGCTTTTCGAGCATCTTGGGGCAGGGGACGACGTTTACCATCCGTCTGCCGTTTGAGAAGTGCAAGTGCTCCGAGATTCCTCAGGCAGTGCGCGTGAATGCGGGCGACGGCGATGCGCTCCAGGGCTTGCGCGTTTTGCTCGTAGAGGATAACGACCTGAATGCCGAGATCGCACAGTTTACGCTCGCCCGCGCCGGTGCCGTCGTGACGCATGCTAAGGATGGTGAGTCTGCCGTCGAGATGTTTGCCGCGAGCGCGCCGCACGAGTACGACGTGGTGTTGATGGATATCATGATGCCCGGTATCGATGGCCTTGAGGCCACGCGTCGGATTCGAGCGCTCGATCGCGAGGATGCCGCGACCACGCCGATTATCGCCGTGAGTGCCAACGCCTTTGCCGACGACCGCAGACTTTCGCGCGAGGCGGGCATGGACGCGCACCTGAGTAAACCCGTGAGCTCGCAGGAGCTCGTTGAGGCGCTAGCGCACATAGCCGCCGACGCTTCATAAGCATATGGCCCGGTTCCAAGGTGGGTTGGAACCGGGCCATATTGCTATTGATGAGGCCTGCTGAGGGGCTTACTTTTCGTGAATCTGCTTGCCGCAAAGATGCTCAATCGAAATCTCGTAGAGTTGGACGCCCTTGATGTCTTTGGCGATTTCCTCCTCGACTTCTTCGGCGGAAGGGTAGTACTTAAGCGCGAGCTGGCGGACTTTGTCCTCGATAAACGCGGGCGCTTCATCTACCAGGCGACAACGGCCAAAGACCACGGTACTCATAACGTAGGGAGCCCAGTCATCGTCCTTGTACCACTCGTTGCCGTAAACGGTAAAGCAGATCTTGTCATCGCGCTTGAGTGCGTCGACCTTGTGGCCGGCTTTGGCGCCATGGAAATAAATCTTGTCGTGCTCGGCGTCGAAGAAGTAGTTTACGGGAATGGCGTACGGGTAGCCATCGTCGCCGTTGACGGCAAAGACGCCGCGCT
>JAJWXI010000058.1:7849-9635 GCA_021641225.1 Collinsella aerofaciens | reverse complement strand
CAGTAGCGGTCAGTAGCGGTCAGTAGCGGTCAGTAGCGGTCAGTAGCGGTCAGTAGCGGTCAGTAGCGGTCAGTAGCGGTCAGTATATTCTTCGGAGCCGTTTCTCTGGGCTTCGGCGGACTTGCCAACTCGCGCTTGGGCACTACTCAGTAGATTACTCAGCAGTGCCCAGTAGATTACTCAGTAGTGCCCAGCAGGGGGAGGGCAGCAAGCGCAATGGGCCTGTTTCCCGGCTAGGACCTGCAGCCTCAAACTTCGCTTGGCATCCTGTAGAACTGGTGCGGGTCTTTCGGGCTTTTCCCTACCCATTCCAACAGGCCTCGACCGGCAAGGTCTTTCAGAGTCTTCGAGGCCGTTTTCCTACCGACATTGGACTCCCGCGCGAGGTCGGAGGTCGTGATTTTCCCCTGAGCGGCGGCAATTGCCATCGCTGCTCGTTCGCGCTCGCTGAGGAGCGGTCGGTTGTCGGCCGCGGTTCTCCTGAAGGCCGCTTTCTGCAACCCAGGACGCTCGAAGACGACGACGGTGCTGTTGACGGTCTGCTCGAAGCGGAACCTCACGCCGGCTGCCTCGCAGGCCTCCTTGATGCGCGGTATGCCCGTGCCGTACTGCTCGATGACGCCGGCGCGGAACAGGGTGCGCGCGATCGCGGGGTTTCGGAGGCCGAACTCGCTCGCGGTACCGTCTAGGTGCTCTTGCGGCGAGTCGCCCTCGGGGAACAGGCCCGGGCTCACGATCTGGACGGTGTCCATGAACACGTTGACCTCGACGGCGGTGCCGGTGGTGTAGTCGCGGTGGCACAGCGCGTTGGCAACCGCCTCGCGGATGGCCTCGGCCGGGATCTCGGGGATCTCCTTGCGGTACATGCCCGTCTCGCCGATGACGAACTCGCGCCTGATGTTCGACGTCACGAAGTACTCGGCGAAGTCGAGCAGCTTGAGCATGGTGCCGCTCTCGCGGCGCAGGTCGAGGATCTTGGCCTTGGTGTTGCCGCCCAGAAGCCCCAGCTTCATCCTGGGGTAGGTGTCGGATCCCTCGCAGAACAGCTCCACCGCGGCGTTTCTTAGGCTGCCGTCGGGCGCGACGAGGTCGAGCCTTGCCAAGGTGTCCTCCACGCCGGCGAACCCGCCGCCCACGCGTCCGGCCCTGCCGCCGCGCGCGACGAAGTCACGCACCGCCTGCTCGTCGGCGTCGGAGACGGGCCTGCCGGACGGCAGCGAGTCCCACGGGCTACGGGCGCGCTCACGCTTGACGACCATGGCGCTCAGCTCCGAGGCCGACAGCGCTTTGTTCGAAGTCCCCACGCGGGTGAAGTAGCGTCCGTCGGCGGAGTAGGGGGCGTCGGCACCTGAGAAGGCAATTTTGATGTATCGCAGCCCATCATCGGCGTCGAGGCACTCGACCGTCGGGAACACCGCGGGCTCGATCTTGTCGGACACCCACGACGTCACCTGGCGCAGCGTTGCGTCGCTGACATCCTGGCCGATGACATCGCCGTTGTCCTTCACGCCGAAGTAGAGCTCGCCGCGGCCGTGCTTGTTCAGCATGGCGCTGATGGCTTGCAGTGCTTCTTTATGCTCGCCAGTGGACTTCTTGAACTCGACGGTCTCGCTCTCGCTGCCCAGGTTCATCCGCGCTGCCTTTCCCGTTCGTTGCTTGTCTCGTTGGATTATACCGTGGTCACCATGGGCGAAAACGTGGAAGCGCGCTTGCTTGCCTCTACCATGTTCTCATGCGCCTTGATGCCCTTTGTGAAGAATCATCCCATTGGGAAACGGGTCCCTAT
>JAJWXI010000058.1:0-7839 GCA_021641225.1 Collinsella aerofaciens | reverse complement strand
AAATCGAAAACCTTCGAGCACAACGCGGTTTTTTTTGTATCAAAACCGCAGGTCGCGGAAGCCTAAAACGGGGGTCTGGTCAGCATTCCTTTGGTTTTCCCCGCACTTCCGAATTTGGCCTCTCGCCACATCCCGATTACGTCTTAAAGTGGCGCAAAAAGCCGTGTGCTCTGCTTGATTTTGCTCAGGAATTATGCCTGAGGGGTAGTGGATTCGCCTTTCTCCGCCGTGCAGCGGCACGTGTAGGGCTCTCTGGCTCAGGCGCGAGTCGCTTCCCGTCTGAAAAAGTTCTTAAAACAGCTTTAAAGTTGCCTTTGGCCTACATTGACAGCGTACAATATGCATGTTTACCATGGCAAAAGCTAAATTTGGGGAGGGGGAGCGCACGGTGGAAGTGCTGGTTGTTGGCAATACCGTGTATGTCGATGACGACTTTTGTGCCAAGGCGTTCCCCGGGGACCACGTTAAGGTTGTAGCCGCGCAGGAAGCGCGCCGCGATGAGTCGTCGCCCCATGCCTCGTGGAAAGAGCTGCTCCAGCACTTGGAGCAGGCCTACGAGTTCGACCGCGCGGTCTACCTGTCTAATTACCTAACCCCGCATACCGATACCGTGGGCGATATCGAGCTGCTGCGCTCGGTCTTTCGTGCGTGCGCGGGTCGCCGGATCCAGCTGTTGTATATAGCAGGTCCCGCGGGTGCCGAGGGTGCCGCCGATGCCGCGGGGCGAACGGGCAAGGGCATTATCGCGCACGCAGCCAACGACCTGTGCCGCTACTACGCTGCTCGCGAGGGCGTTCAGACTAAGATCCTGCGCGTGCCGTTCCTGTATACCGCGTCTGCCACGCTGGAGGACCCGTTTTTGGTGCCGATGCTCGACGAATGCTCAACCGGATCGGCCGCTCTGCAGGGCGCGCAGGATGCGGCGTTTCCTCTGCTGTGTGCCGAGGAGCTTGCGGTGCTGGTACGCCGTATCTTCGACAGCTGGAATGGTAACTTTGAGACTCTCGACGTAGCCGATACCTTCCATCACACGGTGGGTGAGGTGGGCGAGGCCCTTCAGGCACTGTTCCCAGGGCTCTCAGTTGCCTATGGCGATTCTGCCGGCTACGCCCTGCCCGCCAGCGACGTCGCTCGCGTGCGCTATGGCTGGTTTCAGCGCTACGACTTGCTGCGCGACCTCTCGACCATTCAGGCTCGCTGGGATGCTGGCCGTGCAAAGAAGGTCAACCCCTTGCGCGCGGCCATCGACCGCATTCAAATGCGCACGCTGCCTGTCAAATGCCTGGAGACGGCAGCCGCCTGGGTGCTCTTTGAAGTGCTGGAGCGCTTGTTCTCCCAATCGACCCAGCTCAACATGCTCGATTATCGCCTGCTCTACGTGGTGCTCATCGGCACGCTGTATGGCTTGGACTTTGGCCTGGTTGCGGCGCTGCTGGCGTCGGTGGGTTTGGCTGCGAGTTACTTTACTTTGTACGGCTATACCTTCCAGGGCCTGTTCTACGAGCCGTCCAACTGGCTGCCGTTTATCGCGTACTTTGTTGTGGGTGCCGTGTGCGGCTATGTGCAGCTGCGCAACAGCGAAGCCATTAGGGCGGAGCGCGATCAAAACGAGCTCGTGCGCAACCGCAATACGTTCCTTACGCAGCTCTACCATGACGCGATCGAGGACAAGCGCGCGTACAGGCGCCAGATCGTGGGTCGCCACGACAGCTTTGGCAAGATCTTTGCCGTAACGCAGGAGCTTGACGTCTTCAACCCACGCGACATCTATCGCAAGTGCTGCGAGCTTCTGGGCGAGATCCTCGAGAACGATTCGGTGGCGATCTACCATGTTTCGGGCGGAGCATTTGCACGGCTGGTGGCAGCAAGTCCCGCGATTGCCGAAGATGCCGCACGCTCGCTCACGCTTGAGCAGCTTGCACCTCTTTTGGGCGACGGGGGTCGTTCGAATCTGTGGGTGAACCGCGAGCTGACGCCGGGGCTTCCCATGTTTGGATACACGATCGAGCGCGATGGGGCACCCGCCGTGTTGATCTTTGTGCGTAGTGCGGCCGAAAACCAAATGACGCTCTATTACCAAAACCTGTTCCGCATCTTGTGCGGCCTGGTCGAAAGCGCGCTGGGCCGTGCCTTTGACTATGAGGCGGTGGCACAGGATAAACGCTGCGTTGACGGCACTTGCGTGCTCAAACAGGCTGCCTTTGGCCAAGAGCTCGCGGCCGAGCAGGCGCTGGCAGATGGCAAGATGGGCAGCTTTTTGCTCCTGCGCGTGGTACCGGGCATGGAGCCTGTCGGCGAGCTGGTGGGCGCAATTGGGTCGGCAATCCGCGAGAGCGATGCGGCGGGCTTGGTCGACGGCGACGTGCTTTACCTGCTTATGCGCCAGGCAAAGGCGTGCGATCTGCCCATTATCCGCGAGCGCCTGAGTGCAAAGCAGCTTGCGGTGGAGCCCGTCGACGGCGAGGACATCGTGGCGCTGCTGCGGCATATTGCTGACACCGGTGACGGTGAGGGGGGCGCCGCTTGATCTCGCTTGTCGTTGCCGCCGTCTTGTTGCTGATTCATGCGCTGGTTTGCCTGGTGCTGTGGACGCTTATGAAGTTGGGCCTGCTGCCGGTGCGCGGGCATATGCTGGCTGTGATAGTGCTGGTGCCGCTGTGGGGCCCGTTGCTGGTGGTTCTGCTATCGGTCCGCGGAACGGCGTTTGGCGAGGGGCTGAAAGAGTCTGCGCTGGAGTCGCTGCGCTTCAACGACGACCTGCATCGTAGTATGTCGGTACCGAGTGGTGAGGACGATGCAGGCGTAGTGCCGCTCGAGGAGGCGCTCATCATCAACGACCCGGCAGAACGGCGCCGCCTAATGCTCTCCATGCTCACCGAGGAGCCCGACGCTTACCTGGCGCAGCTGCAGGCGGCTAAGCTTAACGACGACGTTGAGGTGGCTCACTATGCCGCGACGGCGGTGGCGCAGATCTCCAAGGAGTCCGACCTTAAACTGCAGCAGCTGGAGCGTGCCTTTAAGACGGACCCGGGCGCGCAAAACCTCAATGAATACTGCGATTTTCTTGGTGAATACTTGGGCTCGGGCGTGGCCGAGGGGCGCGTGGCTCAGATTCAGCGCCAACAGTACGCGCGCCTGCTTGCGCGTCGCTGCGAGCGCGAGGAGACCCTTGAGCTGCGCATTCGATACGCGACGGCGCTGGCCGATGTCGGACAGATCGACGAGGCGCAGGCCGTGACCGACCAGCTGGTGCTCGACGTGCCCGAGGAGCAGGAGGTTTGGATGCTTTGCCTGCGCCTTGCGGTGATGCGCCGCGACGGTGACGAAGTCCACCGCGTGATCGATGCGATTGACAAACAGCATGTATACTTGAGCGCCGCCAACCGCGAGGAACTGGCGTTTTGGCGCAACGGAGAGGAGGCCCGATGAGCGTGGTACAGCATATCCGCGACCGTGCGGGCCATTTTCGCTGGATGGGGCTGCTTGTGGTGTGGGCGGTCTTTATTGCCATGGCGGCCGTGCTGCTGGTGGAGCGCGCCGGCGTACAGTACAGTGTGGGCCAGCATAAGCTGGGGATGCTTGCCGCAAACGATGCGGTACCGGCTTCCTCGGCAATATTTGGCCAAAAGCCCACGTGCCTGGTCATTACCGATTCCGATCAAGCTGGTGTCGAGGGCGTAAAGGAGCAGTTCGAACAGATCCTGCTCGACATGAAGATCGCGCACCGCGACGTGGACCTTGCCCTGGACGGCGCGGATGCCATTCCCTCGCTGACTTCCTACGATCGCGTGATTTTGCTCATGCCGTCGCTCGATGGGCTCGGTACGCACCTGAGCGACATTATGAGTTGGGTGAGTGCCGGCGGTTCGCTTATGCTCGCCATGCCTCCGGATAACTCGGGCTATCTGCAAGTGATTGCTCCCAAGCTTGGCATTGAATCTGCCGGATATGACTATGTAAAAGCCGAAAGCATTGTGCCGAGCGAGGTCTTTATGCTGGGCGGGGGAGAGCGCTACGAGCTCTCGGACCCCTTCGATTCGTCGCTTTCGGTTTCGCTGCGCGAAACGGCTCGTGTGTGGGCTAAGACCGGCGATGCGGGCGCCCCGCTCATTTGGTCGAATGATTGCGGTAGCGGACGTACCGTGGTGTGCAATATCGGTGTCTACGACAAGGTCATGCGTGGGTTTTACGCCGCGGCGATCAGCCTGCTGGGCGATGCCACGGCCTACCCCGTCATCAACAGCGCTGTCTTCTATCTGGACGACTTTCCCAGCCCCGTGCCCTCGGGCGACGGCACCTACATCAAGCGCGATTACGGGCTTTCCATCGCCGACTTTTATGCCAAGGTCTGGTGGCCCGATCTGCAAAAGCTCGCGCAAAAATATGGTGTTCGCTTTACCGGCGTGATGATCGAAAACTACGAGGACGCGGTCAACCAGACCGAGCCCGCGCGCCAGGCCGATACCACGCAGTTCCGCTACTTTGGCGGCATGCTGCTGCAGATGGGCGGAGAGCTGGGTTTTCACGGCTACAACCATCAGCCGCTGGCGCTCTGGGATACCGACTATGGCACACAGTACGACTACAAGACGTGGAAGAACAAGGAGACGCTCGTCGCATCGCTCAACGAGCTTATAGCCTTCCAGGATGAGGTGCTGCCCAACGCGCACGGCTCGGTCTATGTGCCACCGTCGAATATCCTTTCGGCCCGTGCGCGCAAGCTTATCGGCACCGACGTTCCGCGCATTAAGACCATCGCTAGTACGTATTTTGAGGATGGCACCGACCTGCCGTACGTGCAGGAGTTTGGCGTGGCGAGCGATGGCATTGTGGAGCAGCCGCGCATTGTCTCGGGCGGCATGGTCGGCGATTCCTACATGCGCCTGGCTGCCGTGTCCGAGCTCAACATGCACTACGTGAGCACGCACTTTATGCATCCGGACGACCTACTGGATCCCGATCGCGGCGCCAAGGAGGGCTGGGAGGTCTACAAGGGCGGCCTGACCGACTACCTGGACTGGCTCACCAAGTCTGCGCCCGACCTGCGGCGCCAGACCGGTTCGGAATGCTCGGGCGCCATCCAGCGCTTTTCGTCCGTGACGGTGAGCGTGGATACAAGCGCGGATGCCTGGACGCTCAGCCTGGGCAATTTCCACGACGAGGCGTGGCTCATGTTCCGTGCCAACAACGGCGAGCCGGGTGCAGTCACGGGTGGCGAGATTACGCATCTGACGGGCGATCTGTACCTGGTTAAAGCCACGGACAAGACGGTGACCATTGCACGCAAGGAGGGCGGCGACAAATGAGAATCTGCTTGGTACTCGAGGGTTGCTACCCCTATGTGCACGGCGGCGTGTCCACTTGGATGCACGGCTACATTCAGGCCATGCCCGAGCACGAGTTTGTGCTGTGGGTGATCGGCGCGCATGCTGCCGACCGCGGCAAGTTTGTCTACGAGCTGCCCGGCAACGTGGTCGAGGTACACGAGGTGTTTCTGGACGACGCCCTGCGGCTTTCGGGCGAGCAAGAAGAGGCCGACTTTAACGCCCGCGAGCGCGAGGCGCTGCGCCGCCTGGTGTCGCTCTCCAATCCGGACTGGGACGTGTTGTTCGATATCTTCCAGCGCCGTCGCGTGCATCCGCTCTCGTTTTTGCAGAGCCGCACGTTTATGGATATCTTTCGCGACGTGTGCCTGGCCGAGTACCCATACACGCCCTTTGCCGACGCATTCCACACTATGCGCTCCATGTTGCTGCCCGTGCTCTACCTGCTGGGCAGCGAGGTGCCGGTGGCTGATGTGTATCACGCCATCTCGACCGGCTACGGCGGCCTGCTCGCCTGCTTGGGCTCAAGCGTTCACCAGGCTCCGGTGCTGCTGACTGAGCACGGCATTTATACCCGCGAGCGCGAGGAAGAGATCATTCGCGCCGACTGGGTGGTGCCGTCGTTTAAGGACCGCTGGATTCGCTTTTTCTACCTGCTTTCGGAGGAGATCTACCGCCGCGCCTTCCGCGTGACGAGCTTGTTTCATAACGCCCGCAAGACGCAGATCGATATGGGCTGCGATGCTGACAAATGCCTGGTTATTCCCAACGGCATCCAGTTCGACCGCTTTAAGGATATTCCCTTAAAGTCCGATGACGGCTGGGTGGACATTGGCGCGGTGGTGCGTCTGGCGCCCATCAAGGACGTCAAGACCATGATCTATGCCTTCTTTGAGCTGCACGAGCGCCTGCCCAAGGTGCGCCTGCACATCATGGGCGGCGTGGACGATGAGGAGTACGGCGCCGAGTGTCATGCGCTGGTGGAGACATTGGGCGTGCGTGACTTGATCTTTACCGGGCGCGTCAACGTGGTCGAGTACATGGAAAAGCTTGACTTTACCATTCTGACGAGCATCTCCGAGGGCCAGCCGCTCAGCGTGCTGGAGTCGCTTGCAGCGCGCCGTCCCTGCGTGACGACCGAGGTGGGCTGCTGCCGCGAGCTGCTCGAAGGCGCCCCGGGCGATGACTTTGGCGTGGCAGGTTTTGTGACGCCGCCCATGTATCGCAAGGGCTTGGCCGATGCCATGGAGCGCATGTGCACAAGCCGCGCCCGCCGCATTGAGATGGGGGAGCGCGGCCAGCGTCGCGTCGCCACGTACTTTTTGCACGAGCAGATGCTCGCCAACTATCGCGCGCTGTACGACGAGACGGCGCGTGCGTTTGACCTGCCCAGAGAGGGGGAGTAGCCGGTGGCCGGAATCGGTTTTGAGCTCAAGCGCCTGTTTAGGCACAAGGGTCTGTTTGCCACGATGCGCGCCTATGGCTACGCCGGCATTGTGTGCACGGGCCCCATGCTGCTGGGTGTGCTGCTCCAGGTGGGTATCTTGGTGCTGTGCGGTCTGTGGGGCGTGGGGCGCGCCAACCAGGACCTGCTGGTATGCATGGTGACCTATACGCTGCTGGCGTCGCTCACGCTCACAAGCTTTTTTTCCATGCCGGTCACGCGCTTTTTGGCCGACATGCTTTTTGCCGAGCGCGAGGATGAGATCCTGCCTTCGTTTTGGGGATCTAATGCCATCATGCTCGTTGCGGGCACGGTGCTCTACGGCGTCTTTTTGCTGTTCTCGGGCGCCACGCTGCTGCAGGGGCTGCTGTGCCTGTGGCTGTTCAACATTATGATTGTCAACTGGAACGGTATGAGCTATCTCACGGCCATCAAGGATTATCGTGGCATTCTGTGCAGTTTTGCGGCTGCCATTGGCGTGGCGTGCCTGTGCGCCCTGGCAGCGCTGGCGTTGGGACTGCCGCCGGTCGAGGGCCTGTTGGCGTCAATCGCCCTAGGCTACGGCGTCATGCTTGCCTGGGATGTGGTACTGCTGTACCGGTATTTTCCACAGAGTGATCGGAGTCCCTGGCGTTTTTTGCGCTGGCTCGACCAATTTATGCCGCTTTCGCTTACGGGGCTGTTTACCAACTTGGGGCTTTTCGTACACCTGGTTATTATCTGGGCGGGCCCTATTGGCGTGCAGATCAAAGGCCTGTTTTACGGGGCTCCTTACCATGACGTTCCGGCACTCATTGCGTTTTTGACCACACTCGTCACGACCGTCAACTTTGTGGTGTCGGTCGAGGTCAATTTCTATCCGCGCTACCGTGACTACTACAGCCTGTTTAACGACGGCGGCGTGGTGGGCGACATCATGGTGGCCGAGGAGGAGATGCTCGCCACGCTTAACCGGGAGCTGCGGTTTTGCGCGCTCAAGCAGCTGTTTGTGACGGCGGCGGTGATCTCGCTCGAGACCACGGTGCTCTCGGCCCTGCCGCTGGGCTTTAACAATCTGATGCACGGGTATTT
>JAJWXI010000057.1:514-9871 GCA_021641225.1 Collinsella aerofaciens | reverse complement strand
CATGGCCGTCGATTTCGGCGGCGTCAAGATGCAGAACCCCATCAACACCGCAGCCGGTACCTTTGGCTACGGTTGGCAGTTCCAGAACTTCTTCGATGTCTCCCAGTTGGGCGCCATCACCACCAAGGGCTGCGCTGCCGAGCCCTGGCCCGGCAATCCCGCGCCTCGCATGGCCGAGATTCCCGGCGGCATGATCAACTCCGTGGGCCTTCAGAACCCCGGCGTGGCCGCCTTTGCCCGCGAGTCCGGTCCGTGGCTCGAACAGCTGTCCAAGGACGGCTGCCAGGTCATCTGTCAGGTTGCCGGTCACTCCGTTGACGAGTTTGTCCGCGCACTCGAGATGTATGTCGAGCTGTGCCCCTGGTCTGCCGGCTACGAGATCAACGTGAGCTGCCCTAATATCGCCGCCGGCGGTGCCGCCATGGGCTCCACGCCCGAGGGCGCCTCTTCCGTTATGGCTGCCTGCCGCAAGGTGACCGATAAGCCGCTGTTCGTGAAGATGGCGCCGGTCAACGTTGCCGAGATTGCCAAGGCCCTCGAGGCTGCCGGCGCCGACGGCCTTTCGGTCATCAACTCCATCCAGGGCATGGCCATCGACGTCCATACCCGCAAGTCCCGCGTGGCCAAGCCCAAGGGCGGCCTTTCGGGCCCGCTGTGCCACCACATCGCCGTGCGCATGGTCTGGGAGGTTGCCCAGGCCGTCGATATCCCCATCAACGGTGTCGGCGGTGTCATGACTGGCGAGGATGCGGCTGAGTTTATCCTGGCCGGCGCCACCTGCGTGTCGGTCGGCATGGCCAACTTCGTCGATCCGTGTGCTTCGCTTAAGATCGCGCATGAGCTCGAGGCCTGGGCCGAGTCCCAGGGCGTAAAGGACATCAACGAGCTGGTGGGTGCTTTCGAATGCTAGAGAATGATGCCCGCGACCGTGTTATCGTCGCCCTCGACTGCGACCGTGAGCGCGCGCTCGAGCTCGCCCACGAGCTTTCGGGCCATGCCGCCTGGCTCAAGGTCGGCATGACGCTCTATTACGCTGAGGGTCCCCAGATCGTCAAGACCTTTAAGGACCTTGGCTTTAAGGTCTTCCTCGACCTTAAGTTCCATGACATTCCGCATCAGGTGCGCGGCGCTGCCCGCTCGGCCTCGCTTGCCGGTGCCGACCTGCTTTCGGTCCACGGCCTGGGCTCGGGTGCTATGCTCGCTGCCTGCCGCGAGGGTGCCGAGGAGGCGCGGGAGGACCGCGCCAAGCTCGTCGCCATCACCGTGCTCACGAGCATGAATCAGGATGCCTTGAGCGAGATCGGCGTCGAGTCGCCCGTGGCCGAGGAGGCCGCCCGCTTGGCAAAGCTTGCTCAGGCCAACGGCATCGATGGCATCGTGTGCTCACCGATGGAGGCTCACGACATGCGTGAGCTGCTGGGTCCTGATGCCCTGATCGTGACTCCGGGTGTGCGTCCGGTGGGTGCCGCCCTTGGTGACCAGTCCCGCGTGGCGACGCCTTCCCAGGCTATCGAGCGTGGCGCAAGCCACATTGTGGTGGGCCGTCCCATCACCGGTGCCGACGATCCGGTTGCCGCCTTTGACGCCATCGTCGCCGAGCTGGTCGAAAACGTCGCGTAAAAGATTCCCCTAAGTCACCACTTTTGGGTCTCATTAGCACAAAATAGCCCCTGTGCCTGCGTAAACTTTCCCATCCTTTGTGTGGAATCGCAGGTCAGGGGCTTAACTTTGGGCGCAGTATATTGCACTTTTTGCGGGTATCGTCTAACCTATGGAGCCGCGATTGGGCATTTTGTACGTTCTACGTGCTAAAATGCCAATTATTGAATCAGATATAACCCAACTATTTGGAGGTACGAATGGCACTCCCTCAGCTTACCGACGAGCAGCGCAAGCAGGCTCTTGAGAAGGCTGCTGCCGCACGTCACGCCCGCGCTGAGCTTCGCGAGCAGATCAAGAAGGGCGAGAAGTCCCTCGAGTCCGTGCTCAACTCCGATGACCCCATCGCTTCCCGCATGAAGGTTTCCACCCTCATCGAGTCTCTCCCCGGTTATGGCAAGGCCAAGGCCGCCAAGATCATGGAGGAGCTCGGTATCTCCGCTACTCGTCGCGTCCAGGGCCTCGGCGTCCGTCAGCGCGAGCAGCTCCTCGAGCAGCTGACCAAATAAGTGAGCGCTCAGGATTCCAAGCTCTTTGTGATTTCTGGACCGTCAGGCGCAGGCAAGGGTACGCTCGTCACTCGTGTGCGCGAGCGCCGCTCGAACCTGGGTCTGACGGTTTCGGCTACCACGCGAGCACCACGCAAAGGTGAGGTCGACGGCGTCAACTACTTTTTTCTGACGCGCGAGGAGTTCGACCGCCGCGTGGCAAACGGTGAGTTTGTTGAGTGGGCCGAGGTCCACGGTAACTGCTACGGCACGTTGGTGAGCGAGGTCACATCCAAGCTCGCCTCGGGCTCGTCTCTGATTTTGGAGATCGATGTCCAGGGCGCCCTGCAGGTGAAGGAGCGTTTCCCCGAGGCCGTGCTGATCTTTATCAAGCCGCCTTCGCTTGAGGTGCTCCGCGAGCGTCTAGTCGGTCGCGGTACCGAGACGCCCGAGACGATTGAGCTGCGTATGGCAAACGCCGCCGATGAGCTTGCCCTTGCCGACCGCTACGACGACGTCGTGGTGAATGACGATCTCGACCGCGCGACCGATGAGCTCGTTCGCGTTCTCGATATGCATGAAAGGATCTGAGGTCCGTGTCCGTTGTAAAGCCTTGCATTGACGATCTTCTGGAGAAGACCGATCACAACCGCTTCCTGCTCGCTTCGCTTGCCTCCAAGCGCGCCTGCGACATCAATAGCATGCTGCGTGGCCAGCACAACCGCGTTCTTGCCGTCCAGGATGTCGATGACATCACCATCGGGCTTTCCGGTGCCGATACCATCTCGATGGCTATGGACGAGATTGTCGACGGCGACATCTCTTATGACGAGGCCCGTTACGAGAAGGCGCTCGGCCACAAGGTTGCTGAAGCCTAAATGGCGGCTCGCGTCTGCCTAGTCCACTATCACGAGGTTGGGCTGAAGGGCAAGAACCGCGCACATTTTGAGCATATCCTCATGGATAACATTAAGGCGGCCTTGGCCGCCTTTTCCGTGAACGCCGTGTCTCGAATTTCCGGTTATATCCTCGTGACCTTTAACGAGCATCAGGCCGACGAGGCGGCGCGTGTCATCCGCACCGTCCCCGGCGTTGCCCGTGTGTCTTTGGCGTATCACACCAACCGCGACCCGCAGGAGTACTGCGCCGCCGCCGTGAAGGCGCTGCGCGAGTTTGGTTCCTTCGATTCGTTTAAGGTGCACGCCAAGCGCTCCAATACCGACTATGAGCTTACCTCGATCGATATCAATCGTCAGGTGGGCGAGGTGCTGTGTGAGGCCTTCCCCGATAAAAAGGTTCAAATGCACGACCCTGATGCAATGGTGCACGTACTGGTGGTCCAGGGTAGCGTTTACGTGTACGCACGCTCCGAGCGCGGTGTGGGCGGTCTGCCGGTGGGTTCTGCCGGCAAGGTCGTGACGCTGCTGTCCTCGGGTATCGATTCTCCGGTGGCGACCTGGATGCTCGCGCGCCGCGGCGCGGTTTGCGTGCCGGTACATTTCTCCGGTCGTCCGCAGACGCCTGATACGAGTGAGTATTTGGTGCAGGACATCATCCGTGCGCTTGAGCCGGGTGTCCAGATCGGCCGCCTGTACGTGGTGCCGTTTGGCGACTGCCAGCGTGAGATTTCGGTCACCTGTCCCAGCAACCTGCGCGTGATCATGTATCGCCGCATTATGTATTCGGTTGCTGAGCGCATTGCACACATCGAGGGTGCCAAGGCCATCGTTACGGGCGAATCGCTTGGACAGGTTGCCTCCCAAACGCTTGAGAACATCATGGCCGTCAACGAGGCCGTGAAGATCCCCGTGTTCCGTCCTCTCATCGGTTCGGACAAGCAGGAGATCATCGCGCGCGCCGAGGAGATCGGTACGTTCGATATCTCGACTGAGGCCGCTCCCGACTGCTGCACGCTGTTTATGCCGCGCCGTCCCGAGACGCACGCTAAACTCGATGCCGTGCATGAGGCCTGGGAACTGTTTGATCACGAGGAGATGATTGAGCGCCTGCTCAAGCAGACCGAGTACATCGACTTCGAGAGCAACACATATAAGGCCCCTAAGACCTTAAAACGCAAACATTCGGAGCTTGCTCCGCGTGAGATTTACCAAGATCACGAGTAAATTTGTGCATAGACCGACGATGCGCCTGTATCGTCGGTCTTTTGCTATCTGGGCATTTTGCGACTAAGTGTTCATTTGTCGACGTGTGCCTGAATAAATGGACATTATTTCGCAAGGTTTTGGTCAGCTTTTGGTTTGACCGCAAAAACCGGTTTTGGGGCGTGGCTGTTGTGGAGCTCCTTTCCTGACACGATGGTGTTGGGAGGTTTTGCTATGGCGCAGCGCGAACAGCACGAACGAGTCAAAAAGATGGATCGCTGGGCGGGCAAACTGCTCGGTCATAAGGCAGTGGTGATGACGATACTGGTCGTCATTGCGATGGCGAGTGGACTGGCGATGGCGAACCTTGGCGGCGGTGCCGGCGGTGTGTCGTTTGAGCGCACTGATGGTTCGGGTTCGTTGGTGGATCCGGGATCCGGCGATGCCTCGAGCGGAAAGACATCCGAAGGCTCTTCGTCTAAGGCATCTGCCGCGGCAGAGGTTTATGTCGATGTTGATGGCGCCGTTGTGTCGCCCGGTGTATATCGCCTCAAAGACGGGGCGCGGGTGGCTCAGGCGATTGATGCTGCCGGCGGGCTGGCGCCCGAAGCAGACGTTACGGGGCTTAATCGTGCATCTAAAGTCGTCGATGGACAGAAGATTCACGTTCCAACGGTAGGGGAGCAGCAGGCGTCCATTGCGGAAGCCGGTGTTGATGGTGGGGCTTCCGCATCGTCGGGCGTTAGTGGCGCAACAGGCCTAGTAAACATCAATACGGCAAGCGCAGAAGAGCTGCAGACGCTTTCGGGCATCGGCCCCTCCATGGCCCAGTCGATTATCGATGAGCGGACAAAGAACGGTGCTTTCGCCTCGGTTGACGATCTGATGCGTGTGTCGGGAATCGGCGAGAAGAAGCTTGCCAAAATCAAAGATTGCATCTGCGTATGAGTGCGACCGAGCGCGAGCATGTGATGCCTCCGCGGCCCCTGATTCCGTGGACGATAGCCTTGTGTGCCGGCCTGTGCATGAGCTGCGTCTTGGTGCTCAACATGGCCGCTGATGCGCTGCTGAGGGAGCGGGCGCCGGCGTTCGGACCGCTATGGGCCATTCCCGTTGCGTCGGCGGTATTCGTTGTGCTGGCTCAATCTTGTGCGCGGCTTGCCCCTTTGAAGCGGTGGCTGTATGCTGCGTCCGTCGGTCTCGTAGCGGGAGCGGTCGTCTCGGCGTGGTTGGCTGTGGGCGCGCTAAGCGCCTCGAAGACGCTCGACGGTCGAGCGGCAAGCAGTCTCGAGTTTGTCGTGCAGGGTGACCCATCCATAAACGACGTCGTGTATTCCTATACCTGCGAGGCACGCGCGGACGGTAAGAACTTGGCAACAGTTCGCCTATCGTGTGATCGTGAGCTCAAGGTCGGGGCGTGCGTACGTGTTATCGGCCGCGTTTCACGTTTTGAGAACGATGCGTACGGACGATCGCGCGTGCTCCGAGGCGAGGTACGCAAGGTTAAAGCCGTTCGGATTGTGTCGGTCGATGAGGGCCCACCGGGGCCGTTGCTTCGACTGCGAAATGGGCTGCTTGCATCCATCGCGCCTGCGACCGATCCGGCGCGTGCGCTCATAGCCGGTGTCGTCTGCGGTCGTTCGGCCGAGCTGCGCGCCCAGCCGGCGGGCGACTGGTTTTCGGTGACGGGAACGGCGCATCTTATCGCCGTCTCGGGCAGCCATTTGGCTATCGTGGGGTTTGTAATCGAGGGTGTATTGCAAAAGACTCGGTGCTCACGTGGCCTTCAGCGGGCGATATTGGCGATAGCGCTTGTGGGTTACGCTGCCTTTACGGGCGCCTCTCCCTCGGCCGTGCGCGCGTGCTGCATGGTGTTCGTGACGCTTGTCGTAAACGGCGCGGGGCGTCGCCGGCACGGCCTTTCGGCACTCTTCGTAACCATGTCCATCTTTGTGCTACTGCGGCCGACGGTGCTGTTCGAGATGGGCTTTCAGCTTTCATGTGCCAGCGTCTTTGCCATTCTGTGCTTTTGCCCCTATGCGACCTACGCTTTGAGTGAGCTGGGTGTGCCATCGGGCGTTGCCAGCATGCTTTCCGTCACGCTGTGCTCGCAATTGGCGACACTTCCCATTACCATTCCTGCCTTCGGTACATTCTCGCTCATTGCTCCGTTGGCAAATGCGGTCCTCGGTCCGGTGGTGAGCGTACTGCTCGCTGTGTCGATCGTGCTGGCTCCCTTTTCGCTCGTGGGACCGTTGCGGACTTGGGCGCTCGTTGTGCCCATGATTGCCGCCCGTTGCGCGCTGTTCTTCGAGCAGCTGTTTGCCGCCATGCCGGGTGCATCCGTGAGCGTGCCGCCCGATAGCATGTGGATTTACCTAGTGCCGTGTTTGCTGGCGGTTCTGCTGGTCTGGTGGCCGCGTCCCCGTGTACGTCCTATGGCGGTGGGGCTTGCATGCCTGGTGCTCTTGGCTGCGATTCCGTACGTCTATTGGGATCGATTTGCTCCGCCTTCGGTGACGGTGCTCGATGTGGGCCAGGCCGATGCGATTCTTATCCGCCAGGGCGGCACAGTAGCGCTCGTCGACTGTGGGCTCGACGAGCGTGTGGTGGCGGCGTTGGTTCGCAATAACGTGCACCATATCGATGCCGTCTTTGTGACGCATTGGGATGAGGACCACTGGGGTGGTTTGCCTGCCGTGCTCGAACAGTTTTCGGTCGGAACGATTGCCGTGGCGGCGGATGCGCTGGAGGATGCCCCTGCCGAGGTATTGAACCGACCTGGCGTGGGGTATCGGCAGGTGCGCCGTGGGGATACGGTTGACATCGGCTCATTTTGCGCCCGCGTGATGTGGCCATTCGAGTCCGTGGATGGCGAGGGAAATGAGGACTCGCTTGTCCTGCTGCTTTCTTATGTTCAGGAAGGCAAGGACCTGCGCATACTCCTCACCGGCGATGCCGAGCTCGACCAAGAACGGGAATTCGTGCAGGAAGTGGGGGATATCGATGTCCTTAAACTTGGGCATCACGGCTCCAAGGTTTCAGTCGATGGCGAGTTGCTGGACGTCCTGAAGCCCGAGCTTTCCCTCGCGAGCGCGGGCGAGGGGAATCGATACGGCCATCCGTCCGATGTCTGCATCGATGCCGTTAAGGAAGCGGGCGGCGTGTTCACGTGCACCATCGAACACGGCGACATTACCGTCACGCCGACTGTGAATGGCTTTGCGATGCGATGCCAGAGACCGTGACGACGTCGTTGGCGTGTGGTGGGCCCCTGGGCTAGAATGGCACGGAACGAATGCGAAGGCCTGCGGGAGGGGAGCGCAATGTCCGAAACCGGTTTGCTGCCGGCATATCTGATCGTCGGTACCGACGGAGTTAAGCGCGACCACGCCGTCTCGCGTATGAAAGCGCGTCTGGAAAAGTCGGGTATGGTCGAGTTCAACCTCGACGAGCGCGACATGACCAAGGACCCCGATGTCGAGTCTATTATCGGATCGCTTAACACCTTTCCCATGGGCAGCGAGTTTCGCTTGGTAATCCTTGATGGCTGCTCAAAGCTCGCTAAGGCGGTCTCGGAGCCGCTCGTCGAGTATCTGGCGAGTCCCAGTCCCACAACGGTCTGCCTCATCATCGCCGACTCGCTTGCCAAGAACACGCGCCTGTATAAGGCGATCGCCAAGATCGACAAGAAGGCTATCGTCGATTGCTCGGGTACCAAGCGCTGGGAACTGCCGCGCCGTGTTCAGCAGATGGCGACGCAGCGCGGTAAGTCGATTTCGACGGCGGCCGCCGAGGAGCTCGTCTCGCGTTCGGGCGAAAACACGCGCATGCTCGATAACGACTTGGCTAAGCTTGCCCAGATGGTCGAGGCGCCCCAGATTGAACTTGCCGATGTTGAGCGCTGGATTGTACGTACGGCCGAGGTCCAACCCTGGGACTTCCTCAACGCCGTCTCGGCTCGCGATATGCGGCGTTCGCTCGAGCTCTTTAAGCTCCTGCCCTCCAAGAGCTACGTGTGGACTTACACATTGCTGTGCGGTCGCATCCGTGAGCTGATCGTCGCCAAGGCGCTCGATGCGCGCGGACAGGGTCGTGAGCTGGCCGCAACGCTCAAGCTCCAGTCCTGGCAGGTCAAGAATCACCTGACCTGGGCACGTCGCTTTTCGATGGCAGAGCTCGTCGCAGCGCTCGAGGGTGCGGTCGATGTGGAACTCGCACTCAAGGGTTCGGCCGATTCTCAGACTGCGCTTTTGCTCTGGATTACGAACATCTTGAGAAAATCGTGATGATACCTGCCTATTTGACAAATTCGTTCTATCCCTTTGAGGGGGAGCGTGCTATAGTAGGCGCTTGCATGACCTCACCGTGTCTCAGAGGTGTCATACATTTTTTGCAAGGAACTCGAAAGGAACTCCAGAAGTGGCAAACATCAAGTCTCAGAAGAAGCGTATCCGCACCAATGAGGCAGCTCGCATGCGTAACAAGGCTGTCAAGTCCGAGCTCAAGACGCTGACCAAGCACGTCCAGTCCGCCGTCGCCGAGGGCGACGCCGAGAAGGCCCAGGCTGCCCTCAAGACCGTCACCAAGCGTCTCGACATGGCTGCCGCCAAGCATGTCATCCACAAGAACCAGGCTTCCAACCGCAAGTCCGGTCTTGCCAAGCTCGTGAACAGCATCAACGCCTAAGTTGTAAATTTCACACCACACAGATTACGCGCATAAATGGAGCCTGTTTTATGGAACAGGCTCCATTTTTTGTACCGCTCGGGTAAGATAGTCCGCATGAATACTTCAATTGACATTTCCCACATCCGCAACTTCTCGATTGTTGCGCACATCGACCATGGCAAGTCCACGATCAGTGACCGCATCCTCGAGCTCACCCATACCGTCGACGAGCGCGATATGGAGTCGCAGCTACTCGACACGATGGACATCGAGCGTGAGCGCGGCATTACGATCAAGTCCAATGCCGTCCGCGTCTCCTATGATGCCGACGACGGCGAGACGTATCAGTTCAACCTGATCGATACGCCGGGCCACGTGGACTTTACCTACGAGGTCTCGCGTTCGCAGGCGGCCAGCGAACGCGAGACCTCGTAGGT
>JAJWXI010000057.1:0-504 GCA_021641225.1 Collinsella aerofaciens | reverse complement strand
TGGTCGTCGACGCCACGCAGGGCGTCGAGGCTCAGACCGTCTCCAACGCCACGCTCGCCATGAATGCCAACCTGGACATCGTGCCCGCCATCAACAAGATCGACCTGCCCTCGGCGCACCCCGACGAGGTTAAGACCGAGATTGAGGACGATCTGGCAATTCCTGCCGACGATGCCGTATGCGTGTCGGGCAAGACCGGGGAGGGCATCCATGACCTGTTGGAGTCCATCGTCTTTTTGATTTCGCCGCCCAAGGGCGATGCGAACGCCCCGCTCAAGGCACTCATTTTGGACTCTTATTTTGACGAGTACCGCGGCGTCGTCGCTACGGTGCGCGTCTTTGACGGTTCCATCAAAAAGGGCGACACTCTGCGCATGATGCAGGCCAAGGGTGACTTTTTGGTTGATGGCGTGGGCGTCAAGCGTCCCGCCGAGACCCCGGTCGATGCACTGACGGTCGGCGAGGTCGGCTATGTGGTCACGGGCTTGAAGGACCCCGAGGCCG
>JAJWXI010000056.1 GCA_021641225.1 Collinsella aerofaciens | reverse complement strand
AGGCCCAGGATCTCACGCGGCTTGATGGCCATGAGCTCGACCATGCGGCCCATGCTCATCTTGCCCGTGTTGACCAGCTCGGTGAGGACGAGCGACAGCGAAGTCTCGAGGCCGATCATGCCGAAGGGCGCAAGCTCGAACTCGCGGGCCTTCTCCCACGGGGTGTGGGGAGCGTGATCGGTGACGATAACGTCGACGGTGCCGTCGATGACGCCCTGGCGGATGGCCTCGGCATCCTCCTCGGTACGCAGCGGCGGGTTGACCTTGAGCGAGGTGTTGTAGGTCTCGTCCAGGTCGTTCTCGGTCAGGAACATGTGGTGCGGGGTAGCCTCGCAGGTAACCTGAACGCCAGCGGCCTTACCGGCACGCACGATCTCCAAGCCATGGGCGGTGGAAATGTGCTGGATGTGCAGCTTGGCACCGGTCAGCTTGGCGATCTCGATGTCGCGAGCGATCTGGAGCTCCTCGCCGGCAGCCGGCCAGCCCTCGAGAGCCAGACGGGTCGAGACCTTGCCCTCGTTGATCTGGCCGTGGCCGACCAGGTCCTCGTCCTGGCAGTGGCTCATAAAGACCTTGCCGAACATCTTGCCGTAGTCCATGCAGCGACGGAGCATGCCCGCGCCCTGCACGCCACGACCGTCGTCAGTGAAGGCGACGGCGCCGTGGGCGACCATATCGCCCATCTCGGACATGGCCTCGCCCTTAAGACCGCGGGTCATGGCGCCCGACGGATAGACGCGGCAGTGACCGACCTCGGCAGCGCGGGACTTGACGAACTCCACGACGGTGCCGTTATCGGTGACGGGATCGGTGTTGGGCATGGCGCACACGCCGGTAAAGCCGCCCTTGGCAGCTGCACGGGTGCCGCTCTCGATGTCCTCTTTGACCTCGTAGCCGGGCTCGCGAAGGTGAACGTGCATATCCACCAGGCCGGGGACGAGGTACTTACCGGAAAGGTCGCGGACCTCGGCTCCCTCGACGGCGAGATTCTCGCCGACCTCGGCGATCTTATCGCCGTCAATCAGGACGTCAACGACACCGTCAAGCTCGACGGACGGGTCGACGACGTGGGCATTCTTAAGAAGCAAGGCCATTATCGGCACCTCCAAGCAGCAGATACAGGATAGCCATACGCACGCAGATACCGGCGTAGACCTGCTCCAGGATGACGGAGCGTTGCGGGTGGTCGGCCATATAGGAGTCGAACTCGACGCCGCGGTTGATGGGACCCGGGTGGCAGATGATCGCGTCGGGCTTCATGAGCTTCTCGCGGTCCTTGGTCAGACCGAAGAGTTTGTGGTACTCACGAATGGTCGGGAACGGAGCGCCCTCGAGGCGCTCCTGCTGCACGCGCAGCATGTAGACGACGTCCAGCTCGGGCAGGACGGAATCGAGGTCGCTCGTCACGTGGTCGCAGCCCAGAACCTCGGGCGCCGGCGGCAGCAGCGTGCCGGGGGCGACGGCGTAGGTCTCGCAGCCCATGATCTTAAGGGCGGGGATCAGCGAGCCGCAGACACGGGAGTGCGCGATATCGCCGACGACGGCGACCTTAAGACCGTGGAAGTCGCCCTTGTGCTCCCAGATGGTGTACAGGTCGAGCAGGGCCTGCGTGGGATGGTTGTGCTTGCCGTCGCCGGCGCAGATGACGCTCGCGGGCGAGTTCTGCGTGACGATGTAGGGCGCGCCGGCATGCTTGTCGCGCACGACGATGCAGTCGATCTTATAGGCGTTGAGGGTCTCGACGGTGTCGACGAGGCTCTCGCCCTTGACCGTGGAGGTCGAGGAGCCGCCAAAGTTGAGGCTGTCGGCCGAAAGACGCTTCTCGGCGAGCTCGAAGGAGCTGCGGGTGCGCGTCGAGGGCTCGTTAAACATGTTGACGATGGTCTTGCCCTTGAGCGTGGGGACCTTCTTGATCGCACGCTCGTTGACCTCGGAGAACGCCTTGGCGGTCTCGAGGATGAGCTTGATGTCCTCTTCGGAGTACTCGGTAATGTCGATCAGGTGCTTATGGTTGAACGCCACGGTACTACTCACCTCCCAGCGGCGCGGAGCCCACGTGGGAACCCGGCGCGACGTCGTTAATCTCGACGGCGGTGTGGCCGTCGACTTCCTTCATATATAGGTGCACGTTCTCCTCATGCGACGAGGGAACGTTCTTGCCGACAAAGTCCGGCGAGATGGGGAGCTCACGGTGGCCACGGTCAACGAGAACTGCCAGCTCAACACGGCTCGGACGGCCCAGGTCCATAACGGCGTCCAGAGCGGCGCGGATGGTACGGCCCGTATACAGGATGTCGTCCACCAGCACGACGCGCTTGCCGTCGACGCTGAAGGGAATGTTGGTAGCGTGGATCGCGGGAGCGAAATTGGTCGCATAGTCATCGCGGTAGAAGCTGATGTCGAGGCTACCGAGCGGAACGTCGACGCCCTCGATCTCCTTGATCTCCTCGGCGAGCTTCTTTGCCAGAAGGTCGCCGCGCGTGACGATGCCGACCAGAGCGAGGTCTTCACAGCCCTCGTTGCGCTCGAGAATCTCGTGCGCGATGCGGGTCATCGCTCGATTGACGGCGGTCTCGTCCATGATGACCGCCTTGGGGGAAGTCGTGCCCATCGATCTCCTTCCTCACATGTCTTGACTGCTGACACAGTCAAAAAAATAGATGCCCGACCGCTCAAAGCGGACCAGACACCCACAGGAAGGGCTGCTCTTTGGCAGCTATGTAATTCCATGTGGGTATCTCGTACCCCTTTAATGGTCAAGGGATAGTGTAGCCAACCTTGAGCTTAATTGCGAGCATAAATACAGAGCAATCCGTAAACGGAGCCCTACGCTCAATAAACCTATATATATTTGTGGGACGAGCTTGAAAACTTTGTTGCGAGCTGGCATAATCCCCCCTGCTGCACGCAAATCGGATCTACGTCCAGGGCCGTAGCGTGGGCACTATCGCCAAAAGAGGAATATCTCTGTGTAGATTGCGCACAGGGAGTGACTTCTGTGCTATAGTTCAGGCTTGTTTGTTAACGCGACATGTTCGTTTGTCGCCCAAGGAGGGTCAGTTATGTCCAAAGTTTGCGAAGTTTGCGGTAAGCACCCCGTTGCCGGTCGCTCCATCAGCCACTCTCACCGCGTCACCAACCGTAAGTTCCGCCCCAACATCCAGCGCGTCTACGTCGTCGTCGATGGTCACCGTCGCAAGATGAACGTTTGCTCCACCTGCCTCAAGTCCGGCAAGGTTGCGCGCTCCTAAATAAGGTCTTACCAACAAGTACCTCGGACTCTCCGGGTCAAAGACCTCGCGTTCACATAGAACTTACCAAAGGCGTCCTCCCCTGCGGAGGGCGCCTTTTTGCACTCATTGCGGACACTCATTGGGGACAGGCTTACATGAGTGTTTTCACGCATTGGGGACAGACTTAGATGAGCGCTTTCCCAAGCTTGCAGCGCACCGATGAACCCACGGCGCGCCGATCGGCCCTAATCCCCGCCTCACGCAGCCTCATTCCAGCCTGCAGTGGCCTTGGTCACGCTTGTAGCGCCGATACCGGTGATACGGGCAATTTGCTTGACCGTGAGATGCGCCCGTCTGAGCCTCAGCAGACAGGCATCGCGTTCGTGCCGCGGCAGGGCCTTGAGCAGCGCAGGATCTATGCTCGGCAGGACTTCACGCGCAACGGAAAGGGCCTCCTCATCGGGGATCCGCCGGCGTGGAAGAACCTCCACTGACCAGATGCACCCGGCAACTTCCTTAAGATGCTCGCAATAGCGACGGGAACCCCCGACAATATCGAGCATGGGAGCCGCATCGCAGATATCAAAGGGATCGTAGCCCAGCTGATATGCCTTGAAGCTTGACCAGCGGTACGCATCGAGCGAGTCGAGCGCGCCTTTCACAGGATTGAGATGGATATAATCGAGCAACTGGACCGCCTGCGTGTCCGACTCGACCGCGACCCGCGAATAGCGATTATCAAACAGATGGCCCGTTCTTCCGGTTTTCCCATTGAAATACTTGGCATAGGCCGTCAGCGCGCACTGCATTGCCTTTGAAAGGTTGTCATATGGATCATCAACCATCAAATGGAAGTGGTTGTCCATAAGGCACCAGGCCAACACCGCCACGTCATGGCACGCAAACCTGTCCGAGATGTCCGATAAGAAACGATACCGGTCGGAATCATCTTCAAAAATGATCTGTTTGGAGTTGCCGCGGTCAAAGACGTGGTAATAGCCGGTGAGCGAAATTTCGCGGGCGCATCGGGGCATAGCCTCTCCTTTCAAAGCCGAACAGGCAACACCTAAAAGGAGAGAAGGAACGCGAAATGCTGAGCCTGTGACCTATTTATAGCCAATCCGCACCAAAAACAGGCCCAGAACGGCAAAATTGCAAATCCATGTCTGTCCCAAATGAGTGGAAACACTCATGTAAGTCTGTCCCCAATGAGTAGGCTGGCGGGGCTGACGTCTTTTGCGCCAACGATGATGCGGGCGAGCTGCTCGGGAGATTCGGTACCGCCACGTTCGAGCCAGAGATTGATGATCGTTAGCACGTGGCTAAGCGCGAGCTCGCGCGCGTAAACCAGGGGAAGCTCGTCATCGTCGCGCAGGGTGCAGTCCGAGCGCTCAAGCCCCTGGGCAAACAGGCCCTCGATGACCGACCTGAGCTTGGACGAAAACTCAGGATCTCCCCCGCGCCCCGCCACAGCGCGGACGAAATCGATGTCTTGCGCAACAAGCTCAAGCGCCGGCAGGAGCCTCTCATAGGGAAACAGGTCCCGGGGGTCATGAGGTTCGTCCCCCTCTTGCAGTAAAACCTGTTCAAGGCGCGCTATGAGTTCGTCCTCGAGCTTGGCCATCATGTCATATTTATCGGTAAAGTGCAGGTAGAATGTGCCGCGATTGATATGCGCACGACGAGTAACATCCGAGACCGTCAGCGAATCAAAGCCCTTCTCGGCAATCAACTCAACAAGGGCCTCCTTGATGCGGCGCCTCGTCTGACGAGTCCGCTCCGCGCGTTCTCCTGACATAGAAAACTCCTGTTCAAACACCTTAAATGAACAACCTGTTGATTATTGCTCATTGAAACTCACAGCATCAAGACTAGAATGTTTTCAGTTTTTAGTCAACACGTTGTTCATTTAAGGAGTGTATATGGCTTACATCGAGGTCACGCACGAGACCAAACGCTACCAGAGCGGCTCGACCGAGATTCTGGCAAACAACGACGTGAGCTTCACAGTCGAAAAGGGCGAGCTCGTGGTGATCCTGGGCTCCTCCGGTGCCGGCAAGTCCACGCTGCTCAACATCCTCGGCGGCATGGACACAGCCTCGGAGGGCTCGGTCGTCATCGATGGCAAGGACATCGCGCAGTACAACTCACATCAGCTCACCGACTACCGCCGCACGGACGTGGGTTTTGTGTTCCAGTTCTACAACCTGGTCTCAAACCTCACGGCCAAGGAGAACGTGGAGCTCGCGAGCCAGATCGTGCGCAACGCATCTGACCCCGAGGAGGTTCTGCGCAGCGTGGGCCTCGGAGAACGCATGGTAAACTTTCCCGCTCAGCTTTCGGGCGGCGAGCAGCAGCGCGTGGCAATTGCGCGCGCCGTAGCCAAGAACCCCAAAATCTTGCTTTGCGATGAACCAACGGGCGCGCTCGATTACCGCACGGGCAAACAGGTGCTCCAGATCCTAGAGGATATGAGCCGCAGGCAGGGCGCCACCGTCATCATCGTCACGCACAATGCGGCGATCGCACCCATTGCCGACCGCGTGATCCGCATGCACGACGCGCGCGTTCAGGCGATAGAGATCAATCGTAAACCCACGCCCATCACCGAGATCGAGTGGTAGAGGTGAAGCACATGCGAACAGATTCGGGACCCATGCCGCGCAAGACAGCGCTCTGGAAAGACGTCTGGCGTTCTATCGCGCATTCCAAAGGCCGCTTTGTTGCGATATTCATGCTCATGCTCTTGGGCTCGTTTGCGCTCGTGGGCCTCTTTGTCGCAGGTCCGGACATGCGTGAGACGGGCCAGCGCTACTTTGACGATTACCGTCTCGCGGACCTCACCGTGGTAAGCGACTACGGTCTGGACAAGGAAGACGTTGCTACGATCAAACAGGCCACGGGCACCGATGAGGTTGAGTTTGGCTACTTTAAGGACGTAACCGTTCGCGGTACCACCGACGCCGTGCGCGTGTTGAGCGAACCTGCGGACATTTCGCAGCTTGAACTCGTTGACGGACATATGCCCTCCGCCAAAAACGAGATTGCGATCGACTCGGGACTTGCCGAGGACTACCCCATCGGCTCCACCATCAAAGTCACTGAGAAGGCAAACGAGCTCAACGACAGCACCTGCCTCACGCGAGATACGTTCAAGGTGGTCGGACACGTTAACTCGCCCGAGATCATCTCGATCGTCAACATGGGGCAATCTACGGCAGGCACCGGCACGCTCAAGGGCTACGCCTGCGTGCAGCGCCAGGTCTTTGACTCCGATGTCTTTATGACCGCGCGCCTCGCGTATACCGACACGCGGGATATGGACCCCTACTCAAACGAATACCGCGATGCCGTGGCCGACCATAAGGACGAGCTCGAAAAGTTGCTCAAAGGCCGACCCTCCAAGCGACTGGCCACGGTAAAGGCAGAGGCGCAGGAAAAGATCGACGACGGCCAAGCCCAGGTCGACGATGCAAAAGCCGAGCTCAACGATGCTAGGCAGCAGCTTGGTGATGTCAAGGCGCAGCTCGACGACGGCGCTGCCCAGATCGCAGACGGGCAAGCACAGATCGCGAGCGCACAAGCTCAGGTAGATGACGGTGCCGCCCAGATCGCAAGCGCGCAGACCCAGATAGAAAACGCCCAAGCCCAGCTCGATGCGGCTGGCGAGCAGATTATCCAGGGGCAGGCCGAGCTCGACGCAAACCGCTTGCAACTCGATGCAGCCGCGTCACAACTCGAAGCGGCCCAACGTGAACTCGCAAGCGCGAAGGACGCCCTCAATAAGGGGGCCGCAACCATCGACACCAAACAAGCCGAACTCGACGCGGCAAAGCAGCAGGTGGCCGGCTACGATACCGCCCGCGAGCAGGTCGGTGAAGCAAAGAAGCAGATTCAAGCCTACGACGACGGACGCGCACAGGTCGCTGCCGGCCGTGAGGCCATAGCAAAGAACGCGGCCGAGCTCGATGCCGCGGAGGCGGAACTCGACAGCAAGGAGGATCAGGTCGAGCTCATGCGCCAGGCATTGCCCACACTTGAGGCGACCCTTGAGAGCGCGCAGCAGACCTGCACAGAGCTCGAGAACCACATCGCCGAGCTTAGAGACCAGTACAATGCCGAGACTAGTCCCATAAAGAAAAAGGCCCTTGAGGCGGCCATCAAGACAGAAGAGACGACGCTTGATGCGGCGCTCCGGACATGCGAGCAGACGCAAGGCCAGATCGATTCCATGAACACCGCCATCAAGGCCTACGACGACGGCCGCACACAGGTTGCCGCCGGTCGTGAGGAAATCGCGCAAAAGACTGCCGAGCTTGACGCCGCCGAGGCCGAGCTTGACGCCAAGGCGGAGGAGGTCGAGGCCGCCCGTGTCCAGGTTGCCGAAACAGAAGCCTATCTGGACTCGGTTGCCGGTGATGTCGAATCCGCCCGAGCACAGATAGGCCAGGGAGAGCAAAATCTCACGGCGGCACGAAATGAGCTGAACGCAAAGAACGCTGAGTACGAACAGGGCGTGGCTACCTACAACCAGAGCAAAGCCTCCTATGAAGACGGTCTTGCGCAATGGGAGGCGGCTGCGACCCGGATCGCACAGGGGCGTGCCGAATACAACGAGGGCGTCCAGACGCTCAGCGCTTCGCGCCAGACGCTCGCGGCAAAGGCCTCGGAGCTCGCCTCCGCACGCAGCCAGCTCGCATCCGCACGCGAGACCCTGGCCTCCAAGATGGCCGAATACCAAGACGGCCTTGCCGAATACACCGCCAAAAAGGCCGAGTATGACGAGAAGCTCCCGGATGCCGAGGAAAAGATCGCCGATGTCGAGTCGGAGCTCAAAAGCGCCCGGGACCGCCTGGCAAAGCTTTCCCAGCCCACCTACGACACCGGTACCCGTCGCGAAACGCTAGGCTCCGAGGCCTATAGAACCTACGATACCGTGTCCGAAATTGTTGACTCGCTCGCACGGGTCTTCCCGGTGCTGCTCTACCTGGTGGCCGCGCTCGTAACGCTTTCCACCATGACGCGCATGGTCGACGAGGAGCGCATCAACTCGGGTACGCTCAAGGCACTCGGCTACTCCGATAGCGACATCGTGCTCAAATTCACGGTCTACGGCGCGCTTGCCGGCGGTCTGGGAACGCTTGCGGGCATAGCGCTCGGACACACTCTGCTACCCTGGATCGTGTACTCCGCCTATGGCGATGCGTTCACACTGCCGCCGATCCACCTGGGTTTCCACCCGCTCGTATCGCTGGTGGCCATCGCGCTCGCGGGCCTTTGCTCGGTCCTGCCGGCACTCATCGCCGCACGACGAGAACTCGCCGAGAAGCCCGCGCGCCTGCTACTGCCCAAACCTCCCGCGGGCGGCTCCAAGATCATGCTCGAGCGCATTGGCTTTGTGTGGGAGCGCATGTCATTCACTCATAAGGTGACGGCGCGCAACCTCTTCCGCTACAAACAGCGCATGCTCATGACGGTGCTCGGCGTTGCCGGCGCAAGCTGCATGCTCGTGGCAGGTTTTGGCGTGCAGCATTCAATCCAGGAGATGGCCGACCGTCAGTTTGGCGACATCATCAAATACGACATGATTGTGGCCAACTCCTCCATGGCAACCGACGCACAGCTCCAGAAGGAGGAGAAACTTCTGAGCACGTCGGATGTGAAATCTCATGTGAAGCTGCACTACGAGTCGGTGACCCGCGCGGCGGGTGCCAATGGCGACACCCAGGAGATCACCCTGCTCGTGCCCAGGGACAGTGGTTCGTTCGATGACTATGTAAGCCTGGTGGACCGAAAGAGCGACAACAGTCTTGAGGTTGATGGCGACGGAGCCGTCATCTCGGAGCGTCTTGCGAACCTGTTGGGCATCGGCGTGGGTGACACGTTCACGTTTAGCGCCGAGGACGGTACGGAGCGCTCGGTAAAGGTCAGCGGCGTATGCGAGATGTACATGGGGCATTTCATCTATATGAGCCGCAGAGCCTATGAGTCGTGCTATGGCGAGGATTTTGACGCCAACGCCGAGCTCGTGTGCCTCAAGGACAGCGGCCTCAAGAGCGTGGAGAAAAAAGCCAGCGCCTTCATGCAGCTCGCCGGCGTGAAGTCCGTGGTGCAGAACACGGCGCTTCAAGAGCAGGTCGACACCGTGGTCGACTCCCTCGACATGATCATGACCGTGCTCATCATCGTCTCCGCGATGCTTGCAGTGGTGATTATGTACAACCTCACCAACCTCAACGTGTCGGAGCGTATGCGCGAGCTTTCGACCATCAAGGTCCTGGGCTTCCATTCCAACGAGACCACGATGTACATCTATCGCGAGACCATCTGTCTCACGGCTCTAGGCATCCTTGCCGGCTATGTGCTCGGCGTGGCGCTACACCAGTACATTTTGGATGTCGTTCCGCCCGACACGGTTATGTTCAACCCCGAGCTTGCGGTGATTGAGTTTGCGGTGCCCGCGGTGGTGATCTGCACCATCACCATAGCGCTGTTCTTTGTGGAGCTGCGGCGCCTGTCGCGCGTCGACATGCTCGAGGCGCTCAAGTCCGTGGAGTAGTCGCCCATCCGACGCGCGAGCGTAGCCCCTTGGGAGAACGTAAGGCAACGAAGAAGGCGGCCCCGCAGCATCACGTATCGGTGATACTGCGGGGCCGCCCCTGTTTAGCCGGGGCTTCCCAATGCTTTACGCAAATGTCAAACCCATGTCTGTCCCCCACGCGTGAAATCACTCATATATGTC
>JAJWXI010000002.1 GCA_021641225.1 Collinsella aerofaciens | reverse complement strand
CGGACTCGACGAGGGTATGCAAAACGTTGTCGACAAGATCAAGCTCGTAAAGTTGCCCGAGCCGGTCGAGGTGTTTTTGGGCTTTAACACGGCACCGCTACCTGACGCTATCGAGACGCTGCTCTACCGCGTTGACCATGCCGAGAATCCGAGCGGTATCGAGCGTTATGCCGCCGCCCTTATGAGCGAGGTCGACTTGCCCCGCCTGCGCACCATTGCCGCCAAGTCCGAAATGAGCCTAGCGCGTATCGACCGGTCAAAGCTGTTCTATCTCAATTTTGATCGCAGCCTGCTGGACCAGGACGAGATTGACATGCTGCTTGCCATCGAGTGCCGTCTCAACCGCCTCTCCGGCATCCTTGAGCGCATCGGGGCCGGATTGGTCCCTGCGGCATCCTCGCCGAGCCTTGAGGGCTGCGCGCTCTTTGATGCGTGGCATATCGCCAAGACGACCAACGATGTTCCCCGACTGCTCGATACGGCCTCGAGCGATAACCCGTGGGGCAAACCGGGTACGGTGGCTTGCCAGCCGGGCGGTGAGTGGGATGTGCGTACCCGCTTCGCGCGTATTGTCGAGGCACTTAACGTGGTCACGCGGCTCGACTATACCTATCGGGCAAACGTTGCCGAGGGGATTATGCTCGTTCGGTTTGGGCAGTCTGTCGTTGATGCTATGCCACAACGTGAATACGACGCTCAAGATGACGCCTGGCGCGAGTTGGACGAGGACACGCGCGCGATCTGGGCCGCGGAGCACGATGCGCGCGTGGCACTCACGCTTGCGGCAGCGTGTTTTGCCGCGGGCACCTGCATCACGCGCTGCTATGTGCAGATTGCTGCTCCCGACAGTGAGCAGGGCGAGCGCGTTGTCGCAACGTATTTCTTTGGGCGCGCGGCCTATCTGGCCGATTGCGTGCCTGTCGCCAAGGATCTTGAGAGCATGGACATGGACGATATGCCGTGCAAGCGTGTGCTTGAGGCATATGAGTCAACCGCTCCGGAGACGATTGAACCTGCGGAGGTTCATGCTCGTCCGCGTGATGACCATCGCATGCTGCCGCCGGCGCTGCGCGATCTGCTGCTTGCCGATACGGCTGACGAGCTGGAGGTCATGGAAGAGGACGACGACCCATACGTGGCCCGTGTTGTTGAATTGCGCGAGCAGGCAAAAGTCGACCGTACAGGTGCTTTTGAAGGCTTTTCCCGTCTTGTTGAGGAGTTGGAGGCCAAGTGCGCCGTCGCCGAGCTTTTGGCGACAGGTCCGGTTCAAACGCAGTTTTGCGATAACCAGCTGGTGCGCATGGTGCTACCGGTGTTGGAAGAAGACCGCTCTGTGCGAATCCTTCGTGCGCCCGATGCGCTGTACTTTGCCCAGCATGAGATCTGCAGCTTTTACGCCGAGCAAGAGGACTTTGAACGAGCACTGCCCGAGGTGCGCCATCTTTACGATCTGGCGCGCTCGTCCATGCAGTCGCACTTTGCGCTCATCAACGTGCTTGCGCGTCTGGAGCGCTTTGACGAGATTATCGAGGTGGCGCGCCACGGCCTACGTATTGCCAGCGATCGTTCTGCAATCGGCTACCTGTTCTATCGCTTGGCGTTTGCCTATTGGAATTGCGATCAGCTCGACCTGGCGCTGGCTTGTTACCGTCTGGTGCCGCGCGGCGAGGAGTCGGGTAGCAGCGCGCTGGAAGAAATGCAGGGCCTTATGAACGAGATGGGCGTCAGCGAGCCTCCGACGTTCGAGGAAGCGGTCGAGACCATCCACAAGGCTGGACTCGAGCTGCCGCCAGTGTCCGCCGTGACGAATCAGCTGGCAGATGCCGCTGTGCAACTGGTCGACAACGGGTTCTTTTTCCTGGCACGCGGTTGCATCTTCCAAATGTGGCGCACCATGGGCAACGACGAGCTCGGCTCCCTCAACCGCTCGCTGGGGTAGTAGCGAAAACTGCAAGGAGGAAAGGCCACTGGACAATTAGAAAATTCCCTCTTGCCCAACTTCGACTGTTTGGTTACTATAGAACGGCTGTTACGGAGAGCTGACCGAGAGGCCGAAGGTGCTCGCCTGCTAAGCGAGTATGCCCCAAAAGGGCATCTGGGGTTCGAATCCCCAGCTCTCCGCCAGTATGACTTGAAAGAAGGGTCCCATTTGGGGCCCTTTTTTGTGCGGAGAAAGGAGGCTGGGGATTCGAACCCTCAAAAATGAGGCGCCCCGTTGGACGCCTCATTTGGTTCGATGTGATATCGCTCCGGCCCTACGCCTTGGGCGCCTTGGCTACGGTCTCGCTCTCGGCTGTGAGCGGGCGGTTGTCGATGCGGCGGCCCAAGCGATCGAGCTTCACGAGTATCCATTCAATGGGATTCGGCCCTGCGCCTTCCTCGTCGGCAACCAGGTCCATAACGGCGATTTTGGTGCCGTCCTGCTTGAGCGTAACGCTGCCCACCTTGTCGCCCACATGCACCGTGCCCGAAAGATCGTCGTAGCTAACCTTTTCGGTTACCTCGCCGGCAAGGGAAAACACGGTCGCTTGCGCCGTAGGATCGGCGAGCGTGGCGTCGATCGTCTTATCCGTCCAGTCGGTTTGACTGATGCGCGCCATAAGCGGGTTGCCGTTGGCGGTCTTTTCCTGCGTGTTGGCGATCGCGACCGTCACCTTGTGACCGTAGTACCAGTTGGCAAGGGTTGCGGTATCGGTAAAGCGCTGGTCGGTGGTGGTGGAGTTCAAAACAACGGTGTAGATCTCGTCGCCATCGCGGTTGTAGGCGCTCGTAAAGCAATAGCCTGCATCGTCGGTGGTGCCGGTCTTGCCACCGATGTTGCCATCTTGGCCCAGCAAATAGTTATGCGTGTCCATGGAATGCGAATGGTCGGTGCCGTCGGCGCCCGTGACCTCGATCCAGGAATCCTCGCTCGCTACGACCTCGCGGATCGTGTTGTTTTTCATGGCCTCCTGCATCATCAGCGCTACGTCGTGTGCGGTTGAGTGCATATCGCCAGCCCACTCATCAAAGTCCAGACCATGCGGGTTTTCAAAAAGCGTGCCGGTGCAGCCGAGCTTCTTAGCGCGCTCGTTCATGGCCTTCACAAATGTGACCTCAGCGTCTTTGGTCTTAGGGTCGATCTTCTTGCCCACATATTCGGCGAGAACGATGGCGGCGTCGTTGCCCGAGGGAATCATCAGGCCGCGCAGTGCCTGCTCCACGGTAAGCTCGTCGCCTTCGAGCAAGCCAGCGGTCGAATTACCCACGGTGGCTGCGGCGTTGCTCACCGTGACCTTCTCGTCCATCTTGCAATTCTCGACGGTTAGGATTGCGGTCATGACCTTGGTGATCGAGGCAATCTTGACCTGCTCATCGGCGCCGCGGGCATAGTAGACGGTACCGTCTTTGCCCATGACGAGGGCATTGGTCGCATCGATATCGGGCAGGTTTTCGGCCGAGATGCCGCGCGCATCGGCGGTTTTGCCGCAAACATTGTCGGTCGTGAGCACTTGGGCGCCGGCGACGGTGGGCGCGCCAGCGGCAAGGGCGATAGCGCAGACAAAGCCGGCGGCAAGCTGGGCTGAGCGCTTTGCAAAAGAGGTGAGGGACTTCACAGATTTCGCTTTCGACGGGATGGTCTCTTCTGGAACTAGAGTATATCGTTTGCCGGCGTCGACGATCATCGCGTGCGTGCGTGGCCCACATCCGCGCCCGAACGGGCACAAGGGTGCTTAAGGCCGACTTAATCACCCACGCTTGTTGTGTGTGGCGTGCGCCCCCTCGGGCATAATGGAGCGCGAGAGGAGCACGCATGAACGAGCGCATACTGGTAGTTGATGACGAGAAGGCCATCGCCGACTTGGTTGGTATCTACCTTACAAAAGAGGGCTTTGATGTCCAGATTGCCTATAGCGGGGCCGATGCTGCCAAGGCAATCTTGGAGCAGGAGTTCGATTTGGCGCTGCTGGATGTCATGCTGCCCGATATCGATGGATTTGAGCTGCTGCGTACGATCCGTTCCAGCCATACCTATCCTGTGATCATGCTGACGGCGCGCGATGCCCAGCAAGACAAGATCGAGGGCCTTTCGCTTGGTGCGGACGATTACGTGGTTAAGCCGTTCCGCCCGCTGGAGCTCATCGCGCGTGTGCACGCTCAGCTTCGCCGCTACACCAGCTACGGTAGCCGTGCGCAGGCGGCCGAGTCGCCGACCATTCAGCTCGACGGCTTGGAGATCAACCGCGATGCTCGTTCCGTAACGGTGGACGGTTCACCGGTACGCCTCACACCCACCGAGTATTCAATCTTGCTGTATCTGGTCGAGCATCGCGGCAGCGTGGTGGCCGTGGAGGACCTGTTCCGCGCGGTATGGAACGAGGACTTTATGCCCGGCTCCAACAATACGGTGATGGTGCACATTCGCCACTTGCGCGAAAAGATCGGCGACGACGCACAAAAGCCGCGCTTTATCAAAAACGTCTGGGGCGTCGGCTACATCATCGAATAACGCTTTTCGCTTGTGAGGATCTTGATATGACAAAAGACGATAGGCAAGCGTTCGAGGTGCCCGATCGACTCTTTGAATACGTGAGGTCAGTCGTCGACAACCGCGCGCTTGCAACGGTGCTGCTCTTTTTGCTGAGCCTGCTGCTGATTGGCATCGATAACATCGCTGGAATCTTGGCGGTGCTGCTTGTTGGCTTTTTGCTGATCGATCGATTTGAGATCGTGTGCCGCTGCGTGGTGATTGGCGGCGCCGCGTGGGCCATGACGTTGGCGATTGGCGCCATGGCGCTCGGCGGCATCGAAGGGCCGGTGCTGTTCGATGCCGGCTTTGTATTCAACATGCTTGGCTTTGTGCTGGCGCTTGCCGCGTGCGTGCTGTTCTTGTGCGGCCGCGCCCTGTACTACCAGGGCTACGAGCAGGGCGAGCAGCATGCCGATTGTGTGCTGGCTGCTCGTATTCAAGATCGCCTGATCGATCACCCCGACACCTGGGACAACATCGACGGCGACTTCTTGGAGGTCGAGGGCGCCCTTAACCGCGTGCGTGACCGTGAGCGCAAGGTGCAACAGGCCTTGCGTGACGAATCTCATCGCAAGGACGATCTGGTCACGTACTTGGCACATGACCTACGCACCCCGCTTGCCAGTGTGGTGGGCTATCTTTCGCTGCTGCAAGAGGCTCCCGAGCTGCCGGTTGAGCAACGTGCGCACTTTACGGGCGTGGCGCTCGACAAGGCGCACCGGCTCGATACGCTCATCGAAGAGTTCTTCGATATCACGCGCTTTGACTTCCACGATATCGTGCTCACGCGCGGCTATGTTGATCTGGGGTTGCTGCTGGCTCAGGTGGCTGACGAGTTCTATCCCATCCTCAACGAGCAGCATAAGGAAGTCCAAGTTGATATTCGCGAGGACCTGACGGTGCTCGTGGATGGCGACAAAATGGCTCGCGTGTTCAACAACATCATGAAAAACGCTATTGCCTATAGCTATGAGGGCTCGACCATCACGATCGAGGCCAGACGCCGGGGCGGCGGTGGCGTGCGCGTGCGCTTTATCAATCAGGGCGATCCCATCCCTGAGGCAAAGCTCAAGGTGATCTTTGAGAAGTTCTATCGCCTGGATGCGGCGCGTGCGACCAATCGCGGCGGCGCTGGACTGGGGCTTGCCATCGCCAAGGAGATCGTATGCGCGCACGGCGGTACCGTTGCATGTGAATCGACGCCCGAACACACGATATTCACCATCGAGCTGCCCGCCGCATAGCCAGTGTGCCCTTACAAACACTTGACAATGCGCTCACGTGCATATGAGCCGCGATTCCTACTATCGATACTGCTGAATTGATATCGATGTGGAGGTATGCGGTATGACGGCTGCTGCGGCTGTGGAGCCCACGGAGCTTGAAGAACTCATGAAAGCGCAGGCCGAGGCCGCGCACGAGCGCGAGGTTGGGGATGCGACTCGCCCCACGGCAGAGGATCTTGCCGCCTCGCCGACGCGAATCGATGTTGAGGGCCTCGACCTGTTCTATGGCGACCACCATGCGCTCAAGGACGTGAATATCAAGATCCGCGACAAGCAGATTACCTCGTTCATCGGGCCTTCGGGCTGCGGAAAGTCCACGTTGCTGCGCTGCTTTAACCGCATGAACGACGGCATCAAGGACTGCCGCATCGAGGGCAAGATTGCGCTCGATGGTCAAGATATCCTGGGCGACTACGACATCTGCCGCCTTCGCCAGCGCGTGGGCATGGTGTTCCAGCGCCCCAACCCGTTTCCCATGAGCATCTACGACAACGTCGCGTATGGTCCGCGCGGTATGGGTGTGCGCGATCGCGCTGCGCTGGATGAGCTGGTCGAGGACTCCCTTCGTCGCGCTGCGCTATGGGATGAGGTCAAGGACAAGCTCAAAGAGTCGGGTCTGGGTCTTTCGGGCGGCCAGCAGCAGCGTCTGTGCATCGCCCGCGCACTTGCCGTGCAGCCCGACATTCTGCTGATGGACGAGCCGACCTCGGCACTCGACCCTGTGTCGACGCTGGTGGTGGAGCAGCTGGCCTGCGAGCTCAAAGAGACCTGCACGCTCGTGGTCGTTACGCACAATATGCAGCAGGCGGCGCGTATCTCCGATTCGGTCGCATTCTTTTTGCTGGGTGAGCTGGTGGAGCACGCGCCCACCGCGCAACTCTTCAAGAATCCGACCGATCCGCGCACGGCGGATTATTTGACGGGGCGTTTTGGCTGATACCATCTAGTAAAGGTACCTTTAGGGTTAAGATGCGGTCATGCCGGCCGCAAAGGGGTTCAACATGATCTATTACGTCGAGGACGATGACAACATCAGGGATTTGACGGTCTATGCGCTGCGCAAGCAGGGGATTGAGGCCGAAGGCTTTTCGTGCGACGGTGAGTTTAAGGCTGCTGTGGCGCGACGGGTACCCGATGCCGTCCTGCTCGACATCATGCTGCCCGATACCGATGGCTTGGCGATTATGCGTCGACTGCGTGCCGATCGCCTGACGGCGACGGTGCCCATCATGATGCTTACCGCCAAGGATACCGAGCTCGACAAGGTGATGGCGCTCGATGGCGGTGCCGACGATTACCTGACTAAGCCGTTTTCGCTCATGGAGCTCGCCAGCCGCTGCCGCGCACTGCTGCGTCGCGGCGGCATGGTCAAACAGGCAAGCGATGTGCTCAGCGTGGGCGACATTGTGCTCTCGCCCAGCCATCGCGAGGTGACCGTTGCCGGCGAGCCGCTTAAGCTCACCCTGCGCGAGTTCGACCTGCTCGAGTACCTCATGCGCAAGCCCGGCGTGGTCTTTACCCGCGAGTCGTTGCTGCAGAGCGTGTGGGGCTGGGACTTCGACGGCGGTTCGCGCACCGTCGACGTGCACGTGCAGACGCTTCGCCAAAAACTGGGCGAGCATGCCAGCGCCATCGAGACCGTGCGCGGCGTGGGCTACCGCTTGGCCGAGCCTTCTGCCGGTGATGGTGCCGAAGGCGACGACACCGCGGCCACCGCATCGGAGGAGTAACCCGTGGTCTTCGCCCCCCAGGGAAAACATACGCTGTCGCACCGCGTTTTTGTGACGATCTTTGTCTGCGCCATGGCAGTTATCGTGGCGTTTACGGTGCTGGGTGCGTTCTTTGTGCAAAACACTTTGGCGGATGCCACGAGTGCCAATCTGGCGCAGGAAACCGAGCTCATTGCTGCCGCCCTTGACGAGCAGCAGGAGCCCATTCCGTTCTTGCGAAGCCTCGATCGCGAGGATCTTCGTATCACGCTGATCAATAAGGACGGATCTGTTGCCTACGACAACGAGGCGTCGCCTTCCACACTGCCCAACCATGGCGATCGCCCCGAGGTCATCGAGGCCTTTGAGAGTGGTTCGGGTTCCGCGGAGCGCGCAAGCTCTACACTCGACGAGATTATGCTGTATCGCGCCGTCACCCTTGATAACGGCCAGGTCGTTCGCTTGGCGCAGGCCCAGCCTGGCGTTGCGGCGATTTTGCTGTCGATGCTGGCGCCGATGCTGCTTATCGCAGCAGCGGGTGCGGTACTCTCGTTTTTTATGGCGCGCCGTGAGTCCCGTGCCATCATCGCGCCGTTGCAAGAGGTGGATTTGGATCACCCACGCCGTAGCTATGAGCACGCCTATGCCGAGATGGTCCCCATGCTTGAGCGTATCGAGTCGCAGCGCCAGGAACTCAAGCGCCAAATGGCGGTGCTAGCGGACAACGACCGTATGCGCCGCGAGTTCACGGCGAATATCACCCATGAGCTCAAGACGCCGCTTACGGCGATTTCGGGCTATGCCGAGCTCATCGCGAATGGCATGGTCGAGGGCGAGGACGACCTGCGCAACTTTGGCGGTCGCATCTATCGTGAGGCGGGCCGCTTGGCAGCGCTTGTCAACGACATCCTTACGCTGTCTAACTTGGACGAGGCCGAGCGTGCGACTGAGGGCGAGGCGGTGCCCATTGGGTCCACGGAGCCTATTGAGCTCTCTCGTGCGATCTACGCGGTTGAGCAGCGTCTTGAACAGGTTGCCCGTCAGGCGAATGTGACGATAAGTCATGAGACCAAGCCTGTGGTCATCGAAGGCGTGTCGCGCTTGATCGACGAGCTCATCTATAATCTGGCAAGCAACGCCATCCGCTACAATCGACCCGGCGGTACGGTTACGTTGCAGTGCGGCACCGACGACGAAGGCCATCCGTTCCTCGCTGTCGCCGACACGGGAATCGGTATCGCGCCTGAAGAACAGGGCAAGGTATTTGAGCGGTTCTATCGCGTGGACAAGAGTAGGTCCAAGGCACGCGGCGGAACCGGCCTGGGGCTTGCCATTGTCAAGCATGCGGCCCTGTATCATCACGCCACGCTCGACCTGTCGAGCGAGTTGGGCGTGGGAACCACCATTACGGTGACGTTTCCCATACAGCAGGACGAGCCATTCGCATAGCGATACAACATAGATATTGATGTAGACGCCGCATTTGACTTTCGGGTGCGGCGTTGTTGTGCAATTTTACGATTGCTTCCGACATTTTTACAGGAGAGCCTGTTTCTTATGTATAGAGTTTGGTCTCGGTAAAAAGATGCGATAACATACGGACAGTTTTGTCAATCCGAACTGGGGAAATGAAAGGCAAGCTGCATGACCCTTCTCGAACTGTTCCAGCTGCTGAAGAAGCACCTCAAGCTGGTCATCACCCTTCCGGTGGTCTGCGCGATCGCCATGGGCATCGTGTCCTTCGTTGCGATGGACAACACCTATACCGCGACGACGAGCATGTACATTCTCGCCAAGACCGACGATAGCGGTCAGATGAGCTACAACGATCTCTCGGCGAGCCAGATGCTTTCCAACGATATCGCCACGCTGCTGGATAGCGATAGCGTTAAGAGCGGCGCCGCCAAAGAACTGGGCCTCACCGATCTGGATGACTACAAGGTGTCTGTTTCCTCCGAGACCACCACGCGTGTCATTACGCTTTCGGTTACCGGCACCGATGCCAAGGAGACGGCTGAGGTCGCAAAGGCCATTGCCAGCTCGGTGAGTACGGTCGCTCAGAACGTCGGCGCTGCCCAGAGCATCAACGTTATCGACGAGGCTAAGACCCCCGAAGCCCCCAGCGGCCCCAAGCGCACGCTGTATATTGCCGTCGCGTTCCTCGCCGGTATCTTTATCGCAGTTGCCTATGTCGTTTTGGCAGACATGCTCAATACCCGCATCCGCGGTGCCGAAGAGGCAGAAGAGCTCCTGGGTATTCCCGTTGTTGGCCGAATTCCGGCTATGAAAGGTGGTAAATAGGCATGGCTAAGGCAAAGAACACCGATAAGCTCGTTGTACAGAATGCCGCCAAGACCCTTCTGGCCAACATCCGCTTTGCGAGCGTGGACGACCCTATTCGCACCATCACCGTTACCTCCTCGATTCCCAACGAGGGCAAGTCTACGGTTTCCATTAACCTTGCTCAGGCAATCGCCACGAGCGGCAAGTCCGTGCTCCTGGTCGAGGCCGATATGCGCTGCAGGTCCCTTTCCGATATGCTCGGCGTTCGTTCGCGCGGCGGACTCTATGCGGTCCTTTCCGAGCAGATCTCCATTGACCAGGCAATTGTCGAGACGGGTCAGAAGAACTTCTACTTCCTCGATGCCGAGCCGCACATTCCCAATCCTGCCGACATCATCGTCTCTCACCGCTTTGCCAAGCTGGTAAAGGCACTGTCCGCCAAGTTCCAGTACGTCATCTTCGATGCTCCTCCGGTCGGCACCTTCATCGATGCTGCCGAGATTGCCAGCCTGACCGACGGCACGCTGTTCGTGGTGCGCGAGGACTTTACCAAGCGCGAAGAGGCGCTCAACGCCATCGGTCAGCTTAAGAAGTCCGAGAAGGTCAAGCTCATCGGTACCGTTATGAACTACTGCGAGACCGAGACCAGCGAGTACTACTATTCTTACTACACCAAGGACGGTAAGAAGGTTAAGAAGGGCTCCGACGATCAGGGCACTTCCAAAAAGGGCATCTTCACCAACCGAGCAAACGTTTAGTTGATTAAGGCTGACCTATGCGTGACATTCATTGCCATATCTTGCCGGGTGTAGACGACGGCGCCGCCGATCTCGAAGAGAGCTTGGCGATGCTCGAGGCTGCCAAGCGGGCCGGTGTAACCAGAATCGTTTGCACTCCTCACTGCCGTGATCCCTATTTTGATTACGACAAGATGTGGGATGCCTTTGAGCTGCTGCGCGATAACGCTGACGGTTTTCCGCTCCAGATGGGCTTCGAGGTCAACCATCGAAAGCTCGTTGAGCTTGGTATCGATGCTGCGGATCACTTGCATTTCGATGGGACCAACGAGTTTCTGCTCGAGCTTTCGACGCATGCCGATGCGTATGCGTTTAGAGAGTACGAGAACACGATTTACGATTTGCAGTGCCGTGGCTACCAGGTGATCATCGCTCATCCTGAGCGCTATCGTGCGGTTCAAAAGGATGTAAGCGTGGCGGAGCGCCTGGTCGATATGGGCTGCAAGCTGCAGGCTTCGGCGGACTTTATTGCCGGCGGTCGCTTTGGTCGCGAGAAAAAGCCGGCGCAGCGCCTGTTCGATCAGAACCTGTACAGCTTCATCGCGAGCGATGCCCATAACGTGGGTCATTACGACTGCCTGGCGAAGGCTCGCGCGAAGTTTAGCGTGCGCGGAGCTCATTTTCGCTAAAATCTGTCCCTAACGTTCGCATTGAATGAAAGGGCAGCCATGGATATCCAACTTAAGACGGGATGCTTTGATGACGCGGCGTTGGTGCGCCGCGTCGTTTTTATGGACGAGCAGGGCTACGAGAATGAGTTCGACGCTATCGACGAGGATCCGAACTGCATTCATGTGACGCTCTATGTAGACGGCGAGCTTGCCGGTTGCTCGCGTGTGTTTCCCGAAGAGCTTGAGCGCGTGGCTGACGCAGAGGCCCCGGTGTTGCCGGCATGCGACGTGGACGAAGGCATTGCGGCGGGGGAGACCTACATTATGGGGCGCGTCGCCGTGCTGCCGGCTATGCGTCGTCGCGGACTGGCGAGTGCGATCGTCGAGGCCAGTGCTGCGCGTGCACGCGATGCCGGCGCTAAGCTTATTAAGCTGCATGCGCAGGAATACGTGCTGCCGCTCTATGTAAAGGCGGGCTACACGCAAATTGCCCCGGTAGATTACGAAGACGAGGGCCAACCCCATGTCTGGATGGCCAAGCGCGTAGATGGCAGATAGGGACGTTCCTTTTCTGCCGGCAGTTGGGGACACTCCTTGGCAATTGGCGCATCGGAGCTTTTGGACATACAGTTTTTCGATTCCGTATGTATATATGCGCGCTAATGGGTTATAAAATCTAAGTCTGAACATAGCAGGTCTGCGATGCGGCTCGGGCAACCGGGCCGTTTTTGCGGACGGGGGTAGCGCGAAAGGACTGCACATGCGTCAATTTAAGACCGAGAGCAAAAAATTGCTCGACCTCATGATCAACTCCATCTATACCAATAAGGAAATCTTCCTGCGCGAGCTTATCTCCAACGCGAGCGATGCCGTCGACAAGCTCAACTTTAAGAGCCTGCAGGACCCGAGCGTCAAGATCGATCAGGGCGACCTGGCCATTCGCGTCTCCTTCGATAAGGATGCTCGCACCATCACGATTTCGGATAACGGCATCGGCATGACCGCCGAGGAGCTCGAGCGCAATCTGGGCACCATCGCCCATTCCGGCTCCGAGGAGTTTAAGACCGAGAACGCCGAGCAACAGGGCTCCGATGTCGACATCATCGGCCAGTTTGGCGTGGGCTTCTACTCTGCCTTTATGGTTGCCAGCCACGTAAAGGTTGTCAGCCGCGCCTATGGCGAGGACACCGCTCACGTGTGGGAGTCTGATGGTCTTGAGGGTTACACCATCGAAGACGGCGAGCGCGCCGAGCACGGCACCGATGTTATCCTGACGTTGCGCGAGAACGAGAAGCTCGATGCCGACGGCGAGGCCGAGACCTACGATCGCTTCCTGACCGAGTGGGGCCTCAAGAGCCTGATTCAGCAGTACAGCAACTATGTGCGTTACCCGATCCAGATGATGGTGTCCAAGAGCCGCCAGAAGCCCAAGCCCGAGGATGCTGGCGATGACTACACGCCCGAGTACGAGGACTACCAGGAGCTCGAGACCGTCAACTCAATGACGCCGATCTGGAAGAAGCACAGCTCCGATGTTGAGCAGAAGGACTATGACGAGTTCTACAAGTCCACGTTCCACGACTTTGACGATCCGGCACGTACTATCAGCTTCCATGCCGAGGGTACGCTCGAGTACGACGCCCTGCTGTTTGTGCCGGGCCGCGCCCCGTTCGATCTGTACAGCAAGGACTACGAGAAGGGCCTGGCGCTCTACAGCTCCAACGTGCTGATTATGGAGAAGTGCGACGACCTGCTGCCCGACTACTACAACTTTGTCCGTGGTGTCGTGGATTCCGCCGACGTGTCGCTCAACATCTCGCGCGAGACGCTGCAGCAGAACCGTCAGCTCAAGGCCATCGCCAAGCGTGTGGAAAAGAAGATTACCGCCGACCTTGAGGATATGCGTGACAACGACCGCGAGGCCTACGAGAAGTTCTTTGAGAACTTTGGCCGCGGCCTTAAGTACGGCATCTACTCGAGCTATGGCATGAAGGCCGATGAGCTCGCCGACCTGCTACTGTTCTGGTCTGCCAAGGAGCAGAAGATGATTACCCTGGCCGAGTATGCCAAGGGTATGCCCGAGGACCAGAAGGCCATCTACTACGCCGCCGGCGACTCGCGTGAGCGCTTGGCCAAGATGCCCGTGGTGAAGGGCGTGCTCGACCGCGGTTACGACGTGCTGCTTCTGACGCAGGACGTGGATGAGTTCACCTTCCAGGCTATGCGTGAGTACGTTGCCGCCGATATGCCTAAAATCTACGAGGACGACGCCGCCCGCGAGGCTGCCGAGAAGGCCGTTGCCGACGGTGCTGAGCCCGAGGTCGAGGATCGTCACCTGGAGCTCAAGAACGTCGCGACTGGCGATCTTGATCTGGCGACCGAGGACGAGAAGAAGGAGGCCGAGGACGCCACCAAGGAAAACGAGGACCTCTTTAGCGCTATGAAGGAGGCGCTCGGTGACAAGGTCGAGAAAGTTGCCGTCTCCGCGCGCCTGACCGATGCCCCCGCTTGCATCACCACCGAGGGCCCGCTTTCGCTCGAGATGGAGAAGGTGCTCCAGAAGGGACCCGAGGGTGCGCCCGACGGCATGCCCAAGAGCCAGCGCGTGCTCGAGCTCAACGCCAAGCACCCGGTCTTTGACAAGCTTGTCGCTGCCCAGAAGGCCGGTGACGCCGACAAGATCAAGCAGTACTCCGGTCTGCTCTATGACCAGGCTCTGCTGGTCGAGGGCATCCTCCCCGAGGATCCCGTTGCCTTCGCGGCGGCTGTTTGCAACTTGATGTAGTTCGGGGATACGGCACCGTAACTAGATTAGAACGAGAGTGGATAATCTCCCACTTTTGGCTCGAATGCGGGCTTGAAGTGGGAGATTTTCCACTCTCGTTTCCTTTTGAATGATCCCTTCGTCCCCAAGGGATCATTTATTTGTGCGGGTTGTGGTTTTGTGACCTGCTGAAATTAAAGATACTGTACAACTGTACGCTAACTCATCTTCGTAGTATATTGCTACCCGCAAAACTCAATACCATTGTGCTCTGAGACGCTAAAGCGCCTACGTACAATGGTTGTCGATAGTACGATTTGATTCAACGACAGGATGGATGGTCCAAGCGTGAGTCTCGGCAGCAAACTATCCGATGCAAAGGTTTCCTTTGCGATTTTCAAGCGCGACATTAAGCGACTGCTTGTGAACCCCGTCGCCCTGGTGGTTACCCTCGGCGTGTGCGTTATTCCCTCGCTGTATGCCTGGTACAACATCGTGGCCAACTGGGATCCGTACGGAAACACCCAGGGTATCAAGATTGCCATCGCCAACAACGATCAGGGCACCCAAAACGACTTGGTGGGCGAGCTCAACGCGGGCGATAAGGTCGTCGATCAGCTCAAGGAGAACGATCAGTTGGGCTGGACCTTCGTCGATTCGGCGGCTGACGCCAAAGAGGGCGTCGAGAGCGGTGAGTACTATGCGGCCATCGTAATCCCCAAGAACTTCTCGGATAACCTGGTTTCGATGCTCGACGGCAACTACCATCAGCCCAAGCTTACGTACTACGTCAATGAGAAGAAGAGCGCTATTGCGCCCAAGGTTACCGACACCGGTGCAAACACCATCGAGGAGCAGATCAACTCGGAGTTCGTCTCCACGGTGGGCGAGACCGTTGCCAGTATTGCCAAGGATGCCGGAGTCGATTTAAAGGACAAGGCAACCCAGACTCAGGATTCGTTGGCCGGTTCGGTATCAGAGGCATCCGGTACCTTGGGCGAGGTGCGTGGTTCGATTGGCGACATGAATGCCGCCATCGATAAGACAAATGCCGCCATTGCCTCGGCAGATGCAGCACTTGCCGGTCTGCAGGGTCAGGCGCCGTCGCTGACGCAGGCGATCTCCCAGGGCAACGACCTGCTGGGCGAGGCTCGCGCCACGGCGGGTAACTCTGTCGCCTCGCTCTCCAAGGCTCTCTCGGAAGGCAGCCTTGCGCTCACCAAGACGTCAGCCTCCGCGAACGCTGCGATTGGCAAGCTGACGGGTGCGGTCACATCTACGACCACCCGTATCGACAACTCGCTTGAGTCTCTCCAAGCGACGATCGACCACAATAAGGCCGTTATCGGCCACTTGGAAATTCTCGTCAATGACACGTCGACAGGTTCCAAGGAAATTGACGCGCGCATTGTATCGACCATCGATTTGCTCCGCGAGCAGAATGAAAAGCTTCAGAGCATCAAGGACGGTCTGTCTGCGCAATCGAGCGCCATGGCGAATGACGCCGCGGCTATCTCGGGTGCCAGCGATGCTATCAATAACGCAATTCAGACCGGTGCGACCAACCTTGGCCAGGCCCAGACGGACCTGGGTCAAAACGCGCTGCCGAAGGTCTCGAGCGCGCTTGATTCATTTGCCGCCGTCTCGGGTGATCTGACGGGAATCGTGTCTGGCCTCACGCCTACTATTGCAAGTGCGCGCGGTACACTTTCGCAACTCAACGCTACGCTCGGTCAGGCCAAGACCACGCTGTCCCAGACCGATGCCTCGCTTGCCAAGGTCCAGGACAAGCTCGCAACCGCCGCCAACGACATCGCGGCGCTACAGACCTCCGAGTCCATGGGCGAGCTGGCCGACCTGATGGGCGTCGACGTCGATGACGTTGCAGACTTCATGGCATCTCCGGTCGAGCTGGCCTCAAAGTCAATTTACCCGGTCAAGAGCTTTGGTTCGGGCATTGCCCCGTTCTATACCAATCTGGCGCTGTGGGTGGGCGGCTACGTGCTCATCGCCATCTACAAGCTCGAGGTCGACCGCGAAGGCATCGGCAGCTTTACCGCGCGTCAGGGCTACTTTGGCCGCTGGTTGCTCCTGGTGATCCTGGGCGCGTTGCAGGCCATCATCGTTACGGTAGGCGATCTGGTGATTGGCGTGCAGTGCGTCAGCCCGCTGCTGTTCGTGCTGGGCGGCATCGCCATCTCGTTCACCTACGTCAATATCATCTATGCGCTGTCCACCACGTTTAAGCATATCGGCAAGGCTATCGGTGTCATTCTCGTCATCGTGCAGATCCCGGGTTCGTCGGGCATGTACCCCATCGAGATGATGCCCGGCTTCTTCCAGTGGCTGCACCCGCTGCTACCCTTTACCTACGGCATCAATCTGCTGCGCGAGACGGTCGGCGGCATGTATTCGTTCAACTACCTGTTTAACCTGTGCATTCTGGGCGTGTTCTTGATCGTGGCGCTCTTTATCGGCCTGCAGCTGCGTCCACTGCTGCTCAACCTTAACCTGCTCTTTGATAAACAGCTTTCCACGACCGGTATGATGATTTGCGAGTCCAACGACCTGCCGCGCCAGCGCTACTCGCTGCGCACGGCCATGCGTGTCATGCTCGATTCCGATTCGTACCGTCGCGAACTGCTCGACCATGCGGTCGCCTTTGAACATCGCTACCCGTACTACATCAAGGGCGGTTTCGCCGCTGTAGTCGGCGTGCAGGTGCTGCTCTTCGTTCTGTCGACGGTTCTCGATATCGACAATAACGGCAAGATCATCCTGCTTGTCATTTGGATCATCTCGGTTATTGCCATCTGCGGCTGGCTTATCAATATCGAGTACATCCGCTCGAGCCTCAACACCCAGATGCGCATCTCGGCGCTTTCGGATGAGGACCTGCGCCGCGAGATGCGCGAGCACACGGCCGCCATTCCGGCCGCTCGTCGCATGTTCGGCTTGAATGCGAGCGAGCGGGGGTCTGAACCCAAGACTCAGGCTGTCAACCAATGTGGTCATCGCGATGCGGTCCATGTGCCCGAGAACGGGGATGACACGTTTGTGATGAATGAAAAGAACGCCCCGCTCGGCAAGCACTCCAAAGGAGGTGAGGCATAAATGAAGAACATCCTGCATCTGTTTAAGCGCGATGTCCAAAACGTGTCTCGCTCCGTAATCGGCTTGGTTGTCGTGATGGGCCTCATTATCGTACCGTGCCTGTACGCGTGGTTTAACATCGCCGGCAGCTGGGATCCGTACGGCAACACCGGCAATCTTAAGATCGCCGTGGTCAACACCGATGAGGGTTACGAGAGCGATCTGATCCCCGTCGAGGTCAACGTGGGCGAAAACGTGACCGCCACCCTGCGCGGCAACGAGAACTTCGACTGGGTTGTGCTCAACGATCGAGAAAAGGCCATCGAGGGCGTCAAATCGGGCGCATACTATGCGGCTGTCGTTATCCCTAAGACGTTTAGTGCCGATATGATGACGCTCTTTTCGACCGACGTGAAGCATGCCGATATCGAGTTTTACGAGAATCAGAAGGCCAACGCCATTGCCCAGATCGTGACCGAGAAGGGCTCGAGCGCCGTCCAGAACCAGGTTAACGAATCTTTTACCGAGACCATTACGAGCATCGGTCTCAAGACGGTGTCCAGCCTGCTCGATTACATGAGCACCGACCAAGTCAGCAACTTTATCGCCAACCTGTCCTCGACGCTCGGCGATTCGATTGAGGACCTGCAAGACGTTCAGGCTAATGCTTCGTCGCTGGCGGGCATTTTGAACTCCACGTCCGATTCGTTGACGTCGGCGAGCGGTATGCTCAAGCAGACCGGTGCCATCGATGAGTCGACAAAGCAGCTCATGGAACATGCCAAAAGCGGCATCGATGATTCCAAAGAGGCGCTTAAGGCGGCAAACGATGCCATCGATGCCGCGATCGATGGAAGTACGGGTTCGTTCGACAATGTGTCCGCCGAGCTCGCGAAGGCGTTCGATGCCGCGAACCAGCATGTCGACCTTACGGTGTCCCAACTCAACGATGCCGCTGCGGCCCTCAATGCGCGCGCCAAAGATATCGACGCCACTGCCGACCAGCTCCGCGGCTTTGCCGAGCAGGTCAGTGACGAAAAGCTCCAGGACAGTCTCAAGTCCGTGGCAACATCGCTGAGCAGGATCGCGGTGGAGCATCGCAACAACGCCAAGGACCTGACGGCAACCGCTAAGTCCCTTTCTGACAGCATGGCAGAGGTCAACAGCACGCGTGCCGAGGTCGACCAGGCCATCGCTGATGCCAAGGCGGGCATTTCGGGCGCCAAGTCCGACTACGATTCCGCGTTCTCGGTTAAGGCCAAGGAGCTTAAGAAGACGGTTTCGGGCATTCTGGATTCGCTCAACGGTATCTCGGGCGATCTGGATAGCGCCGTAGATGGCCTGACCGACGCATCCGGTTCGCTGGCAAAGGGCCTCTCCAAGGCTGCAAAGCTGGTCAACAAGGCTTCCGATCAGCTGGGCGAGGCGTCGGACAAGATCAGCGCGTTTAAGGACGAGCTCGACGGTGCCTTGATGTCGGATGACCTCGCGACGATCAAGACGATGATCGGCAACGATCCCGAGGGTTTGGCCGTGTCGCTTTCCGGCCCCGTCGCGCTCGACCGCAAACCGGTCTATCCGATCCGCAACTACGGTTCGGCCATGGCACCGTTCTACACGATTCTGTCGCTCTGGGTCGGCTCGATCGTGCTGGCGGCCATGATGAAGGTCTCGGTTGACGATGAGCTTATCAACGAGCTCATCCCCGTACGTCTGCACGAGATCTATCTGGGTCGTTACCTGTTCTTTGGCGGTTTGGCCCTGCTGCAGGCAACGCTCGTGTGCGCGGGCGACATTCTGTTCTTTGGCATTCAGTGCGACAACCCGCTGCAGTTTGTGCTGGCGGGCTGGGTCGCGAGTCTCGTGTTCTCCAATATCGTCTATACGCTTACGGTTTCGTTTGGCGATATCGGCAAGGCGCTCGCTGTCGTGCTGCTGGTCATGCAGGTCGGTGGTTCGGGCGGCACGTTCCCCATCGAGATGACCGGCCCCGTGTTCCAGGCAATCTATCCGTTCCTGCCGTTCACCCACGGCATCAACGCCATGCATGCCGCCATGGCTGGCGCCTACCATATGGAGTACTGGGTTGAGCTGGGCATTCTGGCGAGCTATCTGATTCCGTCGCTGGCCCTGGGCGTCGTTTTCCGCCGTCCGGTCATCAAGGCCAACGACTGGATTATCGAAAAGCTGGAGAGTACTAAACTTATTTAGTTGCGCGGTTTTACCAAACCGCGTAACTGCTCGACGCTGCAAACGACCCCAAGCGGCAATCTGACGTTCAATTTCAAGGGCGCGACCAGAAGGTCAGCGCCCTTTCATTTCACGTCACCTTGCTCGCTTGGGGCCGTTTTCGCTGACGTTGACGGAACATCGAGGTTATTCAAGTCGGTACTTTAGTGGGCTGGATTGCGATGCAGCGCTGGTTGTTGCTACAGTAACGGGGCGTGCCGGGGGTCCGGTGTGCCCTGTTTTTATTTGACCATGAGGCGGCACGCGGCCATGCGCGTGCGGACACCACGCCCAGACTGAGCGCGAGGATGCCCTATGGCCCAGAATGCCGTTGATGAAATCGAAAACATGCCCGATAGCCCTGTAGCGCGCGAAGACCTGGGTGCCGGCGGCACCTCCCGCGGCGCCGGCGCGCGTTCTCCGTTCTTCTGGAAGTTCTTGCTGCTTTCGGTGGCGGTCATCTGGGGCTATTCCTTTACCACCATGAAAGATGCGCTCGACACCATTCCGGCGTTCGCGCTGATCTACGTTCGTTTCCTTCCGGCTTCGCTGGTTATGTTCGCCATCTTCCACAAACGCATCATCGCGCACTTTAATGCTCGTAACCTTATCGTCGGGCTTGGTATGGGCGCACTTATGTTTGGCGCGTACGGTTTGCAGACGATTGGCCTGGCACAGACCACGGCAGGCAAGAGCGCGTTTTTGACGGGTACCTACTGCATCCTCGTGCCGTTTGCGAGCTATGTCCTGAGCGGAGAAAGGCTTACCCGTTACAACTTGGGCGCCGCATTGCTGTGCCTGGCGGGCATTGGCCTGGTGGCACTCGATAGCGTCGAGTTCAACGCCGGCGATGCCATTACGCTGGGCGGCGCGGTCTTCTTTGCCATCCAGATGGCGGTGACCGCCAAGTACGGTCGCAAGATGGATATCAACGTCATCACGTTTTGGATGTTTGTGGGCAATGGCGTCTTGAGCTTAGCAACGTCGCTGCTATTCGAGACCCAAGCGCCCGCGTCCGTGTGGACGCCGAGCTTTATCGGCGTGATGGCCTTTCTCTCGGTGGGCTGCACGTGCGTGGCGCTGCTCATCCAAAACGTCGGCTTGGCGCACGTCCCGGCCTCGACAGGCTCATTGCTCCTATCGATGGAGTCCCCTTCGGGCGTGTTGTTTTCGGTGCTGCTGATGGGGGAGGCGCTCACCCCGCGCCTGCTTGCCGGCTTTGTGCTCATCTTCCTGTCGATTATCTTGAGCGAGACGCATTTCGATTTCTTGCGCAGAAAATCTCGCCCGCAATTGTAAACAACTTGTTGCGCCGCCCTCCCGGGGCGGCATTTTTTATGTTAAGCCCTTACAGTTGTGCCTTGCACTTTACGCTATCAAAGTGCGTGCTGCAAAAACGTTACTGGAGGGCATCTATGGCATCAGCTCTGTCCGATCTTCAACCGCAACCAGCGCCTCAGACTACCACAGCGGCGCAGACCGCTATCGGCAAATGCCTGGTCAAAGAAGCCCAGGCATTTGCCGGTGAGCTTGCCGCATGGCGCCACGATCTCCATCAGACGCCCGAGCTGGGTAATAGCCTCCCGCAGACCTCTGCGTATATCCAAGCGCGCCTGACCGAGATGGATATCCCATTTGCTACGCTCGTCGATGGTTCCTGTGTCGTTGGCCTTATCGGTGCCGGCGCGGCAGCTGCTGCTCGGGGTAACGGTACGTGCACGGACAAGCAGGCCGGTACGGTTATCATGCTCCGTGGCGACATGGATGCCTTGCCCGTTGCCGAGGAATCCGGCGAGCCCTTTGCATCCACCAATGGCTGCATGCATGCTTGCGGTCACGATATGCACGCGACGGCGCTGCTTGGTGCAGCGCGCCTGCTCAAGGCCCGCGAGGCCGAGCTTGTGGAGGCCGACGCCACGGTGAAGTTGCTGTTCCAGCCGGGCGAGGAAACCTTTGAGGGGGCTCGTGCCGCTATCGCCGATGGCCTGCTGCAGAACCCGCGTCCCCAGGCCGCCTTTGCCATGCATGTCAATAGCCAGTCGCCGCTTGGCCTGGTGCTCTACGGCAGCCCGGCGCTCTCGGGCGTGTACGGTTTTCGCATCACGCTTCAGGGCAAGGGTGGCCATGGCTCGAGCCCCGAGATTTGCATCGACCCCATTACGGCGGGCGTGCATGTGCATCTGGCGCTTCAGGAGCTCATCTCCCGCGAGGTGCCGGCGGCCAAGGAAGTCGCACTTACCGTGGGTAAGTTCGCCGGCGGCCTGGCGGCCAACGTCATTCCCGACACCTGCGTGCTCGAGGGAACGCTGCGCGGCTTTGATGTTGAGCTCATGGCCCACCTAAAGACCCGCATCGCGGAGGTCGTCAACGGCGTTGCCGCAACATATCGTACGCCGGCAACCATCGAGACGCTTTCGGACGTTCCGCCGCTCGTGCTCGACAGCGATATGACCCAGGCCTCGCTTGGCTATGTGGGCGCGGTGCTGCCCAAGGCTGCCTTCCTGCCGCTATTCCACGCCATGGCGAGCGAGGACTTCGCGCTTATCTCGAGCGAGATTCCGAGTGCGTACTTTACCGTGGGCTCGGCCGTGACCGATACGGACGAGCACTTTGCCCAGCACCATCCCAAGGCACGCTTTAGCGATGCCGAGTTGCCGCTCGGCGCCGCGGCTTATACCGCCGTCGCTTTGGGCTATATCGCCGACCACAAGGAGTAACCAATGCCCCAGCAGCGTAAGTTCTTCCCCGGCTGGCTCGTGGTGGCCTCTGGCTTTGTGATCATGGCCACGTGCTACACGATTTTCGTCAACTGCATGAGCCTGTTTCAGCCGCTGATCGTCAGCGATCTGGGCATTTCACTTGCGCAGTACAACATTTCCAATGCCATCTCCACCGTGGTGAGCGTTGTGGGTTCGCTTGTGATCGGCCATGTCGCCGATAAGGTGAGCGGCCGCGTTTTGGGCTCCCTCACCGTTATCGCCACCTCTGCCGTGCTTGTCGGCATGAGCTTTGTGGGCGAGCTTTGGCAGGTCTACGTGCTCTTTGCCGTCTCGGGCTGCTTCGCCGTGGCCTCGACCCGCCTGCTCATCAGCCTAGTGACCGCCAACTGGTTTACGGCCAAGCGAGGCCTTGCCATCTCCATCGCGCTTTCGGGCTCGGGCTTTGGCGGCGCTATTCTGTCTCCCATCGTGAGCTCGCTCATCGTGAGCGTTGGCTGGCGTTCCGCCTTCCTGGTGCTCGCGGCTATCTGCATGGTGGCGGCGCTGCCCATCACGGCCTATTCCTTCCGCACCAAGCCTTCCGAGATCGGTCTTAAGCCGCTCGGCGAGAACCCAGGCGACCCGTCTGCTTCTGCCACGGGTGATAAGAACGAGAAGGCAGCCCCCGAGGTTAGCGTCGGCTGGTCTCGTATCAAGAAGAGCCCGGCATTTTGGCTGCTCGTCGTCGCCTTCCTCTTTATGGGCTTGGTCAATGGCGCCATCCTGCCCAACCAGGTTACCAACATGACGAGTGTTACCGTCAACGGCGCCAAGATCGTCACGGGCGGCCACGATCCCATGTGGGCGGGTACTGTGCTTTCGGTCTACATGGTCACCGTCGTTATTGCCAAGATTTCGCTCGGTGCGATCTATGACCGCTTTGGCCTGCGCTTTGGCAATATCCTTGGCTCCGTTGCGTGCATTATCGCCTGCGTGGCGCTGTGCTTCCCGACGACGGACCTCGGTCCTATTGTCGCCGCTGTGAGCTTTGGTATCGGAACGTGCATGGGCACCATCACGCCTACCATCGCCGCGTCCAAGCAGTTTGGCATGGCCGACCTCGGCAAGGTCACGGGCACCATCACCTCGCTCGAGATGGTCGGCGGCACCGTGGGCGCCATTGTCTCGGGCGTGCTGTTCGATGCCACGGGCTCCTTTGCGAGCACCTGGATCGTGTGCCTGGTGTGTTCTGTGGTCATGCTCGTATTCCTGCTGGCCTCGGAGCCCATCGCCGCCAAGCTGCGCGCAAGCGTGGCGGGGGAGTAGCGGGTCGCTGCCTATTCCTGTTTGTCTGTTCTGCTCGTGGCTGCCTTGGAAGCCGAATGGATGCTCGTACCGTCATTCGGTTTCCAGGGCAGCCACGGGTCTACGAAATGATCCCTTTTCCTCCGTCCCCAAGGGATCACGTGATCCGAAGGGGACGGAGGAAAAGGGATCACAAACCGCGGCGGCGCGTCTGGCCGAACGAGTCCCCATACCCTCGTTCGGTCAGACATGCCGCCGCGTTGCTGCTTTGTGCCGTATAATGTCCACTACCTATGACGCGATACAAAAGAAAGGTGTTTGCCCATGCAGGCACAGAAGGCGGAGGGAACCCGCGACCTTATCGGCGCCGAGATGCGCGCCTGGCAAAAGATGCAGCAGATTGCTGCCGGCGTATTCGAGCCGTTTGGCTTTAAGCCCATCGAGACGCCCGCGATCGAGCAGGTGGACGTCTTTGTCCACGGCATCGGCCAGTCGACCGACGTCGTGCGCAAGGAGATGTTCCGCGTCTTTAGCGGCGCCAACCTGGAGCGCGTCTTTGCCGAGGGCACCGACACCAAGCTCAAGCCCAAGCAGCGTCTGGCGCTTCGTCCCGAGGGCACGGCCGGTGTGGTGCGCGCCGTCGTGGAGAACAACCTGGTGCCTCAGGGCTCCACGCCGTTTAAGGCGTACTACGCCGAGGCCATGTTCCGCGGCGAGCGTCCCCAGAAGGGCCGCCTGCGCCAGTTCCATCAGGTGGGCATCGAGTGGCTCGGCGCTCCCGATCCGGCGGCAGACGCCGAGTGCATCATCATGCTCATGGAGTTCTACAAGCGCTTGGGCTTCGACCTTTCCAAGCTCCGTCTGCTCATCAACTCGATGGGTGACGCCCAGTGCCGTCCGGCTTACCGCGAGCAGGTCAAGCAGTTTATCCTCGATCACGCCGACGAGATGTGCGACGAGTGCCGCGAGCGCGCCGAGCTCAACCCGCTGCGCGCCTTCGACTGCAAGAACGACCACTGCCGCGAGATCATGGCCGACGCCCCGCTGATGGGTGACAACCTGTGCGACGAGTGCCGCGAGCACTACGAGCAGGTCAAGCGCTATCTGGATGCCGCCGGTATCGAGTATGTCGAGGATCCCACACTGGTGCGTGGCCTGGACTACTACACCCGTACCGTCTTTGAGGTCGAGGCTCCCGGCGCCGGCGTCGGTTCCATTGGTGGCGGCGGTCGCTATGACGGCTTGGTCGAGCTCGAGGGCGGCAAGCCCACGGCAGGTGTCGGCTTTGCTGTCGGTTTTGAGCGCGCCCTGCTGGCCCTTCAGGCCTTTGGTAACGACTTGGGTGCCGAGGAGGCCCCGTGCGTCTATGTCGCCAACGCCGGCAAGGAGCTGCGCCAGAACGTCTTTGCCATTACGCAGGAGCTTCGCGCCGCAGGCATCGTGACCGAGGCCGACTATCAGGGCCGTTCGCTCAAGGCCCAGTTTAAGCAGGCCGATAAGGTGGGTGCCAAGCTCATCCTGGTCTTGGGCGGCGACGAGCTTGCCGCCGGCAAGGTCAAGGTGCGCGACATGGAGAGCCATGAAGAGGTCCTTGCCGATCTGGCCAACGTCGTCGAGGCGGTTCGCGAGCGCCTGTAGCGCATCTTTTTGAGCTGCGGACCCGCTTGAGTGTCTCGTCCATTGCGAGCGATTGTTACGGGGGTGTTTCGCATTTATGCGGAATGCCCCCGTTTGTGTATGCCGTCCACCGAGAAATACGACCATTTAGAGCAAAAACCCTTGCAATACAGAAAATACTTTTGTGTGGTAAAGCGCAATCAGTGTCGAAAGTATTTCTCAAGCGCCTATAATGAATACCGCATGTTACGTGCATAGAAGGAGGAATGGGAGGAAACGTGGCTGAGAACCTAAGCAACCAGTCTGTACCCGAAGCCGCGGCGCGCGTCGCTGCCGTGGTCAACCGCCTCGTTAACCGAATCGGCTCGAATGCCGAGTCCAGGGAGCGTCTCGCCGAGATCGAGATCCCCGAGGAGCTGCGCGACAATCTGGCGCTGTTCCTGCGCCTGGAGCGTCGTGTGCTTAGCGAGTATGATCCTGAGATCGCGGACCTGTTCGACAAGATCCTGTCGGCCGAGATTGTGGCCAATGCCGGCAACCCCGGTACCCGCGCTGCCGACGAGGCCGTCGACGAGCAGGGCGTGCCCACCGCCGACGAGTCCACCGCCGTGGCATTCCGTGAGGTCGTCGATCTGATCGACAGCTTGCCGCTCGATAAGCAGCAGGTCATCGTTCGCGCCTTTACGAGCTTCTTCCACCTGGCAAACCTGTCGGAGGAGAACTACCGTGTGGCGCAGCTGCGCGAGCGCGAGGCCGGTGCGTCGACCGATACCGAGGTCGATCCCGCCAACGAGCTCACCGTCGCTTATCACCAGCTGGTGAATGAGCTGGGCGTCGAGGGCGCCAACGAGCTGCTCGGCAAGCTTGAGTTCCATCCCGTCTTTACCGCGCATCCCACCGAGGCCCGTCGCAAGGCCGTCGAGGGCAAGATTCGCCGTATCTCCAACCTGCTGGAGGAGCGTCCGCGTCTGGGCGGCTCCGACCTGGTGGAGAACGAGCGCCATATGCTGCAGGAGATTGACGCCCTGGTGCGTACGAGCCCCATCGCGCTCAAGAAGCCCACGCCGGTCGAGGAAGCCGATACCATCATCGACATCTTCGATAACACGCTGTTCGACGTCATCCCCGTTATCTATCGTCGCTTTGACGACTGGGTGCTGGGCGACAAGGCCGGTACCGTGCCGCCGCTGTGCCCGGCGTTTTTCCATCCCGGCAGCTGGATCGGTTCCGACCGCGACGGTAACCCCAACGTCACCGCCAAGGTGAGCCGTGAGGTCGCCGCCAAGTACTTCACCCACATGGTGCTCAAGCTCGAGGACAAATGCCGCCGCATCGGCCGCAACCTCACGCTCGAGGCCACCTACAGCAAGCCGTCTGCCGAGCTCATCAACCTGTGGAACCATCAGGTCGAGATGAGCACCCAGTACACCGCACGTGCTGAGCTGATCTCCGAGCACGAGCCGCATCGCGCCGTCATGCTCGTCATGGCCGACCGTCTGAACGCCACCGTGCGCCGTATCACCGATACCATGTACCACAGCGCCGATGAGTTCCTGGAGGACCTGCGTGTCGTCCAGCGCTCGCTGGCCGCCTGCGGTGCCGTCCGTGCTGCCTACGGCCCGGTCCAGACCATCATCTGGCAGGTCGAGTCCTTCGGCTTCCACATGGTCGAGATGGAGTTCCGTCAGCACTCCGTGGTGCACGCCCGCGCCCTCAAGGATATCCACGAGAACGGTATCCATGGCGACCTGCAGCCCATGACGCGCGAGGTCATCGATACCTTCCGCGCTATCGGCTCCATCCAAAAGCGTTACGGCAAGAAGATGGCGCACCGCTACATCATCTCGTTCACCAAGAGCGCCCAGCATGTGGCCGACGTCTTTGAGCTTGCCCACCTGTCCTTTGCACACGAGGAGGATGTCCCCGAGCTCGACGTGATTCCGCTGTTCGAGCAGCTCGAGGACCTCGAGGGCTGCGTCGACGTGCTCGACCAGATGCTTACGCTGCCCGTGGTGCAAAAGCGCCTTGCCCAGACCAACCGCCGCATGGAGGTCATGCTGGGCTATTCCGACTCCTCCAAGGATGCCGGTCCTACCACGGCCATGCTCGCGCTGCACTCCGCGCAGGAGCGCATTGCCAAGTGGGCCGAGAAGAACGATATCGACCTGGTGCTCATGCACGGTCGCGGCGGTGCCGTGGGCCGTGGCGGCGGCCCGGCTAACAAGGCCGTGCTGGCGCAGCCCAAGGGTTCGGTCAACTGCTTCTTTAAGCTCACCGAGCAGGGCGAGGTCATCTTTGCCCGTTACGGTAACCGCACGCTGGCCCAGCGCCATGTCGAGTCCGTTGCCGCCGCAACGCTTTTGCAGTCGGCCCCGAGCGTCGAGAAGACCAACACCGAGACCACGCAGAAGTTCTGGGATATGGCCGAGAAGCTCAACGCCGCAAGCCACGAGCGCTATCTGGACCTGCTGAACACCGAGGACTTTACACCGTGGTTCTCGACCGTGACGCCGCTGACCGAGGTCGGTCTGCTGCCGATCGGCTCGCGTCCCGCCAAGCGCGGCCTGGGCGCCAAGTCGCTCGACGACCTGCGTACCATTCCGTGGATCTTCAGCTGGAGTCAGGCGCGCATCAATCTGGCCGCTTGGTACGGCCTGGGTACCGCCTGCGAGCAGTTTGGCGATCTGGACCAGCTTAAGGCTGCCTACCAGGAGTGGCCGTTCTTCCGCACCTTTATCGACAACATCGAGATGTCGATCGCCAAGACTGACCAGCGCATCGCCAAGATGTATCTGCACCTGGGCGACCGCCAGGATCTGTCCGAGAAGGTCTTCACCGAGATGCAGCTCACGCGTAAGTGGGTCCTTGCCATCGTCGGTGACGAGTGGCCGCTGCAGCGCCGCCGCGTGCTCGGCTGCGCCGTCCGCGTGCGCAACCCCTACGTCGACGCCCTGTCCATCGCCCAGGTCCGCGCCCTTCGCGAGGTGCGTATGAACCAAGACGAGATGGCCGAGGAGAAGAAGGCCGAGTACATGAGCCTGATTCTTTCGACTGTGACCGGCGTCTCGGCAGGATTGCAGAACACGGGGTAATCGATAGCCCTGTGGCTCTCACCGGGACCCGATGGGTCTCCCTCTGAATGCGTCCTCGCACTTGAAGCCCCCTTATCCTGCTCCTTCGGAGCTGCGGATAAGGGGGCTTCGTGCTGCGGAATGCATTCAGAGGGAGACCCATCGGGTCCCTTCGTCCTCGGTCTTCAGGGATTAAAGCTGAGGAGAAGAATGGCGCGCTTCTCGCCTTACGACTGTAGCGGCCGCGGTCCCGTTTGGGATCGCGGCCGTTTTGTTGTGGGTCAAATATGAACGTTGTGTTAATGAGTCGGTGGACGGTGGAGTTTTTCGGTGAGCGGCGTATCCTTCCAACGGTTTATCTAGTGTGTCAGTTGAAAGGAAGAGGGTGCTCGTCATTGTTTGAATGTGAACTGCCGTTTGACCACAAGACGTTGCATTTGGAGCTCGAGGATAAGAATTTCGCGGGTGTGATGGAAGGTCATCAAAACGAGTTTAAGACCACGAAATCGCAGGAAGAGCTGGTAGAGGAGTCGCTTGCCAACCCTTATGGCTCGCCTTCACTCGAGGAGCTTTGTGCTGGCAAGAAGGATATTGTCATCATTAGCTCCGACCATACGCGTCCCGTTCCCTCGCGTGTGACGATGCCTATTCTGCTGCATCACATCCACTCCGCTGCGCCTGAGGCGCGCGTTCGCATTCTGGTTGCTACGGGTATGCATCGTCCGTCGACGCACGAGGAACTCGTCAACAAGTACGGCGAGGAGATCGTTGCCAACGAGGAAATCGTTATGCACGTCGCGACTGATGACAGCATGATGAAAAAGATCGGCACCCTGCCTTCTGGTGGCGAGTGCATCATCAACAAGATTGCCGCCGATTGCGATCTGCTGCTTGCCGAGGGCTTTATTGAGCCGCACTTCTTCGCCGGTTTCTCTGGCAGCCGCAAGTCCGTCCTGCCTGGTATCGCCAGCTACAAGACCATCATGTACAACCACAACGGTCAGTTTGTGAACGATTCTCATTCGCGTGCCGGCAACCTGTGCCACAACCACGTGAGCGAGGACATGTTTGCCGCTGCCGAGATGGCTCACCTTGCCTTTGTGCTGAACGTTGTGCTCAACGGCAAGCACGAGGTCATCGGCTCCTTTGCCGGCGATATTCACAAGGCACACGAGGCTGGCTGCGAGTTCGTGAAGAGCCTTGCCGGCGTTGAGCCCGTCGAGTGCGAGATCGCCATCACCACCAACGGTGGCTACCCGCTCGATCAGAACATCTATCAGGCCGTGAAGGGCATGTGCGCTGCCGAGGCCACACTTCCCGAGGGCGGTGTGATCATCGACGTCGCCGGTTGTGCCGACGGTCACGGCGGCGAGGGCTTCTATCACAACATCGCCGACAACGATCCGGCAGAGTTTGAGCGCGCCTGCATCGATCGTCCTAAGGACGAGACCCTGCCCGACCAGTGGACGAGCCAGATTTTCGCCCGCATCCTGGCACATCATCCCGTAATCATGGTCACCGACCTGTGCGATCACCAGATGCTCAAGGATATGCACATGACGCCGGTCAACACTATCGAGGAGGCGCTCAAGCTCGCCTTTGAGATGAAGGGTGCCGATGCCAAGGTTGCCGTCATCCCCGATGGCCTGGGCGTTGTTGTCGCGCAGCACTAGTGCGCGGCCTAAACGAATCGTTTATAACCGACAAGAAAGATAAGGTTTTATGCTTACCAAACTCCTCTGCGAATTCGGTGCAACGGCCCTCATGATCATCTTTGGCGTGGGCGTGCACTGCGATACCGTGCTCAAGGGCACCAAGTATCAGGGCTCCGGCCATATGTTTGCCATCACCACCTGGTCCTTTGGCATCTCGGTCTGCCTGTTTGTCTTTGGCGGCGCCGTGTGCATGAACCCGGCCATGGTGCTTGCCCAGTGCATCGTAGGCCTGGTGCCGTGGAGCAGCTGCATCCCCTTCATGATTGCCGATATGCTTGGCGGCTTTGTGGGCGCCGTAATCGCTTGGCTTATGTATGCCGATGAGTTCAAGGCTTCCGAGGGCGTCGTCGACCCCGTTGCCCAGCGCAACATCTTCTCGACCAACCCCACCACCGAGGGCACGAACTATGCCCGTAACTTCTTCTGCGAGGCTATCTGCACCTTTGTGTTCATCAGCGCTATCCTTGCTGCCGCTAACCGCGCCGGCGAGAACGTTTTGATGCTCGCTATCTGCGTCGGTCTGATCGTTTGGGCCGTTGGTATGGGCATGGGCGGCATCACTGGCTTCGCCATGAACCAGGCTCGTGACCTTGGTCCTCGCATGGCCTATCAGGTACTGCCGATCAAGAACAAGGCCGACAACAACTGGAAGTACGGCCTGCTTGTTCCCGGCATCGCTCCGTTTATCGGTGCCGCTCTGGCCGCGCTGTTTGTGCACGGTTTCTTGGGCATGTTCTAGTCCGAGCAATTGATATAACGTCCGGTCACGGCACAAGTTAACTTTCCGCCGCGTCCTCGGACATGCAAGAAGCCCCCGCTGCGCACTTCGTGCGGCGGGGGCTTCTTGCGTCCTGCGGAATGCGGCGGGAAGTTAACTTGTGTCGTGACCTGCGGGAATCCGGGTTCGTTCGTGCAAGCAACCCAACATATATATCTGAATTTGGATGGGAGGGGCTTGTTGCTGGTAGGGGCGTTGGGTAGCTGTTGACACTTTGGGATGGATTGTGCTTTGGGTTGGGGCGGGGCTTTGAGATGAGGGGTTTACTTAGTTGAAGAGAGGCTTAATAGCTGATAGGTAGTCTTTGGCTACTTCGGCCTTATCTGCTTGGAAGTTGTGCCAGGCCCACCATTGGACCATTCCTACGAAGCTTGAGGCTATGTGGTGTAGTAGGAAGCTTCGGTCCATGGTTCCGGCGGGGCCTGCGGGGTCGACGGGGACGGTTTCGGCTGCTCGTGACATGATGGTCTTGCGCAAGCAGTCGGCGAAGACGCGTGAGCCGGCGCCGGCTACGAGGGCTCGAACGCCCTGACGGCGCTCCCAGAGGTTGTTGAGGATATGCTCGACCTGCACGAATGGGTCGTCGAGCGGTGTGCCATCGTCGTCGAGGGCGTGGGTGCAGATGTCGCTCACGAGCTCGGACAGCAGGTCGTCTTTGCTCTTAAAGAGGCCGTAGAATGTCGCGCGGCCTACGTGAGCGCGCGCGATGATGTCGCCGACGGTGATCTTGCCGTAGTCCTCTTCGCGCAGCAGCTCGGAGAACGCCGCGACGATCGCAGCGCGGCTTTTGGCCTTGCGGGCATCCATGGCTATGCGTCCGCGTCAACGAGCAGACAGCGGAGCGTCCCGGAGCAGCCCTCGTAGGGGCGCTTGCCGGCACCGTAGCCGACGGCTTCGATGCGGTAGCGTGAGGGCAGTTGGTCGGACGTGCGCAGAGCAGTGACGATGGCGGCGCCCGTGGGCGTCACGAGCTCGCCGGCGACCGGTGCAGGCGTGAGGGCGATATTGCCCGCCTGGCACAGGTTGACGACAGCGGGGACGGGAATGGGCATGAGGCCGTGGGCGCAGCGAATGGTGCCGTGGCCCTCGGAAAGCGACTCGACCACGATGTCCTCAATACCCAGGTCGTCGAGGCAGATGGCGACAGAGCAGACGTCGACAATGGAGTCGACGGCGCCCACCTCGTGAAACAGGACGGTGTCGGGCGTTTTGCCGTGAGCCTTGGCCTCGGCAGCAGCGAGTACGGAAAAAATGGCAAGGGCGCGACGCTTGGCGCCATCGCTTAGCTGCGAGCCGTCGATGATGGCGGTGACGTCCGCCAAAGAACGGTGGTGATGGTGGTGGGCGTGATGGTGACCCTCGTGGCCATGGTCGTGGGCCTCGTGTTCGTGCTCGTGGCAGTGCTCGTGTTCGTGCTCGCCATGATCATGATGGTGGTGTTCATGCTCGTGTGTGTGCTCGGCAGCTGCTTCGTTGTCGTAGAGCCAGGCCATATCGTGATCGTGGTTCTCGAGCTCCTCTGCAAGCTGAACATCGAAGTCACAGGCGTCGATGCCGTGCTTGTTTACGCGTGTGACGGCGATTGTAAAGCCGTCGACCGGCAGGGTGGCGAGCTGCTCGCGCAGGTGCTCCTCGCTGGCGCCCAGGTCGAGCAGGGCCGCAACGGTCATGTCGCCGCTGATGCCTGAGGTGCCGTCGATGATAAGCGTGTGCTGATGGTTAGACATGGAATGCTCCTTAACGGGCGCAGGGCGTGCCCGCGCCCAGATGATTGATAAGACTTGCCTGGTAGGCGGCACCAAAGCCGTTGTCGATATTGACGACCGAAACGCCGCTGGCGCAGGAGTTGAGCATGGCGAGCAGCGCGGCTACGCCACCAAAGCTCGCGCCGTAACCCACGCTGGTGGGAACGGCTATGACCGGACAGCTTACCAGGCCGCCGACAACGCTCGCCAGTGCGCCCTCCATGCCGGCGATGGCGATGACCACCTGCGCCTGAGCAAGCTCCTCGGCATGCGCGAGCAGGCGGTGCAGGCCGGCGACACCTACGTCGTAGAGGCGGTCGACCTCGTTGCCATAGAATTCGGCCGTCAACGCGGCTTCTTCGGCGACGGGCAGGTCGCTCGTGCCGGCGCAGGCGACGACAATGCGTCCGTTGCCGGTGGGGGAGGGCTTGCCGCCCACGAGGGCGAGCTGGGCGTCTGGGACATATCCCAGGTCGATGTCGTTGCCGAGAAGCTCAGCGGTGCGCGTGGCTTTTTCGGCGTCAAGGCGCGTGACCAGGATACGCTCCTGGCCGGCATCGCGCAGCGCTTCGATAATGGCGGCAATTTGCTCGGCGGTTTTACCGGCACCGTAGACAACCTCGCCGGCTCCCTGGCGCACTCCGCGCGAAAGATCGAGCTGTGCAAAGCCCAGATCGGCGGTCGGAGCCGTCTGGATGCGCGTGAGGGCGTCGGCAGGGGTGACTGCTCCGCCGGCAACATCGCTCAGCAATTGCTCAAGATCTCGCTTATCCATATATGTTCCCTTCGACGGCGCAAAGTCTAGCACTCAAAGGGTATATTTCCGAACACTAAGACAAAATTGTTCGGAAACTATAGGACAGACTGATTCAATTGTTAGACGGATCGGCTAGTCGCGCAGGATGATGTCCATGGCGAGCATCAGGTTGCGTTCGTCGATGGCAAACGGGGCGGCCTCGCGCGTCTTGGGCTTGGCACAAAACGCGATGCCCGTGCCCGCGGCCTGAATCATGGGGATGTCGTTGGCGCCGTCGCCGATCGCGACCGTGTGGGCCATATCGACGCCGCACTCGACTGCCCAGTCCAGCAGCTGGATGAGCTTGGACTCCTTGGTCACGATGTCTGCCGCCAGCTTGCCGGTGAGCTTGCCGTCCACGACCTCCAGGCGGTTGGCCAGGCAAAAATCGATGCCCGCGGCGGCCACGATCTTATCGGCGACCTCGTGGAAGCCACCGCTTACCACGCCGACCTTCCAGCCCTTGCTGTGCGCCGAGCGCACAAGCTCCAGCGCGCCGGGGGTAAACGTCACGCGTTCAAAGGTGCGCTCGAACACGCTCTCGTCCAAGCCGGCAAGCAGCCCCACGCGCTCCTCGAGCGCCTGCTTAAAGTCAAGCTCGCCGCGCATGGCGCGCTCGGTGATCTGCGCCACTTGCTCGCCTACGCCGGCCTCCTCGCCCAACAGGTCGATGACCTCCTGGTTGATGAGCGTGGAGTCGATATCCATAACGATGAGGCGTGCAGTCATGGCGGGCCTTTCCGAGTGCAGTTGTATTGGGGCACATTGTCGCACGCGGCGCGCCTTGGCGACGGCCACGGCGCGTCAATTGTTTCGTCTCCGTCAAGTCTTTGGGCAGGAGCTACTTTTTCGCGGCACATCGACGCGGGTGCGATAAGATAGAACGCCATGTCTGGCTGCGCGGTTTACGCAGGCCGGGCAAATCTGTACGACGCCGCCCGGAACGACACGGGGCGGCACAGATCCATAAAGGAGGATCACTGGTATGAGCCAGACCCGTCCCATCGACGAGCATTCCATGCACACCCGTACCTGCGGCGAGCTTCGCCGCGAGAACGTGGGCGAAGAGGTCACCCTCACCGGTTGGGTGAGCCGTCGCCGCGACCACGGCGGTCTTATCTTCTGCGACCTTCGCGACCGCGAGGGCATCACGCAGCTCACCTTCGACCCCGAGCACTCCGACGGCGACGCCTTTAAGATCGCCGAGACTATGCGTCCCGAGTGGCCCATCAAGATCCATGGCGTCGTGCGCGCCCGTGGCGAGGAGACCACCAACACCAAGCTCGCGACCGGCGAGATCGAGGTCCTCACCGACCACGCCGAGGTGCTCAACACGTCCGTCACCCCGCCGTTCCAGATCGAGGACGGCATCGAGACCAGCGAGGACACCCGCCTGCGCTATCGCTATCTGGACCTCCGTCGTCCCGAGATGATGGCCAACCTCAAGCTGCGCTCCGACTTTACCTTTGCCATTCGCGAGGCGCTGCACAACCGTGAGTTCATGGAGGTCGAGACGCCCTCCCTGTTCAAGTCCACGCCCGAGGGCGCTCGCGACTTCATCGTCCCCAGCCGCATCCAGCCGGGCAACTTCTATGCCCTGCCGCAGTCCCCGCAGCTCCTGAAGCAGCTGCTTATGGTCGGTGGCGTCGAGCGCTACTACCAGGTTGCCAAGTGCTTCCGCGACGAGGACCTGCGTGCCGACCGTCAGCCCGAGTTCACCCAGGTCGATATCGAGATGTCCTTCGTGGACCAGAACGACGTCATGAGCGCGCTCGAGGAGGTCCTGGCCGACGCCTTCGGCCGCATGGGTGTCGAGATGCCCACGCCGCTGCGTCGCATGGACTATTGGGAGGCCATGGACACCTATGGCTCCGACAAGCCCGATACTCGCTACGGCATGCACCTGGTCGACCTGACCGACATCTTTGCCAACTCCAAGTTCAAGGTCTTTGCGACCGCTGCAAACGAGGAGGGCTCTGTCGTCAAGGCCATCAACGCCAAGGGCGCCGGTGCCTGGGCACGTGCCAAGATCGATAAGCTCGCCGGCGTGGCCTCCACGTTTGGCGCCAAGGGCCTGGCCTGGATCGCTTTCCGCGAGGATGGCTCCATCAACAGCCCCATCGTCAAGTTCTTCTCGGACGAGGAGATGGCGGCTCTGCGTGAGCGCATGAACGTCGAGCCTGGCGACCTTGTGATGTTCGCCGCCGGTCCGCGCCTGCTCTCTGACGAGATCCTGGGCGGCATGCGTTCCCACATGGCTAACGCGCTCGAGATCAAGCGCGAGGGCCACGACTTCCTGTGGGTCGTCAACTTCCCGCTGTTCCACTGGGACGAGGATCGCAAGGCCTATGCTGCCGAGCACCAGCCCTTTACCCTGCCGACCGAGACCGACATCGCCAAGATCGAGGCCGACCCGCTGGCAGCCGGTTCCTGCACCTACGACTTTGTCATGGACGGCTTTGAGGCCGGCGGCGGCGGCATGCGTATCCACAACGCCGAGATGCAGATGTCCATGCTCAAGCTCCTGGGCTTTACCGAGGAGCGCGCCGAGTCTCAGTTTGGCTTCCTCATGGAGGCCCTCAAGTTTGGTGCGCCCCCGATGGGCGGCTTCGCCCTGGGCCTGGACCGCGTGTGCATGCTGCTTACCGGCTCCGACTCCATCCGCGACGTCATGGCATTCCCCAAGACGGCCAGCGGCTCCGACCTCATGTCGGGCGCCCCGAGTGCCGTTTCCGGCGCCCAGCTCAAGGACGTCAGCCTGCGCTTGATGTAGGCGAGTGGCTGCATATTGCCCGTAACGAGGGAAGGACGCGCTCCTTCCCTCGTTTTTTGTGGGACGGGGGTGCGCCGGTAACGTACAATAACTACCACGTGGCTGGGTTTGCCGGCCGAATGTGCGATGCCGCGGGAGGGGACATGGTCGAGTTTACAAAGACGATTAAAGATCCGTTGGGACTACATGCCCGCCCGGTTGCGCTGCTCTATGACATTATTGCCAAGCATCGTAGCGACGTGTCAGTCAGTATCGGCGATCGCCACACCGACGGCCGCGACGTTATGGGGCTCATGGCCCTCTACGGTGAGTGCGGCGAGGATATCGTGTTCCGCGTTTCGGGCGTAGACGAGGCTTCCTGCGTCACGTCGATCAGAAACCTCTCGCTTTAACCGCAATAATGTGGCAAAGGGGCAGCCCCCTCTGTTGCATAAATTGGTATGACAAGGCACCGCAAAGAGATGGTCTTTGCGGTGCCTCTTTTGTTTCGTAAAGGAAACTTTTTCGAAAACTGAACGGGGACCCTTCCAAAAAAGTTAACCACGTGTTAGTTTACTAAAGCGAACATAGACGTGGTTAACTTTTACCGCGTCGATGTTGAGGACGAACCGACGTTAGGAGCTCACTCATGTCTTGCGGACCGCAGATGCCGGCTATGCCGCTTTCGATGGTAAAGGCGGGCGAAACCGTGCGTGTGTCTCGTGTAAAGGGCAATGAGGATATGAAGCACCACCTTAAGGACCTCGGCTTTGTCGAGGGAAGCGAAATCCACGTGGTGAGCTCGAGTGGCGCCAATATCATCGTCACGGTGCTGGGCGCTCGCTTTGGCATCGATTCCAAGGTTGCCATGCACATCATGACCGTCGGTTAGTTCGCAGCATTTCATAAAAGCCGAAAGGGGGACGAGAAAATGAAGACGTTGGGTGACGTTAAGGTGGGCGAGAGCTCCACGATCGTCAAGCTTCACGGTGAGGGCGCGCTGCGCCGCCACCTTATGGACCTGGGGCTCATCAAGGGCACTTCGTTCAAGGTCGTAAAGGTTGCACCGCTCGGTGATCCGGTCGAGATCAACGTGCGCGGCTACGAGCTTTCCATCCGCAAGGAGGAGGCCGCCGTCGTCGAGGTCCAGTAAGGACTCGCGGCGCATATTTCTGCAGATAAAGTTAGGTTTTTCTAACTTAATGCAGCATCTTTGAAGCACATTATCCAGCCTACGCGGAGAAAGCAGCGCAGGCACACAAGGAAGAAGGATTGAATGGCGGATTCTCAGATCCATGTCGCGCTGGCGGGTAACCCCAACTGCGGCAAGACCACGCTTTTCAACCTGATCACCGGCGCCAACGGCTACGTTGGCAACTGGCCCGGCGTCACGGTTGAGAAAAAGGAAGCCAAGCTCCTAAGCGACAAGAGCGTCACGATTACGGACCTCCCCGGCATCTACTCGCTTTCCCCCTACAGCCCCGAGGAGCAGTGCTCGCGCGATTACCTCATGAGCGGCGAGCCCGATGTCGTCGTCCAGGTGGTCGACGCCACCAACTTGGAGCGCAACCTGTACCTGGCGCTTCAGGTTATCGAGACCGGCCTGCCCGTGGTCGTTGCCCTCAACATGGCCGACCTGGTCGAGAAGAACGGCGATAAGATTGACACGGACAAGCTCTCCAAGAAGCTCGGTTGTCCGGTCATGATGATCTCGGCTCTTAAGAACAAGGGCATCAAGGAGCTCTTCGAGCAGGTCAAGAAGTCCGCTGCTTCTAAGGGCCAGGTGCCGGAGCACAAGTTCGATTCCTCCATCGAGGACGTTCTGGACCACATCGAGAATAACCTGCCTGCGAGCGTTCCCGCCAACAAGCGTCGCTACTACGCGGTCAAACTTTTTGAGCGCGACGCGGACGCCTGCAAGCTCATCAACCTCACCAAGGAGAAGGCTGCTCGCGTGGAGGAGCTGGTCGCCCAGTGCGAGCAGGACTGCGACGACGACGCCGAGTCCATCATTACCGGCGAGCGCTACGGCGTGATTGCCCACATCATCGACGAGTGCCTCACCAAGGCTCCGGCCAAGATGAGCACTTCCGAGAAGATCGACCGTGTGGTTACCAACCGCATCCTCGGTCTGCCGATCTTCGTCGTGATCATGTTCTGCGTGTACTACATCGCCGTTTCCACCCTGGGCGGCACGGTGACCGACTTCACCAACGACCAGCTCTTCGGTACCGACGGTTGGTACGTGCTCGGTCAGGGCCGCGATGCCTACGACGCGGCTGTTGAGGCTGCGGGCGACAACGCCGACTCGGTCGACCCGGCGCAGTATGGGCCCTATGTCCCGGGTATCACCACCATGGTGCACGACGCCCTCGTGGCGGGCGGCACCGAGGACGGTGGCCTGGTCGATTCGCTGGTCTGTGACGGCATCGTCGGCGGCCTGGGCGCCATCTTCGGCTTCGTCCCGCAGATGTTCCTGCTCTTTGTGATGCTGTCCTTCCTGGAGGACTGCGGCTACATGGCCCGCGTCGCCTTTATCATGGACCGCGTGTTCCGCCGCTTTGGCCTGTCCGGTAAGTCCTTTATCCCCATGCTCGTGTCCTCGGGCTGCGGCGTCCCCGGCGTCATGGCCACCAAGACCATCGAGAATGAGAAGGACCGCCGCATGACGGTCATGACCACCACGTTTATTCCCTGTGGCGCTAAGCTGCCGATCATCGCCCTGCTCATGGGCTCCATCATCGGCGATTCTTCCACCACCGCCGCGTGGATCAGCCCGCTCTTCTACTTCCTGGGCGTCTTTGCCGTCATCGCTTCGGGCCTTATGCTCAAGAAGACCAAGCTTTTCGCCGGTCGCCCGACGCCGTTCGTTATGGAGCTTCCCGCCTATCACTTCCCGGCGATCCGCTCTTGGGCGCTGCACGTGTGGGAGCGCTGCTGGGCCTTTATCAAGAAGGCCGGCACGGTCATCTTCGCCTCTACCGTCGTGGTTTGGTTCCTCTCCAACTTTGGTAGCTACAACGGCTCCTTTGGCTTCCTGCCTGCTATGGACGGCATTCCTGAGGAGTTCATGGACTACTCCGTGCTCGCCATGCTGGGCAACCTGGTCGCCTGGATTTTCGCCCCGCTCGGCTTTAGCACCTGGCAGGCAACTGCACTGACTGTCTCTGGCCTTGTCGCCAAGGAGAACGTTGTCGCCACCGCCGGCTCGCTGCTGTCCGTCGCCGACGCCGCCGAGACCGACCCGAGCCTGTGGACCGCATTTGCCGGCATGTTCCCGACTATGGGCGCTTGCGTTGCCTTCGGTGCCTTCAACCTGCTGTGCGCCCCCTGCTTCGCCGCCATGGGTACCATCCGCAACCAGATGGACTCGGGCAAGTGGACTGCGATCGCCATCGGTTACGAGTGCGCCTTCGCTTGGGTGATCGCCCTGTTCATCAACCAGTTCTATAACCTGCTGGTCCTTGGGCAGTTTGGTATCTGGACGGTTGTGGCTATCGTGCTGCTGGTTGCGATGCTCTTCCAGATCTTCCGTCCCATGCCCAAGCACGCTTGGACCGACGAGGATGAGACCAACACTGCTTCCGCCGCAGTTTCCGCTTAAGTCCGAATAAGGATCGGCCCCTTTCCACGAGCCCGGGTGTCCCAGCGACACTCGGGCTTTTTGGTGGGGGAGATGTGGCGTTTCCGCAGATAAAACTGACCAAAATAAACCTGTCCCTTTTTGGTAGGTGGAGAATGGGGTAAAGTAAGTGATGGTTAACTAGAGGAGGCTTGCTATGGCACCTATCGATATTGTTGTACTGGCTGTTATCGGTATTGCGTTTGTCGCCGTGTGCGTGCGCATCTACCGCAAGGGCACCTGCGCCGACTGCGCTCAGGGTGGCGTTTGCACGGGGCATTGCTCCAACAAAAAGACGTGCGCCGCACTTAAGGGCGTGGACAAAATTGCCGAAGACTTGGGCCGCGGTATCAAATAAAGGTCCAGGCACCCAAGCGCCTCGCGAGCATCCGTTCGCGGGGCGCTTTGCACATTTGGGGGAGAGCGCGGCGAGTTGAAGAGTGATTTTGGGGTATCGTTACCTGTACTGTTAATTGGCAACTTATCTATAACGGAGTAACCCCATGAGCGCTCGCGTAACCATGAAGGACATAGCCGCCGAGCTTGGCGTTTCCATCAATACCGTGCACAAGGCCCTGACGGGTAAGGCCGGCGTGAGCGAATCCGTGCGCTCTAAGGTGAATGCTAAGGCCGAAGCCATGGGTTACCACCGCAACACAAGTGCCTCGAGCCTGCGCCGCAAGGATATCAACCTGGTGTTTTGCCTGCCCCGCGCATCGCGCGAGGGAGCGTACTTTTTCCGTTACCTGTGGGAAGGCTGCAACCGCTTTGAGCAGGAGGTCATCGACCGGGGCATTACGGTTGAGCGCGTAGAATTTGGCGTGGGTGGCTACGCCGATGCGCTCGAGCAAATCGACGAGCGCCTGCAGATAGGGGAGAAGATTGATGGCCTGCTTGCCTATGTTCCGGGCGATGACCGCGCGACCGAGCTCTTGAGGCAGATTGCCGAGGCGGGCGTGGCGATTGAGCTCGTCGACGGCGACCGACCGCACCTCGATCGCCTGGGTGCCAGTCTGGCGGACTATTCCGCGGCGGGCAGCCTTATGGCAGAGCAGGCGGCAAATCTGGTCCACGCTTCTGGGGCTGACGCCCGCGTGCTCCTGTTGGCGGGCGACCCCTATACCGATTCACACTACCTGACCGCCCGCGCCTTTCATAATTACCTGCGCGAACACGATATTCCATGGCAGGTTGAGGACCTTGCCGGCGCCCATGCGCAAGTCAAACAGCTCGAGCGCGAGCTTGAGCAGCGCTTGAGTGCGCCGGATGCCCCTGAGCTCATCTGTAGCGTTTTTGCCGTTGGTTCCGAGGTGGTCGCCGACGCGCTTGTTTCAAGCGGCAAGGCCGGCAAGGTCATGGTAATCGGCAACGACCTGTTCCCCGAGAGCGCCTTGGCCTTGCGCCGTGGCATCTTTACCAATATTGTCTATAAGGACCCGGTGAGCCTGGCCTACCGTGGCGCCAAGACCTTGGGCGAGTATCTGCTGTGGGGTAAAACTCCGGCGGAGCCCGTGCAGAAGGGTGCTGTGGAGATGGTGTTTGCCAGCAACGTCGACCGCTACTGCGAGCTTGCGGGAATTTAGCCGTTTAGTCAGGTACCCCCTCTTGCGACGTGCATTTTTTGGAGTATTCAGCAATGGCGTGTCCCGAAAGAGGTAAGGACGACTGTTTTAAATGCCCCCGATGGCGTAATTCGCCATCGGTGGCATTTATTTATGCCGATTGGGCGCAATATGAGCATCAGATAGGGCTTCGAAGACGGTACGCGGTGCGCTCCGATGCTGAATACTCCCAAAAATGCACGGCGGAACATGACCCACCTGGCCAAAGCGCTCAAGTTCGGTATTCGGGGACGCCTGCCAATTCGCAATACATACAAGTCACGGCTCCAGTAACCGTTGAACGGGCAAAATCGACCGTTCACCCCATGGTGGTTAGGTGAACGTTCACCTTTTAAGTCGCAATGAATTAGTATAGTGAACGTTCACCTAGAGGATAACGAGCGCATCGTGCGCTCGCTCCGCCAACAAAGGGGTTGTTTGATGAAAAACTTCATGGACGATCAGGATTTCCTGCTGAGCACCAAAACCGGTGAGGAGCTGTTCCACAACTTTGCCGAGGGCATGCCCATCGTTGACTACCACTGCCACATTTCTCCCAAGGAGATCTGGGACGACAAGCGTTTTGAGAACATCACCGAGGTTTGGCTGGGCGGCGACCACTACAAGTGGCGCCTAATGCGTGCCAACGGCGTCGACGAGCGCTTCATTACCGGCGATGCCCCTGCTCGCGAGAAGTTCCAGAAGTGGGCCGAGACCCTGGGCCGCTGCGTGGGCAACCCCGTCTTTGAGTGGAGCCACCTGGAGCTTAAGCGTTACTTTGGCTACGAGGGCGTCCTGAACGGCAAAACCGCTCAGGAGGTCTGGGACCTTGCCAACGCCAAGCTCGCTGAGGCCAGCTTTACCTGCCGCAACCTGATCAAGCAGTCCAACGTCCGCATGATCTGCACTACCGACGACCCCGCCGACAGCTTTGAGTGGCACAAGAAGATTGCCGCCGACGACAGTTTTGACGTTCAGGTCGTTCCCGCCATGCGCCCCGATGCCGCCCTGCGCATCGAGCGTGGCCAGGAGTTCGCCGACTACTGCAAGCATCTCTCCGAGGTTGCTGGCGTTGAGATCAGCGACTTCGAGGGCATGAAGGCTGCCATCTCCAAGCGCTACGACGTTGCCCACGAGCTGGGCTGCCGCGCTTCCGACCACGCGCTCGACTACGTTATGTACGTTCCGGCTACCGCCGACGAGATCGAGGCCATCTTTGCCAAGGGCCTTGCCGCCGAGCCGCTTACCGAGGACGAGGTCCTCAAGTACAAGACGGCCTTTATGCAGTTCGTCGCCGGCGAGTATGTCCGCCTTGGCTGGGCCATGCAGCTGCACTTTGGCTGCAAGCGTGACAACAACCGCGCTATGTTCGCCAAGCTCGGTCCCGACACCGGCTACGACTGCATCTCCAACTACACGCCGTCCGACCAGCTGGCCGATTTCCTCAACTCCATCCAGGAGTCCACGGGTCTGCCCAAGACCATCCTGTACAGCCTGAACCCCATCGACAACACCATGATCGATACCGTGATGGGCTGCTTCCAGGAGGCTCCGACCGCCGGCAAGATCCAGAACGGCTCTGCCTGGTGGTTCAACGACAACGAGATCGGTATGCGCGAGCAGCTCACGGCTCTGGCTAACGAGGGCGTGCTGGGCAACTTTGTGGGCATGCTTACCGATTCCCGCTCCTTCCTGTCCTACCCGCGTCACGAGTACTTCCGTCGCGTGCTGTGCGGCGTGATCGGCGAGTGGGTCGAGCAGGGCAAGTATCCGGCCGACATGGAGCTGCT
>JAJWXI010000055.1 GCA_021641225.1 Collinsella aerofaciens | reverse complement strand
GTATATAGATACGCCCGGCACCGTGTATCTAGAGGTTTTCGTTGACAGCCCCCAAGGTTGCATCGTATTATCTTTTTCGTTCGCGGGGGCGGCGGTCCAAAAGACCAAAGGACCTGCGGATACTTGAACGATTGGGAGTTTGCCCGAGTGGTTAATGGGGACGGGCTGTAAACCCGTTGGCTCTGCCTACATAGGTTCGAATCCTATAGCTCCCACCCGTCAAGTGCCTGTATAGCTCAGTCGGTAGAGCACTTCGTTGGTAACGAAGAGGTCACCAGTTCAAGTCTGGTTGCAGGCTCCATCCGGCGGTGTAGCTCAGTTGGTTAGAGCACACGGTTCATACCCGTGGCGTCACTGGTTCGAATCCAGTCACCGCTACCATAGGTAACACGGTGGCTTCTCAATAGTATGTTGAGAGGCCACTATGGTATAAAGGCAAAGTCCCGTCCGGGGACGACCTGTTTAGAGGAGGGCTTTATGGCCAAAGAGAAGTTTGAGCGCACTAAGCCGCATGTTAACATCGGCACCATCGGTCACGTCGACCATGGCAAGACCACGCTGACCGCCGCCATCACCAAGGTTCTCTCCGAGACCGAGGGCTGCAAGGCTGACTTCACTGCGTTCGAGAACATCGACAAGGCTCCCGAGGAGCGCGAGCGCGGCATTACGATCTCCGTCTCCCACGTCGAGTACGAGACTGCTGCCCGTCACTACGCTCACGTTGACTGCCCGGGCCACGCTGACTACGTCAAGAACATGATCACCGGTGCTGCTCAGATGGACGGCGCTATCCTGGTCATCGCCGCTACCGACGGCCCCATGGCTCAGACCCGCGAGCACATCCTGCTCGCCCGTCAGGTCGGCGTTCCCTACATCGTCGTCTTCCTGAACAAGTGCGACATGGTCGACGATGACGAGCTCATCGACCTCGTCGAGATGGAGACCCGTGAGCTCCTCTCCGAGTACGATTTCCCCGGCGACGACATCCCCGTCATCCGTGGTTCCGCTCTGGGCGCTCTCGAGGGCGACGCCAAGTGGATGGACGCTATCCGCGAGCTCATGAAGGCCGTCGACGAGTACATCCCGACGCCTGCTCGTAACAACGACCTCCCCTTCCTGATGGCCGTTGAGGACGTTATGACCATCTCCGGCCGTGGTACCGTTGCTACCGGCCGTGTCGAGCGCGGTGAGCTCAAGCTCAACGAGCCCGTCGAGATCGTCGGCATCAAGGATACCCAGAACACCGTCGTTACCGGTATCGAGATGTTCCGTAAGTCCATGGACTTCTGCGAGGCTGGCGACAACGTCGGTCTGCTGCTCCGCGGCATCAAGCGCGAGGACATCGAGCGCGGCCAGGTTCTCTGCAAGCCCGGTTCGGTTACCCCGCACACCAAGTTCACCGGCGAGATCTACGTTCTGACCAAGGAGGAGGGCGGCCGTCACACCCCGTTCTTCGATGGTTATCGTCCTCAGTTCTACTTCCGTACCACCGACGTTACCGGTACGGTCAAGCTCCCCGAGGGCACCGAGATGGCTATGCCTGGTGACCACATCACCATCGAGGGCGACCTCATCCACCCGATCGCCATGGAGGAGGGCCTGCGCTTCGCTATCCGCGAGGGCGGCCACACCGTCGGTTCGGGCATCGTCTCCACGATCATTGAGTAAATTAGCTCTTTGATATAGCTGACTCAGAGAACCCGGCACTTATATGGGTGCCGGGTTCTTTTCTGCAATGGATGTTGAGCCGTTGCTGGTGTCGAGAGGATCGATAATGGTCCTGGATGCACCGTCGATTAGATCTCGATGGCTTCATTGATGTGTTCCAAATATGAATGGATCCACCGAGAACCAATTGACTCGAGGTTTTCATTGACAGCACTTACGTGGAGCTGATAAAGTAACAACTCGTGCCCGTACGGGGCGGAAATGAAAGGTTCAGGATACATGCGTACTCTAGTTACTCTTGCGTGCACTGAGTGCAAGCGCCGCAACTATACGACCACCAAGAACAAGTCGACCATGCCTGATCGTATGGAGATCAAGAAGTATTGCCCCTGGTGCCGTCACCACACGCTGCACAAAGAGACTCGCTAGTCTCTAGTCATATACGCCAGTAGTTCAATTGGTAGAGCATCGGTCTCCAAAACCGAGTGTTGAGGGTTCGAGTCCTTCCTGGCGTGCCAGTCATTATTCCGTAAGCTCCCACTTGGGGGCTTACGGTTTACTCATGTATAAGCGCATTGCGCGGAGGTAACCCAAATGGCCAACAAGAAGAACAAGAAGAAGGCACAGCAGCAGGCGCCTGCCAACAACGCTGCCGCCAACTCCAAGGTTGAGGCCAAGAAGGCCGTTGCCAAGAAGAACGAGAAGGCTGCGAAGTCCAAGAAGAACGAGAAGCCTGGTTTCTTCGCCCGCACCAAGAAGTATTTCGCTTCGGTCAAGTCCGAGATGAAGCGTGTCACGTGGCCCGATAAGAAGGAGCTCGTGAACTACTCTGTCGTCGTTTGCGCTTCTCTGATCGTCGTCGGCGTCGTCATCGCTCTGCTCGATGCTGGCTTTGGCGAGGCTCTTGCTCTGTTCTCTGGATTGAGGGGCTAAACCATGTCTAAGCGTTGGTACGTCGTTCACACTTACTCTGGATACGAGAACCGCGTTAAGTCCGATCTCGAGCATCGCATCGAGACCATGGGCATGCAGGACCGTATCTTTGATATCGAGATTCCTATGGAGCGCGTCACCGAGATTAAAGAGGGTGGCAAGCGCGAGACCAAGGATTCTAAGATCTTCCCGGGTTATGTCCTGGTCCGCATGGAGATGGATGACGATGCTTGGACGTGCGTTCGTAACACGCCTGGCGTCACCGGTTTCCTGGGCGGCAACGGCAAGCCCGCTCCGCTTTCCCGCGACGAGTACAACAAGATGACTCGTCGTCCCGGTAAGGGCGATTCGCCCAAGCGCACCTCGGTCGATATTCAGGTCGGCACGTCCGTCCGCGTCACCGATGGCCCGCTTACCGACTTTGATGGCAAGGTCTCCGAGGTTAACACCGAGGCTGGCAAGCTCAAGGTCACGCTGATGATCTTTGGCCGCGAGACGCCGGTCGAGCTCGACTTTAACCAGGTCGCTGTCATCGCTTAAGTTTTCGTCCGTTCGCGCGAGCGTGCTTCTTCTGTGACTGCTCATCTCAGGAGTGCTTCTAACACGTGCGTGCTTACGATATAGCAAGTACTTCACACTCGTGATTCGAAAGGAATGACCATGGCTGAGAAGAAGGTTGCCAACGTCATTAAGCTCCAGATTCCTGCTGGTGCAGCTAACCCCGCTCCTCCCGTCGGCCCCGCCCTGGGCGCTGCTGGCGTGAACATCATGCAGTTCTGCCAGGCCTTTAACGCCGAGACGCAGGACAAGAAGGGTGACATCATCCCCGTTGAGATCTCTGTCTACGAGGACAAGTCCTTCTCCTTCATCACCAAGACCCCGCCGGCGGCTCACCTCATCAAGAAGGAGCTGAACCTCAAGTCTGGTTCCGCTAAGCCCCAGGCTGACAAGGTCGGTCAGCTCTCCCAGGAGCAGCTCACCAAGATCGCCGAGATCAAGATGCCGGACCTCAATGCCAACGACATTGACGCCGCCAAGAAGATCATCGCCGGTACCGCCCGTTCCATGGGCGTCACCATCGCTGAGTAGCGATTTCTTTAGGTAATGACGGGTGCTCCGACCGGGGCGCCCGTTAAATGTGTGCAATAGGGCACACGATACGATGTGGGAGGGCTCACGCCCGTTTAACCACAGGAGGTAATGCACATGGCTAAGCATGGTAAGAGCTATAACGCCGCTGCCGAGAAGATCGACCGCGCCACGCTCTACACCCCCCTTCAGGCTGCCAAGCTCATCAAGGAGCTCGACACCGCCAAGTTCGACGAGACCGTCGAGGCTCACTTCCGTCTGGGCATCGATACTCGTAAGGCTGACCAGAACATCCGTGGTTCCATCTCCCTGCCCCACGGCACCGGCAAGACCGTTCGTGTTGCCGTCTTCGCCGAGGGCGAGAAGGCCCGCGAGGCCGAGGCTGCCGGCGCCGACATCATCGGTTCCGACGAGCTCGTCGCCCAGATCCAGAAGGGCGAGATCAACTTCGACGCTGCTATCGCAACGCCGAACATGATGGCCAAGGTTGGCCGCATCGGTAAGATCCTTGGTCCCCGTGGCCTCATGCCGAACCCCAAGCTCGGCACCGTGACCATGGACGTCGCCAAGATGGTCTCCGAGCTCAAGGCTGGCCGCGTTGAGTACCGCGCCGACCGTTACGGCATCTGCCACGTGCCCCTGGGCAAGAAGTCCTTCTCTGAGCAGCAGCTCGTCGAGAACTACGCTGCCCTGTACACCGAGATCCTGCGCGTCAAGCCCTCTTCTGCTAAGGGCAAGTACGTCAAGTCCATCTCCGTGTCTTCCACCATGGGCCCTGGCGTCAAGGTCGATCCCGCTGTCCAGCGCGACTTCCTGGCTGAGTAACTTTTAGTTACTGCCTGAGCAAAGCAAGCATTGCTAAAGAAACCCGGTTCTGCCTCGTGCAGGACCGGGTTTCTTGCTATCTCGGGGTAAAACCACCCCAAAGGGGAAAGTGACCCCTTTGAGGTGGTTACCAGGGTGTTCTGGCGGTAGAGGACTCGATGGCCTCGTGGCGTTTGAGCTCGCGGCGCATGGTTTGCGAGTTGAGCCAGGCTGCCTGCCAGCCACGGATGGGGTAGCGCGTCTGGTCGAGCTCAAACTGCGTATAGCCGCAGGCGTTGATGATCGTCGTTCCACACACATGCTGCCGCTCGCGCTGAAAATCGTAACCGTAGCTTTGGTGTACATGCCCATGCACCATGTAGTCGGCCCCCCAGGACTCAAGCGCTGTGTTAAAGCACTCAAACCCTCGATGCGGCAGATCATCCAGATCACCCATACCGGCGGCGGGTGCATGGGTAAGCAGAATGTCGCACCCGCCGACCATCCTAACCTTACGCGACAGCTTACGCATGCGCTTGGACATCTCGCGTTCGGTGTACATGTTGGCGCCGTCGCGATAACGCATGGACCCGCCAAGGCCCGCAATGCGAATCCCTCGGTACGTGTACACGCTGTCTTCCACGCAGATACATCCGCCCGGTGCATGACGTGCGTAGCGGTCGTCGTGGTTGCCGCGAACGTAGATGAGCGGTTTGTTGATGACGGTGACCAAAAACTCAAGATAGTCCGGGTCCAGATCGCCGGCAGACAGAATCAGGTCGACACCCTCAAAGCGCTCCTTGCGAAAGCACTCCCAAAGGCATCGTTCTTCGGTATCTGCTATGGCAAGGATCTTCATAGGGCGGTAACTCCCGGCTCATCGTCGAGCTGCGGAATGGTGCCTACCACGTTGTCCGCCAGCCAATTCATCTCGACAATCTGCGCGCTCGGCAGTGGGGGAAAGCCCTCGATCTGCACCACGCCGTCTTGGCTATGAAGCTCGCCGCCAAAGGGATTGATGGAGCCTTCGACGATGCCATTGCGGAGCAGCTGCACCAGTTTGCGCGTCTGATAGGGCAGGCCTGGAGCGTAGCGAATGTCGATGACGCCCGAGCTCATGCCATACCAGTAGTTGACGGCGCGAACCTGGCTGTCGTCACTGGTCTCATCCCAGGTGCCATGCAGCAGGCTTCGCACGATAAGCTCGTAGTATCGGCCCCAGTTCCAGACCGGCATGGCGATGCCGACGACCTTGCCATCGACCAGGCGGTGGAGTCCGTAGGCCGTAGGGTCTACGAGCGACTTTGACATGTCAGCGCCGGTCATGACGCTCACGCCTTCGCGGCACATGGCCTCGGCAAGGCCTCCGGCGGGCACATCGCCCCAGGTCAGGATAATTTGCGCACGGGGGTCGAGCAGCGAGGCGCCAATCGCAAAGGCGTTGATCTCGCTGAGTGCGCCCGAGGCGAAGACCGACGCGTGGTAACCGATGCGGTGGTTGTCCGCCATACTGGCGGCAAGGGCGCCCAGGAGGAACTTGGCCTCGTACATCTTGCCAAAGTACGAACGGACGCTTTGGTGGGGAAGGCCGATAGAGCAGTTAAGGAACCGCACCTGGGGATACTCAACGGCAGCTCTGAGCGTGTATTCCATCAGGCGGTGCGAGGTCGAGAAGATGACGTTAGCTCCATGTTTGACAGCCGTTTCCACGGCGGCGTAGAACACGTCCGGATTGTGACAGTCCTCGAACGCCTCGGTGCGCACGATACCGCCAAAATGCTCATCGAGATACTGACGCCCTTGGTCGTGCAGGCTGTCCCAGCTCGACGTCGCACAGGGGAACTCATGGATAAAGGCGATGCGCAGGGGGTTGGCCGCCGAGTAGACGGTCTTGCCCATAAAGAAGTTGAGCACGCCGGAGGTGGACTTGGCGGGCGCCTCTTCCTCATCGACACTCGGCGCCTCGACAAGATCGACCTTGTCCTCGTCACTTTTGCCGGCAATGACCAGCTCGCGCCAAATCTTGCACAGGCGGTTTACGACGATGTCCGTCGGCGTATCCAGCAGACGGTCCTGGTTGTACACGTTGAGGTAGACGAGCATTGCGTCGGCGGGCGTAATGTCCAGATGGTCGCCGCCGGCGCGCAGGTAGGCGCGCTTAAAGAGCAGGAAGGTATGGCGCAGGTAGTCGACCTTTTTCTGCGGCCATTTTTCGATAAGGTTCTGACCGAGCATCTTGGCGAGCGTTTCGTAGCTTCCCTCACGCGAGAACTCGATCTCGTATAGGGGGCAGACGCGCCAAAACGCGCAGAACTCGCCATAGAGGCGGCTTTCGACGGAATCCCATTTTCCGGGGTAGAGGCGGGTGACCTTGGCCGAAACCGTCGGGGCGTCCAGGAATTTGAGGACACTGACGCGCTTGTTGCCCTCTTGGACGTAAAACCGATGCATAAACTCGGTGACGATGATGGGGTCGCGATAGCCTTCGGTCACCTGGATGTCGTAGAGGTTGGACCACTTGCGGGCGAACTCGGTGTTAAACGGCAACAAGGGCATAAAGTTGCATGAAAAGGCGGACTGACGACCCTTGGTGACCGTGCCGACGACCATTTCGAGCGGAATGTCCCTCAGGCCGACGCTCTCTCGCTGGCCCAAGGGGAGCTGGGCAACCAGGCTATCGAGGTCCGTAAGGTACGGATGCTCGCTTTGACTAATGGCGCGTCGACGTCCTTGCTCGCCGCGCTTGCGTGCTTGACGATAGGCCTCTTCCATGGTGTCTACTCCCTTAGTCGTTTAAACAACGATATGAACCATGGTACCACGATGCGAAACCACCACAAAGGTACCTGTCCCCTTTGTGGTGGTTTAGGCGATGATGGGGGCGATGGCACGAATGCAGGCGTCGGCTGCCGTGAAGGTGGTGCTATCGTCGCTGACGATAAAGATGATTTTGCCCTTAATGCCAAAGTCGCCGATCTCGCTAAAGAGCACGTACGGCTCCTTGTCAAAGCCAGAGATGGGCGAGACGGCCGTTTTGGTTGCGCTCGCGAGCTCGTCTGCCAGCGCGTCAAGGGAAGCCCACTTAGACGTGTCCTTTACGGCAACGGGCACGACCACGCGCCCAAAGGGCATCAGATGCACGAGCGTGTTCTTGGAGATGTTGGAGTTGGGCACAATGATGGTCTGCCCGCAGGCGTCCTCGATGGTCGTGTGGCGCCAGGTGATATCTTGGACCACGCCCGACACGCCGCCGACCTCGATATTGTCGCCGGGTTTGATAATGCCCATAAAGGTCACCTGCATACCGCCGATAAGGTTCGACAGCGTGTCCTGAAAGCCGAGCGAGATGGCGATGCCGCCGACGCCAAGAGCGGCGACGAGGGCGTTTGCATTAATGCCAAAACAGTTGTCGAGGATAAAGCTGCCGCCGATCATCCAGATGACGGCGCGCGCGATGTTGATGAAGATGCTCGATGCTGGGAGCGGGTTATCATCGCGGTTAAGCAGATGGTGCAGGGTCTTGGACGCGATTTTGGCGGCAACGGCGGTGCCGATGGCCAAGATACCGGCCCAGATGATGTTGTGGACCCATCGTTGTGCAAAGAAATGAAGAATCGGCTCAAACAATTCCATGTAGGGAAACCTCCTCATGCTCATCCAACCATGATACCCACCAAGAAGCCCGTCCGATCAAATTCGGACGGGCTTCTGTGCTCGATATAAGGTTTACGCGGCGGGGCTGCAAGGCCCGGCGGTGTAGCTTAGCGTCGACGCTTCCAGATAATGCCGAGAATGATGATGACGATGCCGCCGATGAGGCATGCGCCGATCACGGCTAGCGTGCGGTCTCCCGTTGCGGCGAGCTTGCCGGTCGTCTTCTTGGTGATGACCTTCGTGGTCGTCGCGTCCGTCTTAGGCGAGGGTCCAGGCGTCGGGGCCGGTGTGGGCGTGGGGTCCACGGCAGCGGAGCCAAAGCTGATGGTGCCCGCGAGCGAGGCCATCTTGCTCTCCCAGCCGTTCTGCCCAATGAGCGCCCTTAGCGCTGAATCGCAGGTACCCCACTCGGTGTGCTTGGTGGCGTTTGCGAAGGTGGGGAAGTCGGTCGTGTTGGTGATGATGTAGTTGTTGGTGGCGACGGTATAGGTCTTGGCGGGGTCGAGCGTGCTGCCATCCTTGGTGAGCGTGGCGCTCACGATGCGCTTGCCTTCGGGCTGCGTCCAATCGATTGTCACGTTGATTCCGCCGAAGGAAAGGACGCTGCCGGAGTCATCGCGCCACTTGTACATGTCTTGCGCCTCCTGCTCGGTGTGGCCGGCCGCTACGTAGGCTTGCTGAAGCTCGTAGCTGTCGTTGCAATCGTCGCTGATCTGCAGCGAGTGCTCGAGCGCTGCCAGGAAGTCCTCACCGGTCATGGTCCAGGTCTCCACGGTGTTGCCGTAGGGCGAGATAGCGATGACGTTGCCGGCGGTCACATCGCCCGCCGCGATGCCGCCGCGGATGCCGCCCGCGTTCTCGATGGCAAGATCTGCGCCCGTCAGGGCAAGATAGGAGCCGCAAATCACATGCCCGATGGTCTGGGCCTTGGTGGTGTCGCCCTCCTTGCTGGGGCGGAAATCGGTGGTGCGCACCATCTCCCAGCCGTGCGTGCCAGATGCGTTCTCGCCGTAGAAATAATTGGTAGAGCTCGTGCCGAGCACCTCGCTCGATGCGGCGCTAAAGGCATCGTCGAGCGGCTTGATCTTGTTGTCGTGGACTTCATCAAGGATGCTCTGATAGGTGGAGCCCTTGTTGGGGTCGGTCAAAAGAACGTTTACGTCCTTGGCGGTATAGAGCTTCTCGTCGCTTTTGCCTGCGTATGCCGCCACCGTGTCATCGTCGGTGCTTTCGGTGCCCTTGGTGTCGTACTCGTAGGGGACGGAAAGCAGTCCCACTTCGGCAAAGGCGCTGCCCGCCTCGACAACGTGGATTGTCTTGCCGTCGGCTCCCGTCACCTTCTCGTTAAGGTTGATGTGCTCGTGGCCTGCGATAAGGGCATCGACGCCACGGAGCCGCGTGGCAAAGGTCTTGGCGTCGAGCGTGTGCGCGATACACACAACAACATCGCAGCCCTCCTTGCGCAGCTGCTCTGCCTCGGCATTGATGGCGTTCGCGGCACTCGAGAAGCTGGTGCCCGCGACCAGGTCCGCGCGCAGCGAGGAACCTAGCGACTCATCCATGGCTCCGACGATGCCGACCTTGATCTGGTAGTTAAACGTGGAACTGCCCTCGCCGTCCTTCCAAGTGCGGTTGAGCGTCTTGGTGATGCTCGAGCTCCATACGCCGTTCGAGGACGTTGCATTCGCGCAAAGCATGGCGAAAGGCGTGCTGGTGGCACCATTGCCGGCCATCGCGCGAAGATTGTCCGCGCCGTAGCTCCAGTCATGGTTGCCTGGCGTGGTCGCGTCGTAGCCGTCGGCGTAGAAGGTGTCCATGAGCTCGGCGATGCTCTTGCCCTCGCTCATGGTGGCGAAGGACTGTCCGTGGAAGGTGTCGCCCGCATCGAGCAAAAGATCGGGGGCGCTGCTTTGGGCGCTATAGAGAACCGCCAGTCCGTCAAAGCCCACAGTGCCGGTGCCCTTGCTTGCGTTGTAGCTGTACTTGTAGCTGCCGTGGATATCGTTGGTGTGCATGACGGCCACGGAGCCGTCAATAGCGGCGGGCAGGTTCCCCGCGAAAGCGAGGCTTGGGATGCCTGCGAGCGAGCCGGCAAACAACGCGGCGGCTAACGCAAGGCGGGGGAGTCTTTTCATGGCAGTTTCCTTAGTCCTTAGCCAGAAAGTCTGGTTGAATATCGG
>JAJWXI010000054.1 GCA_021641225.1 Collinsella aerofaciens | reverse complement strand
CGGAACTGCTGGTCCAGACGCTTGACCATCGTGGCCTCGTTGACACTCTGGCCCTCGCGACCGATAAAGTAGCGATAGAGGTCGATGTCGGCGTAGTACATGGTCTTGCAACGCGGCAGCGGTACGTAGGCGTAGATGTTGTCCACATAGAACGTGTGCGGCGGCATGGGAAGGTTGGACTCGCGCAGCACATCCGTGCGATAGCACAGGCTGTGCATGAGCAGATTCTGGTCCAGGCGGAAATGGCCGATCTGGTCCCAGGTAAAGATCTTTTTTCGAGGCAGGGCAAACTTGTAACCAATGGCCGTATGCGTACCCTCGTAAACCTTCTCGTACACGTAGTTCGAGATAAACAGGTCAACGCGCTGGTCGCGCTCTTCAAAGCCGCGCAGAATCGACAGCATGGTCGAAAGGGCAGCGCCGTCAAGCCAGTCGTCCGAGTCGACAACCTTGTAGTAGGTGCCCTGCGCCTCGCGCAGACCCGAAAGGACGGCAATACCGTGGCCGCCATTCTCCTGGTGCACCGCGCGGATGATTCCAGGATAACGGGCCTCCCACTCGTCGGCCTTGGCGGCCGTCTCATCCTTGGAGCCGTCGTCCACCACGATAATCTCGATATCGGTGGCATAATTGCTCCCCTCCAAGATGGAGGTGATGCAATGGTCCATGTCCTTAGCGGCGTTATACGAGGGAATACCGAATGTTATGACTTTATGCATGGCAGGCGATAATCTCATCCGAAAGATCGAGGGCGGAATTGGTCACGGCATCCATATCGTAGTAACGATACTCGGCCAGACGACCCACCGGGTGGAAGTTTGTCAGGTTCTGGACGCGCTCAAGATAGCGCTCATAGAGCTCGCGGTTCTCGGGCTCCAGAATGGCGTAATAGGGCGTCTCGCCCGAGCCGGGCGTATAGGCCTTGGAGTACTCCTTCATGATGGTGGTCTTGCCGGGCAGGACCTGACCAGTCATGTTCTTGAACTCGGTAATGCGCGTGTAGTCCTCGCTCGTGGTGTAGTTGACGGTACCCACGGGCTGGAACTGATCCATATCGAGCGTCTCGAACTTCATATCGAGCGTACGGTACGGAAGAGCGCCCAGATCAAGGCCAAACAGCTCATCGAGCGGACCGGTATAGACGATCTCGCCGCCGTAGACCTTGCCACCGATCTTGACGGTGGTCTCGTCGATCTCAAAAAGATCGCGGGCGTCCACGTCGCAGAACACGTCGATCAGGTCGTGGTCGAGCATATGCTCGAACAGCGCCGTGTAGCCGTCCTGCGGCATACCCTGGAAGGGAGCCTGCGGGAAATAGCGGTCATCGTCGCCCACAAAGACGGGAACGCGACCGGTGATCGAGAGATCGATCTGGTCGGGCGTCTGGCCCCACTGCTTCATGGTGTAATGCAAAAAGACGTTCTCGTAGACGTAATCGGCGACCTCGGCCAAGTCGGGGTCGTTCTTCTTACGCAGCTCCATAATGGGCACCTTGACATCCTTGCCAAAGGTCTCCACGAGCTTCTGATACAGCTCCTCGCCGCGCTCATCACCAAAGGCGAGCTTGAGACTCGCATGGTTGAAGGGCACGGGCATAAGGGTGCCGTTGATGTTGGCGAGCACCTTGTGCTGATAATCCGTCCACTTGGTAAAGCGCGACAGGAAATTGTGCACGCGCTCGTTAAAGGTGTGATAGATATGCGGACCGTACTCGTGGATCAGGATTCCGGCCTCGTCAGTGCAGTCATAGGCATTGCCCGCAATGTGGCTACGGCGCTCCAAAACGGCAACACGATAGCCGATGGTCTCGGCAAGACGGCGGGCGCAAACGGCACCGGCATATCCAGCACCGACGACAATCATGTCGTACGCGCCGGCGTTAAAGCCTTCAGGCAGGCCTGAGGTAATCTGCATCGATACTCCTTGTCAAAAGCCACGGGCTCGTTAGCTGGGCTTTTCTCGAACATTCTTCGAGACATATTTATCAGAGCGATTATAGCGCTAATGCGTCCTATAATAAGCTTGCCACACAAGGAAAGCTCAAGCACCGCGGCGTACATAATTGAAAGGTAAACCCGCTAGCAGCGGGTTTATTCGTGAACAGCCGGGCGCCTGGAGCTTAGTGAAACGCTTGTAAGGAGTAACATGAGCGATTTCCTAAACCGTATGAAGTCTGCCGCCAAGGCCGACCTTAAGACGATCGTCCTGCCCGAGGGCGAGGACCCGCGCACCATCGTCGCAGCCACCAAGATCATCGAGGAGGGCCTGGCAAAGATCGTCATCCTGGGCGATCCCAACGAGATCAACGTCCCCGGCGCCACCGTCATCGACCCGCGCAACGCCGAGAAGCACGAGGAGTACGCGCAGAAGTTTGCCGAGCTCCGCGCCAAGAAGGGCGTTACCATCGAGCAGGCTCGCGCCCAGGTGATGGATGCCACCTACTTTGGCACCATGATGGTCAAGATGGGCGATGCCGACGGCCTGGTCTCCGGCGCCTGCCACTCCACCGCCGATACCCTGCGCCCCGCGCTGCAGATTCTCAAGACCGCCCCGGGCACTAAGCTGGTCTCGGCCTTCTTCGTGATGTGCACCGACACCCCGCAGTTCGGCACCGACGGCACGCTGATCTTTGCCGACTGCGGCCTCAACATCAACCCGTCCTCTGACGAGCTCTCCGAGATCGCCATCGCCTCCGCTCACTCCTGGTCCACCTTCATGGGCAACGTTGAGCCGCACGTGGCCATGCTCTCCTACTCCACCATGGGCTCCGCCGGCGGCGAGGTCGCCAAGAAGGTCCAGGAGGCCGTGAAGTTCTGCAAGGAGAAGGCTCCCGAGATCGCCATCGATGGCGATCTGCAGCTCGACGCCGCTATCGTCCCCACCGTCGCCCAGCTCAAGGCTCCCGGCTCCTCTGTCGCCGGCAAGGCCAACGTGCTCGTGTTCCCCGACCTCGAGGCCGGCAACATCGGCTACAAGCTGGTCCAGCGCTTCGCCGGCGCCGATGCCTACGGCCCCATCCTGCAGGGCATCGCCAAGCCGGTCAACGACCTGTCGCGCGGCTGTTCTGCCGACGACATCGTGGGTGTCGTGGCCATCACCGCCGTCCAGGCTCAGATGGCTGAGTAGCGTACGCACTCGCCCGAAGGCCGTACGGGCTAACCCCTGAAAACGTCCTCGACCAATGAAACGCCCCCGTTCTGCTCCTTCGGAGCTACGAACGGGGGCGTTTCTGGTCTGCGGAATGTTTTCAGGGGTTAGCCCGTACGGCCTTCTACCGTCACGTGGCATTCAGGGGATCTGGGGTGGACGGCGGCTTGGCTACGAGCTGGAGCTGAGAATCTGAATGGATGGGTGTCGTTGCTGGGAGCGCAGGCGTTACTGGTGATGATCACTTTGGGACTGGAATTTCCGCCTGCTAGCAAAAAGGCCTCCTGAGCTGCTGCTCAGGAGGCCTTTCGTTCAATCGCAAGCGAACGCACTAGTTATTCGCGGTCAGGCGCTCGACGTCGTGGGCGATCATGTATTCCTCGTCGGTGGGGATGACCATGACCGTGACAGCTGAGCCGGCGGCGCTGATGACCTGCGGGCCGTTGCCCACAGCCTCGCGGTTCTTGTTGTTGTCGATGCGCACGCCCAGCCACTCAAAGCAGTCGCAGAAGGCCTTGCGGATCGACCAATCGTTCTCGCCGATGCCGGCGGTAAAGGTAATGGTATCCACGCCCGCCATGGAGGCAATCATGGAACCTGCCTGCTGCATGGCCTTGTAGGCGAACATGTCGAAGGCGAGCAGGCAGCGCTCGTCGCCCTCGGAGGCGCGCGTGCGGATGTCGCGGGCGTCGTTGGAGATGCCCGAGATGGCAAGCAGACCGGACTGCTTGTTCATCATGTCGTCGACTTCCTGGTAGCTGTAGCCGCCCTCGCGCTGCAGGTAGCACACAGTGGCCGGGTCGATGGAACCGCAGCGGGTGCCCATCATCAGGCCGTCGAGCGGCGTGAGGCCCATCGTGGTGTCGCGGCACACGCCGTCCTCGATAGCAGCAAGCGAAGCACCGTTACCCAAATGGCACGAAAGCAGACGGTGGCAGCGCGAACCCAGGATCTCCTTGGCCATCATCCACTCATAGCGGTGGCTCGTGCCGTGGGCGCCGTACTTGCGCACATGGTACTTGTCGCACACGTCCTTGGGCAGCGCGTAGGTATAGGCGACCTCGGGCATGGTCATGTGGAACGAGGTGTCGAAGACCGCCACGTTGGGCAGCTCCGGATACTTCTCGCGGCAATACTCAATCGCCGCGGCCTCGCCGTAGTTGTGCAGCGGGGCGAGCGGGGCCACCTCGAGAATCTTGGCCATAACTTCGTCGTCAACAACTGCGGAATCATCGAAGTACCAGCCACCCTGAACGATACGGTGGCCGATGCCATCGATCGTAAAGTCGGTCTTCTCGAGCTCTTCGAGCACGCGTGCGATAGCCGAACGGTGATCCGGGAAGGGGACCTCCTCGGTTTGCTTGGCGCCACCGTTCTCGGAGTGGCCAAAGATGCCCATGTCCGAACCGATACGTTCGCAGTTGCCCTTGGCGAAAACCTCGCGGGTATCGGTATCCAAAAGCTGATATTTAAGGCTTGAGCTACCGGCGTTGACAACAAGTACGTTCATGAGACTCCTTTGCAGTGCGATACGGTCGGCGCAGACCCCTTAAGGCGGCCGCATGTTAATAAGAAGTTATCACAACTTGATAAATAGCTATCAGGCATATCGCCCAACGAGCACAAAAGAGGGGCCGAACGGCACTCGGACGTCCAGCCCCTCCCCTCTTGCAATTACTTGCTGTTGACGATGCGCTCGACGTCGGAAGCGATCATGAACTCCTCATCCGTGGGGATGACGAAAATCTTGACCTTGGAATCCTTGGCAGACAGGCACCAAGCGCCGTCACCACGCAGGGCGTTGCGGGCATGATCCATCTTGACGCCCATAAAGGCCAGGCGGTCGGCAACGCCGGCGCGGACGGCCGGAGCGTGCTCGCCGATGCCGGCGGTAAAGACCAGGGTGTCCATACCGCACATAGAAGTGGCCATCTCGGCAGCCTTGGCGGCAATCTTGTAGACAAACATGTCGAAGGCGAGCTGAGCCTCGGGGTCACCGGCAGCGGCGAGCTCCTCGACGTTGCGGCAGTCGTTGGTCTTGCCGCCGGTCACAGCCAAAAGGCCGGACTTCTTGTTCATCATCTCGTCGACCTCGTCGAAGGTGTAGCCGCCCTCGCGCTGCAGGTAGCACACGGCAGCCGGGTCGATGGAGCCGCAGCGGGTGCCCATCATAACGCCGTCGAGCGGCGTCAAGCCCATGGTGGTGTCCATGCACTTGCCGTCCTCGATGGCGCACAGGGAAGCGCCGGAACCGATATGGCACACGACGACCTTGCGGGCCTCGCCGTTGGTCATCTCGGCGACCTTCTTGGAGATGTAGCGATAGCTGGTGCCGTGGGCGCCGTACTTACGGATGTGCAGCTTGTCGCAAACATCCTTGGGAAGGGCGTAGGTCTTGGCGACCTCGGGCATGTTGAAGTGGAAAGCGGTGTCGTAGACCGTAACGTTGGGCAGGTCGGGATACTGCTCCAGGCAGTACTCGATAACGTTGGCCTCGGGGTTGTTGTGCAGCGGGGCGAGCGGGGCGACCTCGCGGATCTTAGCGAGAACGTCCTCGTCGACGAGGGAGGAATCGCCAAAGTACCAACCGCCCTGAACGATACGGTGGCCGATGCCCTCGATCTTGACGCCGTTGGCCTCGAGGTCCTTCAGGACCACCTCGATGGCGACCTTGTGGTCGGGGAACTCGATGTTCTCGGTCACCTTCTTGGAGCCGTTGGCAGCGTGGGTGAAGGTACCGCCGGTAAAGCAGACGCGCTCGCAGGAGCCCTTTGCGGACACCTTGTGGGACTTGGTATCGATGACCTGATACTTAAGGGTCGAAGATCCTGCGTTGACGACCAGAACGTTCATGTGTCTCCCTACTAACAGGCGGTGTGGCGCCGCCAGGTTACATACGCCTCAATAATAAACCCAAACGCCCTCGCGCTCGGGTTTATTGCGTTGATATATAAGTTATCGATGCCGTAGCTTCCGCTTCATTGCGCGGAACAGGCGTCCTCAGATGAGGTTCTCGCCCAGGTTTTTGCCGCCGAGGACGTGCATGTGGAAGTGCATAACGGTCTGGCCGGCGTTGACGCCCTTGTTGGAGATGACGCGGAAACCGTCCTCCAGGCCCTTGGCCTTGGCGACCTCCTGGATGGCGTGAGCCATGGCGCCCATGGTCTCGGCAGGTACGTTGTCGGCGATGTCGCTGTAGTGCTTCTTGGGGATCACGAGCGTATGGACCGGCGCCTGGGGGTTAAGGTCGTCGAACGCGATGACCTGGTCATCCTCATAGACAACGGTCGAGGGGATCTCGTGGTTGGCGATTTTGCAGAAGATGCAATCACACATGGCTGGTTCCTTTCTAACGACAACGCAACAGAAGGTGGCGTTGTTCAGTGAAACACCAAGACAGTTTAGCCCACTTCAAAGATCCGAATTGAGCGAAATCCATTCCTCGGCAATCGCAATGGCCAGAGGGCTTTATCCATCCATATGCTCGCGCCTATTTAAAGTGTTTGACCTCGGGAACGATCAACACCGGAAGGACGGATAGACCGTAAAGCAGAGTAATAAGCATCATTTGTTTGTCGTAATCTGAACCGGAAATAGCCGCAATCCCAATAGGAAGCATATAAGAGCCCAAAAGGCTAACTTCGGCCATAATGCCGCCAGCGCTGCCAGCATAACGAGTGCCGATTTCAACAAATGAAACTGGCAGAGCTTGAACAACTGGACCCATCATGCTCGTAACGATGCCGCACACTGCAAGCAATACCCCCATGGACTTCAAGCCCGAGGCAAACCACGCAACTGCAATTGAAATAGAGCCAAGAAGCCCGACAATCACAAGATACGGTCGCGCAAGGCGGCATTTACCGTAAAGCATCGGAGCAATCAAGCAGCCGATAATCCCAGCAGCGGTTGTCAGCGCCGCCATTTCGCCGGCCGTCGAAGCATCGGTGCCTCGCACAAGCTCAAGAGCCTGAGGTAGCACACCGGAAAAGGCGGTCGTGGCGGCAAGTGAGAAAGCGGCGCAAATCGCGCAAAGCCAAACGTTACGCGAACGAAAAGCAGTCAGAAGGGCTTGGTCGTGCTCAACGCCATCAGGAATAAGTGAGTCATGCTGTACGTTCTTACCAAATAAACCCCAGAAGATAGTCAGAACGACCAACAACGCTTCTGCAACTGTATAGCCCATTAGCACGGAAGACATAAACGCCGATGACGCTTGCGCCGCCGCAATGCCAAAGCAAGTCGCCGCATAGTAAATGCCCATCGCAACATCCGTCTTATCTGCAAACCAAAGTCCAAGCGTCTTTGCATTATTGGCAGTCAATGCCGCCATCCCCACGCCGATGCAAAACATCGAGACAAGTTGAGCAGGATAGTTCGATAGGGTGAAAATTCTGATAGCGCCGCCGACTAAAGAAACACAGAACCCGCCAAGTATCACTACTTTGGGCCCAAGCCTATCTCCAAGTGATCCGAACGGGAGACTAAAGAAAACCGCCGCAAGCATTGGCGCCAGAAAGAGAGATGAGAATCCGACAGGGTCGATATTCATCTGAGGCATGATGACCGTAGCATAGGCAGCGACCTGATACTGCATGAAGTTGCCCAAAAAACAGAGACCACACGTCAACAGCAATATTAACCAGCGGTAACCACTCGAAGCCCGCTTTTGCTCAACTTTGTGCGCAACTTCGCACGCTTCACCATCCATTGCACCAACCTCACATTAAAAATGGTCGCGACCCCCATATCAACTGGAGGTCGCGACCAGGCAAAACACCGATTAATTATAATTCAGAAGTCTCAGGCATCTCGGCTTTTGCCGCCGCACCAGTCTCGGGCAACATCGCAATAGGCAAAACGCTCGCAAGGAAAAGAATCGATTCGATCGTAAAGTTCAACGTCCAATTGTCACCAGAAATAGACGAAACAATAACGGGAACAAAATAGGAGCAGAGAAGGCCGACAGTACCGATTATTCCACCAGCGCTACCGGCATATTTCGCGCCAATCTCAGGAAGATCAGGAGTCATTGCCTGAATAATGGGGCCAGAAAGAGCGGTCATAAAACCATTGAGGACGAGAGCAACCCACATGACAGTGCCAAGCGGCAAAAACCAGTTTGCAACCATTACAACGGCGGCAATCACCGTGGTTACAATGAGAAACGGTTTATTCTTACCGAGCTTGAGGACGGCAGCCGGTCCCGCAAAACAAGCAAAGAAGCTACCAACTGTAATAATTGCTGCCATAGATCCAGCGGTGGCAGTATCAACGCCGCGAACGAGCTCAAGCGCAGACGGCAGAATTGCGCAATATGCCGTGGTTGAAGCGAGGGTAAGACCATAAGCCAAGGCAATGCACCAAACGCCGCGCGACTTAGCGGCAATCTTAATGTACTTCATAACCGGCTCGGGCTCGGGCATGGGCTCGCCCTCCGGGACGTTCCTCATAAAGAAGATCCACAGCGCAGCAGTTACAGCTTCGGCAATAGCAGCGACCAGATAAGACACGTCAAGCGTAGGAAAATAAGTGCTGAATGCCTGGGCTATCACGATGGACACACATGAAGCAGCATAGAAAACTCCCACGGCAAGGGAGGTCTGCTGTTTAAACCAGGAACCCAGCACCTTTGCCAGATTGGCATTGAGCGCCGCAATGCCAAAGCCGATCATAAACATCGAAACGATCTGCACGGTAAAGTCATTAATCATGAAATAACGCAGAAAGCCGCCTACAGCAGAAAGCACCATGCCAATTGACACGACAAGCTTAACGCCGTAGCGATCAGCAAGAGATCCTGCAGGAATCGACAAAAACACAGCGGTGAGCATCGGCATCAACATGAGATTGGTAAGCCCACCGGCATCGATGCCGAGAGTCGTCATCACGACGACACCCCATGCTGAAACCTGATATTGCATGAAGTTTGCCATGAAGCAAATGAGGCAAACTACGAATAAGATCATCCACCGATAACCCGATAGCTTTTCTTCTTGAGCCATTTCTTTCTCCTTACGCAGGGATAGTTCAAGCTGAATTCAATGGGGCTAATTAGCCCACTCCATTGCGGCTTCTTTCACTAATCGTTGAGTAGTACCTCGTACATAGGACGGAACACCGAATCTTCTTTGGCATGCAGCGAATGCACCGGCTTCCACTCGTTTTCGTCAATTACCATATGAATGTGGTTCTCAGCGGTATAGGGGTCCCATGGTGCCTTGCCCTCAACAAACGGTTTGCCCGTCTTCGCAAAGCTGAACCACGCATCGTTCATTTCATCCGCGAGATGCGCTGGAGGATTGTCACCCGTAAACATCAGACCACTCGCGGTATCAAGATTCTTGAAAACGAACGGCACCTCGATTGCATGGCAAGAACCCATTCCCTCGACACGAGATTTATAACGGAACAAATAGTTGTACACGGGCTTAAACGCCGACTGCTCTTCAGCCATAAGGTCGGTGCCGACAAAGAAACCGGTTGAGTTCATAAAATTGGTGTAATTCTCGGCAAAATCGCGCTCAGGCCATGCCTTTCGATATGCTTGCTCCCAGTAATCGATATCAATCTGATCATCAAAATGAATCGGGAATTGGCCGTGCCAGAATCCGGGAAGGTCATCGAAATAGAAATGGAAATAAGTAAACTCGTCCTCGGTACATCCAATCATGATATCGATATCCTTGGCTGCGCCCTCCGCCCAGGCCTTCATCGGCTTCTTGGGAAGAAAAGACCCGTCGCAAACCGGCGAGAAAATTAGCGACACTTCGTAGGTATGACGATCGCACCACACCTGCATGCCCTCAATGAGCTCGTCTGCCGACTTCGCTAAGAGCTCTTGGGCGGTTTTGCATCCCATGATTTCGGCGAACTCCCGAGCAAAGTACTCGCCGCGCTCGCGGGTCTTATAAAGCTGGATAGGGCCGGACTCCAAAATCGCACGTTGGAAATACTTATTTGCCTCTGGCAATATGGAAAGAAGAGCCTGGCTGGAAGAGCCTGCCGACTCACCGAAAAGCGTGACACAATTGGGGTCACCGCCGAAGGCCGAAATATTCTCATGCACCCACTCGAGCGCACGGATTTGATCAAGAATGGCAAGATAGCCGGCGTCTTTGTAGTCCTCTCCGCCCGGCAGGCAATCGAGCAGCAGCGACCCAAACAAGTTCAGACGGTAGTTAATCGAAACAATAACGACATCCTTCGCTGCCGCAAAATTGGAGCCGTTATATAGCGGGTCGGCAGATCCACCTGAGAAGTAGGCACCACCATGGATATATACCATGACAGGAAGGTTCTTGCGTGCGTGTCCCCTGACCCACACGTTAAGGCTCAGGCAATCCTCCCCT
>JAJWXI010000053.1 GCA_021641225.1 Collinsella aerofaciens | reverse complement strand
CCCGTGTCGCTCGCCTACGAGGCCTCGCCCGTCATGGATATCATCCTGGGCGCCGCCAAAGAGGGCGCGTCGCTCTATGCCGTCACCGACCCCGCCGGCATTACGCACCGTGTGTGGGAGGTCAAGCGCGAGGACGCCGTTGCCGCCATCCGAGCCATGCTCGACCAGGCACCGGAGCCGACGCCGGCAGACGACCCCGCCTACACTGCCGCGCTGGCAGGGGCGGCGCAGCTCCTAGCAGACGACGCCCGCACAGCCGGCACCTACACGGGCAAAGAGCCGTTCAACTTTACCATTGCCGCGCTATTCCCCGCCGCACAGGTCGCCGGCGACGCACCGCAGGTTCCAACGGGTCTGCTCACCCACCAGATCGCACGGTGGTTCTAGCCGGGCGTAAACGCTTAGCACAAAGACTCGGCAGCTCAACAAACAAGGGGCGGAGATGCAATACATGTGCATGCATCTCCGCCCCTTTCGCATCGAGCGATTATGTCGGCAACCCGTATCGCCGCGCCCGCACTAGCCACGTTGCGGACCCGCTGCCGCCACCAGCGGCTCAAGGCCCAGCTCGCGCGCATAATCTTCCTGCGTAAAGACTTCGACCAGGTCAAACGTATCGGTCGCATCGTCAAACGCAAAATGCAGCACCGAGCAGTTGCCCGGAACGCGATCGCGTTCATCGGCCTCCGCGCCCTTGGCATGGTCCATGAACTCCTTGATGGCCGATCCGTGGCTCACCGCAAGGACGCACTCATGGTCCGGGCGTCGCATGAGCTCGGTCAGCGTCGCCACCATGCGCTTACGTACCTGCATCTGGCCCTCGCCGCCAAACTGGCGATAGAAATCGCGCCACGGGCGCTCGGGCATCAACATCACGCGCTCGGCTTCAAAATCGCCAAAGAACCACTCGCGCAGGCCGTCAAGGCGCTCGTAGGCAAGGCCCGGCCACAGGTTGGCGATAGTCTGCTCGGTGCGATGCAGCGTCGAGGTGTAGGCGTGGTCGGGCTCAATGCCGCGCGCACGCAAAAACATGCCGGCGCGCGCCGCCTGGTCGCAACCCAGCTGCGTGAGCGGCGAGTCGCTCCAGCCCTGAATGATGCGCTTAAGGTTGAATATCGTCTGCCCATGACGAACCAGATACAGGTCTTTATTCATAGGGGTCCTTTCGTTCGTTACCAATCAAGGAGCGAAAACGCCCCGTCGCAATAGCCAAAATGAAGCACGGCGCCGTTGTCGGGCTGCGCCCCACCGCCGGCCACGTACTCAAGAAACTCCTGGCAGGCGGAACCGTGGGAGACTGCCAACACGCAGTTGTGCTGCGGCCGGGCCATAATACGGGACAGCGCCGCGACCATACGCGCCCGGAGCTGCGCTTCCGGCTCGCCGCCAAACGCGACCGGATAATCGCCCCAGGGCTGCAGCGGCATCTCGCGATTTGATGTACCCTCCAGCGAGCCCAAATGCCACTCGCGTAGGTCATCGACCAGCTCTATCGAACGGCCCTCACCAGCAATTAGCTCAGCCGTACGCCGCGCCCGGCCCAACGGGGAGGAATACACATGGTCAAAGGTCACGCCGCGGTCCTCGAACGCCGAACGCGTCGCCAGCGCCTGCTCGCGCCCGCGTGCCGTCAGCGGCGAATCGTGCCAGCCCTGCAAAATGTTCTGCACATTGAGCTCAGTCTGCCCATGCCGCACCAAATACAGATCGGCCACATGCCCTCCCCTCGCACCACCGCAAAGGAGACAGACGCCTTTGTGGTGATTTTGCTGCCGGATTGCACCGCAACGACGCGCAACTACAGCAGCACGTCGGCAAGCGAGCGCTTGGGCACGTGGTGCACCTGCGCCTCGTCGCGCCAATAATTGATGGAGCCGTCGGGGTTGGAATCGATCGCATCGATCATCTGCGTCTCGGTCGGCACGCCGAAAGCCATGATCAGCTTGAGCTCATACTTGTCGTTATCGAGCCCCATGGCATCGATCGCATGGGGCGTAAAGGCCTTGAACATGCAGGCTGCCACCTCGGGCGTGGCGCTGCGGGCGGCGAGCATCATCGTCTGCGCGGCAATGCCCGTGTCGACCTCGGTGATGGGCGCGGCGGGCTTACCCGGAACAGCGCGCTCGGCAAGAATCGCGATGTAGCCGGTCGGACGCTCGCCCTCGGCAGGACCCGGCCAATCCTTAAGCGCGCCGGCCCATGCAAGCTCATCAAATACACGCGCGCAATCCTCGGCACCGCTCACCACATGAAAACGCAGACGCTGAGCATTGGCGCCGCAGGGAGCCAGGTGCGCCAGTTCCGCCAGCTCGAGCAAAAACTCGCGCGGCACGCGCATGGACTCGTCAAAGCGGCGGCACGTGCGGGCGCGACGGATCAGCGCGTCAAACGCTTCCAGACCGAGCTTTTCGCAGCCCTGCTTTGCCATCGATTCTGCGCTTACCGGCGCTGCGGGAACTGTTTCGTTCATAGGGGCCCCCAATACAAGCCAATTGTCCTTAGGAAAATCTAACCTAAAACGTAGGCAATTACATACAGCGGCGTAATGTTCTACATCTGTTGATTAATCCTCACTGAAGCGGGAATAAAAGTAACAATTCGGGAATGTGGGGCGGCAATTCGTCCTTCCCGCCCCATACATCGGCGCCCTTGGGCGATACTTGTTGCATCACTTTTGGCGTACGCCGCACGGAGAGCAATGAACGCAACGTGCACCGCACGGAAAGGAGACATTATGGGCATCTTTAAGAACGATGACCAAAAATCGAGCCAGTTTGGATTTGACGAGAAAAGCATGGCAGGCAAAGCCGTCAAGGCCGTGCGCTGGATCTACGCCATCACGGGCGTCGTGGCGCTCATTGCTGGTATCGCGCTGCTTTTTGCACCCGCCAAGTCCCTCGTCTTTTTGACGACCGTCCTGGGCTTCTACTTTGTGATTACGGCAGCCATCAGGCTGTTCACTGCCATTTTTGAGCCGCTGCTGCCCACCGGCTGGCGCGTCACGAGCATCATCTCCAACCTACTCATTATCCTGGGCGGCGTCATAATCCTGCGCAACCAGGCCTTCTCGACCGCGACACTCACCACGATGGTGGTTGTCGTGGCCGGCTTTGGCTGGATTGTCGAAGGTGTCATGTCCATTCTGGAGTCCGAGCTTTCGTCCAACCGCGCCCTTGCCATCCTGAGCGGTGCACTCTCCATCATCGCCGGCATGTTCGTGTTTATCTATCCGCTGTGGTCGGCCAAGATGCTCGTCATCTTTAGCGGCGCCGCGCTGCTGGTGTTTGGCGTAACGCTGATTGTTCGCGCTATTCAATTTGGCAAACTGGTGCACTAGATGCCGCGAACGCTCTTTATTGATGCCGACGCCTGCCCGGTCACGCGCGAGTCGATTGACTGCGCGCGGCGGGCGGGCGTCGCCGTTGTTATCGCCGGCAACAGCACGCAAAACCTGGAACGGCACATTCGCCGCGACGACCCGCGCGATGCCGAGCACGCGCGACGCGGCTTTTGGGTCACGACGCTCGACGTGAGCGTGGGAGCCGATAGCGCCGACTTTGCCATTGTCGAACGCCTGCAGGCGGGCGACGTGGTCGTGACGCAGGACATTGGCTTGGCAAGCATGGTGCTCGGGCGCGATGCCGCCGCTATCGGTGTGCGCGGGCGCGTCTACGACAAAGCAACCATCGACATGCAGCTGTTTATTCGCCACGAGGAAAAGAAGGTGCGCCGCGCCGGCGGACGCACTCGCGGGCCGGCGGCATTTACCAGCGAAGACCGCGCCCGCTTTAAACGCAACCTCACCGAGTTGCTGCACTAACCAAGGTAGATTTTTGAGACATGCCTAAAATCTACCTTTTTGTTTTGAGCGGTGTGAGCGCTCGGAATCCATGGCTCAACAAAAAAACGGGCTTCAAAATGCCATGCGTCGCCGCATTGCGCAGGCGCTGAGCATGGCTATTTGAAGCCCATTTTTTAGGCCTACTTAGAGGCCAACGGCGGAGAGGATGAGGCCCCAGCCAGCGCCGATGACGTACATCATGATCAGGAACACAGCATTTTCGCGGGCGCTGCGGTTGGTGCGGAACAGCACCAGATAACCCACGCCGGCGGAAATGAGCGTGCCGGCGAGCATCGGCGCCAGTTGCAGCGCGCCTTCCAGATACAGCTGTGTAATGACCACGCTCGCCGAGCAATTGGGAATCAGCCCGACAAGCGCCGAACCCAGGACAGCGAGTGTCTCGTTGCCGCGCAGGAACTGCTCGATCGCGGACTCGCCGAACGTCTCGAGCACGGCGACCAGAATCAGCGTCACCAGAAAAATGAATACCGAGACCTGCACGGTGTGCGAGATCGCACTGCGGATGATCGACAGGACAGGCGTCCCTTCGTGGGAGTGAGAGTGACCGTGACCGTCATGGTGTTCATGTTCGCCCTCATGACCGTGATCGTGGCCATGTCCGTGTTCGTGCTCGTCCTCGTCTTCATCGCAACCGCAATGGTCGCGCTCGCATAACTCGTGGATGTGGTCGGCGCTCACGCCCGCCTCGGCCACCTCGTCGATGATGTCACCGCCAGTGTGGTCGTCGTGCGCACAGTTCACATGGGCCGGGTTGGCCGCGGTTCCCAGCACGGTACGGCGAATCGCCGCATGCGCGCGAGCGTTACGACGCAGGCCGCGAATGGCGACATCCACGATAAAGCCCGTAACCAGCGCGATCAGTGCCTTCGAAGCCAAAAGCATCGCCATGGTCTGCGCGGGAACCTGCTCGGCAAGCAACAGCGGCAGCATCTCGTCTGAGGTCGAGAGGAAAACCGCAACCAGCGTGCCCAGCGTCACGACGCGACCGGCGTACAGCGTCGCCGCCATGGCCGAAAACCCGCACTGTGGCACCATGCCCAACAACGATCCGACAACCGGACCCGCGGCGCCGGCACGCTTGATAGCGCCGTTGACGCGGTCGCCCGCAACGTGCTCAAGTGTCTCGAGGGCAAGATACGTCACCAACAAAAACGGCACCAGGGACAGCGTGTCCTTGCCGGCGTCGAGCAGAATATCAATCAGTAAATCCATGACGGATGGAACCTTTCGTGTCTTTCGGCAGCATTGTAAAAGTCCTAGCGGTCAACTAGGGTATTGTAGTTGACCTAGGCGTGGTGCCAATAGTTGCCCATGGTAAACTATCATCTCGCCATAACTCAGTAACCCCGAGCCGCGCGACGCGGCCCGTCCAAGGAGCAGCCTATGAACGTTTCGCAAGCACTCGAATACGAACGCCAACCGTTTATCCCTATGTTTATCTATGGCGATCACGGTGCCATGGAGTCCGAGCGCCAGAAGGGCGAAGAGGCCCTCAAGGTGCTCGAGACCGAGTATTTTACTGCCGAGGACGACCCCGGCTTCGACTTTGCCACCGTGCGCGACCTGGCCGACCGCAACCGCGACCTTTGCGACCAGATTGGCGAGGCACGCCTGCGCAATGTGACGCCCGCGACGCTCTCGCGCGGCCTGTCCGACGCCGACACCTGCGCCGCCATCGGCAAGATGCAAAAGCGCACCGCCGCGTCCGTTATGCGCGAGATCCGCGGTGACCGCGACGCGCTCGGCGTGGCCTACGCCCGCAAGCCCATCCAGGGCACCGTGCTCGGTATCGACATCGAGACCACCGGCCGTGCACCCGAACGCGGTTATATCATCAACGTCGGCTGGGAGATCATGGAACTCACCAGCGACGCCATCCCGCACGACGCCGAGGCGCACTACTGTGGCCTGCCCGACATCTACCGCGGCGAAGATGTGCCGCTGTCGAATATCCACCACATTACCTGGGACGACATCGACGGCAAAACGCCCTTCCGCGAGAACAAAGAGCTGCAAAAGCAGCTGCTCAAGCTTATGAAGAAGTACCCGTACATGGCGCACAACGCCGCCTTTGAGGACAGCTGGTTCAAGATTCACCTGGACGGTTACGCCGAGGCACGCCGCGCCGGCAAGATCATTGTCATCGACTCACGCCAGATCTGCCGCAGCCTGGACGCCGACGTGCGCTCGCTCCCCCGCGAGTCCGCCCCAGCCGCGCTCGAGAACTGGGCGCGCCGCCGTGGAACCCTCGCCGCCGACGCCAACGAGCAGCACCTGGGCCTCGACGACACCGACCTCATGCTCCGCACGGTGCAGGCCGAGTTTAACCTCAAGAACCTATTCGCGAAATAGCAACGTCTGCGACAAACACTGCTTGCTCACGAGCGGCCTCGCAGCGGGAAACACCGCAGCGGGGCCGCCCTACGTTCCACAGATAGATCTGCCATCACAAATTCTGAACCCTCATTTTGAACGATTCGGCCAATTCCCGACACGTAATTCGTTGTCGGATGGTGATGCATCGATATCAAATGTGCAGCAATTGAGTATTTATATGCCATAGCTAAGCTGCGAAAACTTTTATTTAGGACATACCAACCCATAATTGCGTCAAGCTTTTGGACAGCATTTGGTTAGACCTCTAAAACGGCTTTTCCACTCAGCGCCATCAACACGGCATTAGCTGACACAATATATACCATGAGTATCGTATTGTCACATACCACTGCAAAAGCGGTCTACCAGGCCGCGTATTCAGCGTCTGCGAAAGACACCGAGCCCTGTAACCCTGCCGCGATTTACGGATCATGTCCCACCGGAACGCTCCTTGACGCAGCCGCAGAATGGCTCACCAAACATGATGTTTCCCTCGACGCAAATGATTCCCTCGAGGTGATGGTGTTTGATCGCAGGAATGCGCGCTACGCAATGAACTGTCAATGCCACGTTACGTCAAAACGATTCTCGAACTCACGCTTTATAGAGCTCAAAGATGGCATCTTCATTGTTGGCGTTGAGCTTTGCGCGCTTCAGGCCGCCACCTATCTCCCTTTTCGCGAACTGGTGGAGTACTACTTTGAATTGTGCGGCGCTTACTCCCTTGGAACCGGCTCTTCCACCTCGTATAACGAGCGTTTCGCGCTCACCTCGACCGAAAGGTTAAAACAGTTCTTTAATTCCATTACCAGATGCGACGGTCTGGCCCTTGCCCGAAAGGCGATCCAATGTGTGCGCGACGGATGCCGGTCTCCTATGGAAACGGCCTTTGTCATGATGCTAACGCTGCCTAAAAGCGAAGGAGGGCTTGGTATTAAGGGAATTGAGACCGATTACGAGGTGCAGGTCGCCGCTGCCGCAAAGAATCTCACGAGACGCAAAAAGTTCTTTATGGATGCGTATCTAAAGAAATCTCGCACAGACATTGAATACAACGGGTTTTATCATGACGCGGAAGAAGACCGCGCCATCGATGAGGAGCGCAAGAATGCGCTTGCGTCCATGGGATACGGAATCATCACCGTCAGTCGTTATTCCTTTATGCATGCCAGCGCTTTCGTTAGGGTCATGGAGGCGATCCAACGGAAAGAGGGCATACGTCCCTCGCGTCTGCCAAAAGACTTTCAAATCATGCAAGAGAACCTGAGACAGTTTGTGCTCAGAAGGTTTATAGAAGAGAAAAAGCGAATTCAGAAGCAGCTTCGCCAGGATTCCGAAGATCGTCAACGAATCGACCTCGAAAAAGCAACACTCGAAGGTATCACGCTGGATGACCCGACAATAAATGAAGTTCCGGCAATCGATGACATGCAGACTGTCGAATCCGACAGCCCATCATTTGCCCAAATAAGCAGCCTCGCGCCCGAGGGCAGAATCTTCGGGGCCGGAAGCTAGACCGGCTAACAAGGTGGGTACCCTAGCGATGTGCAAAATTGCGAGTATTCAGCAGGGTCGGCCCTCCAGCACCCACAAGTTAATCCAAATGAGAAACAAAAACGCTATCGAACGAGAACGTTAGGCAACATTTGAGGAAGACCTTGTCTGTTTACCGCCCTTGGATAACTCTTGAGCGGCTTTATTTGGCCTGGAATAGATTAACGGACCCCCTATAGTTGCAGAATACTCCAATTTTTGCACGGCGCGGGGGCACCCACCCCGGCATCGGCTATCAAAACCGCTCAGTCCGGAATCTCGTCCACTATTCCCCATCATTTTGTGCGACGAATTACCTGAACGTCATTGACATATGAACATGCGCTCATATAATCGGAAGTAAGTTATATGAGCGCATGTTCATATGAAAGGATATTGCAATGAGCAGCCACGCTGATGAAACAAAGACTGGCATCGAGGCCACCGAGCCCGTGATCCCCACCACCTGCTCGCCCGAGGACCTTCCCGACGAGGAGCTTCTCTACGACCTTGCCGACCTGTTCAAGGTCTTCAGCGACACCACGCGCATCAAGATTCTCTATGCCCTCATGGGCCGCGAGCTCTGCGTGGCCGACATCGCCGAAGCGACCGCAACCTCGCAGTCTGCGGTGTCGCACCAGCTGCGCACGCTTAAGCAGTCGCACCTGGTCAAGTTCCGCCGCGACGGCCGCAACATTCTCTACTCGCTCGCCGACGATCACGTCTACACCATGCTTAACCAGGGCATGAGCCATATCTGCGAATAGCAATCAACCACGGTATCAGCGCGGCCGGCACCCAGACCGCTAACACAGGGAAAGGAACCCACCATGAAAAAGCAGTTCAAGCTCGACGAGATCGATTGCGCAAACTGCGCGCGTGAACTTCAGGACGAGCTGGCCAAGCTCGAGGGCGTTAAATCCGTGTCCGTCAACTTTATGACCCAGAAGCTGACGCTCGAGGCCGATGATGTTGAGTTCGACGAGGTGCTCAACCACGTTGTTGAGTTTACGGCCGACGCCGAGCCGGACTGCGAGATCATTCTCTAACCCGCGCATACGTTGACCTGCGAGGCCGCGCTTGCCGCGGCCTTTGCTCGCGAAATTATATGAGCGAGTGTTCATACACTCAAATGAGAGGTTTGAATCATGACAGCCGCCGATCCCAAAAAGAAAAAGAAGAAGCGCAAGAAGAAAGAGTCCCTTGAGCATAAGCGCAACCGCATCTTGGTAGCACTGGGCATTTTTGCCGTTGTTTATGCCCTCGACGAGCTCGGCGCCCTTACCGCTGCATTCGGCACCCCGGGTGACATCTACGCCAGCTTCGTGCTGTTCCTGGTGCCGTTCCTAATTGCCGGCTACGACGTGCTCCAGAAGGCGTTCAACAACATCCGCCGCGGCAAGGCCTTCGACGAGAGCTTCCTCATGGCCGTCGCGACCATCGGCGCGTTCGCCATGGTGCTCTTCCCCGACACCGACCCACACATGGCCGAAGGCGCCGCCGTCATGCTGTTCTACCAGGTCGGCGAGTTGTTCCAGGCATACGCCGTGGGCAAGAGCCGCAAGTCGATCAGTGCCATGATGGACATCGCGCCCGACTACGCTAACGTCGAGCAGCCCGACGGCACGCTCGAGCAAGTCTTCCCCGATGACATCGCCGTCGGCACCGTAATCGTGGTCAAGCCCGGCGAGCGCGTGCCTATCGACGGCGTTATCGTCGAGGGCGAAACCCAGCTCGACACCGCCGCGCTCACGGGCGAGTCAGTCCCCCGCCCCGCCAAGTCCGGCGACGACATCATCAGCGGCTGCATCAACATGACGGGCCTCATCCACGTGCGCACCACCAAGCCGTTTGGCGAGTCCACCGTCGCGCGCGTCCTGGAGCTCGTGGAGAATGCCAGCGAAAAGAAGGCGCGCACCGAAAACTTCATCACGCGCTTCGCCCGCGTCTACACCCCCGCCGTCACCGGCGCTGCCGCGGCGCTCGCGCTCGGCGGCGGCCTGGTCACCGGTGCCTGGTCCGACTGGATTCTGCGCGGTCTGACCTTCCTGGTCGTCAGCTGCCCGTGCGCCCTCGTGATCAGTGTGCCGCTCAGCTTCTTTGGCGGCATCGGCGGCGCGTCCAAGCTGGGCGTTCTCATCAAGGGCTCCAACTACCTCGAGACGCTCGCCGACGTGGACACCGTCGTCTTCGACAAAACGGGCACCCTCACCAACGGCACGTTCTCAGTCGTCGCGGTGCACCCCGAGGCAGGCCATACCGAGCAGTCGCTGCTCGAAGTCGCCGCCCTCGCCGAGTCGTTCTCCGATCACCCTATCGCGCAGTCGGTGCGCGCCGCCTACCAGGGCGAGCTCGACCCCAAGCGCGTGAAGGATTCCGCTAATAACGCGGGCCACGGCGTGACGGCGACCATCGACGGCATGCATGTCGTCGTCGGCAACGCCAAGATGCTCGCCGCGACCGGCGTTGAAGCACCGGACTGTGAGGTTGTCGGCACGATCCTCCACGTGCTCGTGAACGGCGTGTATGTCGGCCACATCGTGATTGCAGACACCGTTAAGGCCGATGCCGAGCAGACAATCCGCGACCTGCACGCCGCCGGCATCAAGCGCACCGTCATGCTCACAGGCGACCGCGAGGAAGTGGCTGCGTCCGTTGCCGAACAGTTGGGTCTCGACGAGTTCCACGCGCAGCTCCTGCCGGGCGACAAGGTCGAGCGCGTTGAGGCGCTGCTCGCGGCCGAAAGTGGCAAGGGCAAGCTCGCCTTTGTCGGCGACGGTATCAACGACGCGCCTGTGCTTACGCGCGCTGATGTGGGCATTGCCATGGGCGCCATGGGCTCCGACGCCGCGATCGAGGCCGCCGACGTGGTGCTGATGGACGACAAGCCGTCCAACATTTCCCG
>JAJWXI010000052.1 GCA_021641225.1 Collinsella aerofaciens | reverse complement strand
GTCTGGGTGGCCGTGGCCTGCGCCTTGCCTCCGCGCTTTTGCTGCTGACCTTGCTTGCCCTGCTGGCTGCGCTGATTGTTCTGAGCGTGCTGAGGCTTTTTTGCCACGATCCCTCCCGATGTCTGTATGCTGCACGTAATTGTAACCAGTCTTTTTGGGACGGGGCTAAAAAGACTGGTGGAGTACATGAGCTGGTGGATCGGTGCGTCGATGCGATGGCAGTTTGTTTCCAGACTGTGTATCCCTGCGCTGAAGGGGCCGTCTCGCGGACATGCCGTGTTGTCAATGGGTTACAGTATGAACGGCGGCTATGTGTCCGCCAACGCACGAGAGGGTCGTCAACAAGGAGGACGCACGACGATGCAGCGTGCCAAACAGATATCGGAGTCCATCGAGCTGGGCATCATCTTGGCGCTCGCCGGTGGCTTTATGGATGTGTATTCGTACGTGGGCCGCGATCATGTTTTTGCCAACGCGCAGACGGGCAACATCCTGCTCGTGGGCGTGAGCATCTCGGAGGGTAACTGGGCGCTCGCGGGTCGCTACTTCTTCCCCGTGGTGTCGTTTGCCGTGGGTATCATGCTTGCCGACCTGGTGCACGAGCGGTTTGGCAGCGTGATTCACTGGCGTCAGGTGACGGTATTCTTCGAGGCGGTCATCTTGCTGGGCGTGAGCTTTATCCCCGGTGGCGGTTACAACCTGCTCGCCAACTGCCTCACCTCGTTTGCCTGCGGCATGCAGGTCGAGAGCTTCCGCAAGATACATGGTCACGGCATCGCCACGACCATGTGCATCGGCAACCTGCGCAATGCGCTGCAAAACGTGGACGACTACATCATCACCCACAAGCGCGGCTTTTTGGAAAACGGCCTGCTGTACTTTGGCGTGATCTTTACCTTTGTGTTTGGCGCCGTGCTGGGCAACTGGTGTATTGAGCGGATGGGCCTGCACGCCATCGCCGTGGCGAGCGTGCTGCTGTTTGTCGCGTTTGCCATCATGTTTATCGACCGCGAGCGCGATTTGCGCTTCCGTTGGAAGTGCGCGGCAGAGGCCTGGAAGGAAGGCTGCCAAAAGTAGCGGAAGGCGCCAAGGGGACCATCCCTTTGGCGCCTTGTATTTCGCCTTCTGTTGAAACGCTTTAACAATTTTGACGTTCTCACGTGTTTTTTGTTTCAAAAGCGTTAGGATGGGACTCATAGCGTGGGGCGTAATGGGTGCCCCGCACACGATGGGAGGCTATCAATGGCTAATCGTTTCGTTCTCAATACCATCTCTTATCATGGTTCCGGCGCCATCAAGGAGATCCCCGGCGAGCTCCAGCGTCGCGGCTACAAGAAGATCTTCGTCTGCTCCGATCCCGATCTGGTTAAGTTTGGCGTTACCGCTAAGGTGACCGACGAGCTCGACGCCGCCGGCATCGCTTGGAGCCTCTACTCCGAGATCAAGCCCAACCCCACCATCCAGAACGTCAAGGACGGCGTCGAGGCCTTCAAGGCCGCCGAGGCTGACGCTATCGTGACCATCGGTGGCGGCTCCTCCATGGACACCGCTAAGGCCATTGGCATCATCATCAACAACCCCGAGTTCGCCGATGTCCGTAGCCTCGAGGGCGTTGCTCCCACCAAGAACCACGCCGTGTTCACCATCGCCGTGCCGACGACCGCCGGTACCGCTGCTGAGGTGACCATCAACTACGTCATCACCGACCCCGAGAAGGTCCGCAAGTTCGTGTGCGTCGACACCAACGACGCCCCCGAGGTCGCTGTCGTCGACCCCGACATGATGGCTTCCATGCCCGCCGGCCTGACCGCCTCCACCGGCATGGACGCTCTGACCCACGCCATCGAGGGCTACACCACCAAGGGCGCCTGGGAGCTCTCCGACATGTTCCACTTTGAGGCCATTAAGCTGATCAGCGAGAACCTGCGCGACTCCGTCGCCGAGGCCAAGTCCGGCCAGCCCGGCTCCGGCCGTGAGGGCATGGCTCTTGGTCAGTATGTCGCCGGCATGGGCTTCTCCAACGTTGGCCTGGGCATCGACCACGCCATGGCTCACACCCTGTCCGCTCACTACGACACCCCGCACGGCGTCGCTTGCGCCATGCTGCTGCCGATCGCCATGGAGTTCAACAAGCCGGTTTGCGCCGAGCGTCTGGCCAAGGTTGCCGTCGCCATGGGCGTTGACACCACGGGCATGAGCACCGACGAGGCCGCCGATGCCGCCATCGCCGCCGTCAAGCAGCTCTCTGCCGACGTGAACATCCCGCACGTCTGCGAGGCCATGAAGGCCGACGAGATCGAGGTCCTGGCCAAGGACGCCATGGCCGACGCCTGCTTCCCGGGCAACCCGCGCGAGGCGACGCTCGACGACGTCATCGAGCTCTTCAAGAAGATCTGCCCGGCTGCCTAGCTTGGTTCGGCGGGCCCCTGCCCGTTAGCCCCACAATCGTCCTCGGACATGTCGGAAGCCCCCGCTGCGCAGTTCGTGCGGCGGGGGCTTTTTGTGCCGCGCCGATGCCCCGATATGGGCAAAACCAAGGCATGCTGTCCGCTGCGGATAGGTGGCGCACTTCCCAGCGTGCATTTTTGGGAGTATTCAGCAAGCTCTGAAAAATGCATAACGTTGTGAATGGGCCGTAGTGGCCCGCGGCGCCCATCGACAGTCCTTGTGGGCGGGCTATCGATGGGTGGAGATGGCTGTCGCCGCGTTTTTGGTTTGCGCCGGCCTGCAACACTGCTGTAACTACGTCGTTATGTCGGTTGTGATGGGGCCGTTGGGGCCCACGGTGCTGAATACTCCGTTTTTTGCACGATCAAAGGTGGGGTACCCTGAGACGAAGCAAAAAGATGCCTCATTTCTATGCAGATACCGATAGGATTTATGCAAGATTGGGATTGTAAACCGTGCGCGTGCAGAAAACCGGTGCGGGGACGTCTGGAGGCGGTTCGGCTCCTGGGGCATTGCACGTGCAGAACGGTTAAAATCGGGACTCGGTCTTAGTTTTACTTGGAAGGATGCATATGGCTTCTAATGTTGATGCTTCTCTAGAGGAGACGCTCTCCTATATTACTGACCAGTTGAAGGCGCTTACCTCGATTGCTTCGCCTACGGGCTATACCCGTGCGGCGACTGATTATCTGATGGAGACCCTGCGCGATATGGGGTTTGGGCCCGAGCGTTCTAATAAGGGTAACGTGCTCGTTGAGCTTGGCGGCGAGGGCGAGCCGCTGGTGTTGGCGAGCCATGTCGATACCCTGGGCGCCATGGTGCGCTCCATCAAGGACAATGGTCGCCTGCGCCCCACGACCCTCGGCGGGCATCAGTGGTCTACGGCCGATGGCGAGAACTGCACCGTCTACACGCGTGACGGCAATGTGTACACAGGCGTGGTCCTCAACACCGAGCCTTCGGCGCATGTGGCCGATGAGCCGGTCAAGACCATCGAGAAGAACATGGAGATCCTGCTCGATGAGAATGTCGACAGCAAGGATGATGTGCTTGAGCTGGGCATTCAGACTGGCGACATCATCGCTATGGATCCGCGTACCACGGTGACGGAGAGCGGCTACATCAAGAGCCGCTTCTTGGATGACAAACTGTCCGCGTCGATTCTGCTTGGTTTGGCCCGCGTCGTTGCCGACGGCGAGGTGACGCTTTCGCGCAAGGTATCGCTGCTCTTTACGGTGTACGAGGAGGTCGGCCACGGCGGTGCCTTTGTGCCGGCCGACACGCGCGAGATGATCAGCGTGGACATGGGCTGCGTGGGCGATGACCTTGGCTGCACCGAGCGCATGGTGTCGATTTGCGCCAAGGATTCGGGCGGCCCCTACAACTACGATCTGGTGACCACACTGTCCAACATCGCGCGCGAGCTGGAGCTCGATTACGCCATCGATGTGTACCCGCACTACGGCTCCGACGTCGAGGCCACGCTCTCGGCCGGCTACGACATTCGCCATGGTCTGATCGGCCCCGGCGTGTACGCGAGCCACAACTACGAGCGCAGCCACATCGACGGTGTGCGCAACACCTACGAGCTCGTCCGCGCCTACGTCCAGCGCTAACGATGCAGCGGCCTCGGCTGACACAATAGTGCCGACCGAGGCCGTCCTCTCAAAGTTGCGGTGAAATAGGGACTGTTTGGCGGTTTTAAACGCTTAAACAGTCCCTATTTCACCGCAAGTTAGAGAGGGGATGGTGGCAGGGCGCTGTTATTTGATGGCGCCGGTCACCGTGCCGCCGCCCAAGACGACGTCGCCGCGGTAGATAACGACGGCTTGGCCGGGGGCGATGGCTCGCTGCGGCTCGTCAAAAGTCAGCAGCATTTGTCCGTCGGCGCCACGTGTAAGGGTCGCCGCCTGGTCCTTTTGACGGTAACGGTACTTGGCGCCCACGCGAATGCCGCCGGCATCGAGCTCTGCCTCCATGCGGTCGGCAGGGGCGCTCCAAATCCAGTCGTTGGCCGTGAGCGCCGTGGCCGTCAGGTCCTCTGCCTCGCCCAGATGCACGGTGTTGTTGACGGCGTCGACACCCGTTACGTACACGGGATGCGCCATCGCGACGCCCAAGCCCTTACGCTGGCCGATGGTGTAGCGCAGCGCGCCGTTGTGGCGCCCAACCACGCTGCCGTCGCGCCATACGATGTTGCCCGGTGCAGCGGCATGTCCGCAGCGGCGCTCGATATAGCCCGCGTAGTCGCCGTCTGGAATAAAGCAGATGTCCTCGCTTTCGGCCTTCTGGGCGTTGGTAAAGCCCTGCTCGGCGGCTATGCGGCGCACGTCGCGCTCTTTGTCTAGGCCTGCCAGCGGAAAGATCGTGTGCGCCAGGCGCTCCTGCGTGAGCGAATACAAAAAGTAACTCTGGTCCTTTTTGGGGTCCTCGCCGCGATGCAGCTGCCAGGTGCCGTCGGGCGCCTGGCTCGTTTTGGCATAGTGGCCCGTGGCGATGTAGTCGCAGCCCATATTCAGCGCCGCATCCAGCAACGCGCCAAACTTAATGTGGCGGTTGCAGATAATGCACGGGTTGGGCGTCAGCCCCTCCTGGTAGGCGTTCACAAAGCGCTCGATTACGTTGCGGTCGAAGGTTTGCTGCAAGTTGAGCACATGGTGGGGAATGCCAATGCGCTTGGCGACGGCCTTCGCGTCAGCGATGTCGCGATCGACTTTGCTCATACCTGTTGCGGGGTCGGGCGCGGGGCAGGTGAGGCGCATGGTGGCACCGACACATTCGTAACCCTGACTTTTGAGCAGATACGCGGTCACGCTGGAATCGACGCCGCCGCTCATGGCGACGAGCACGCGCTTGTTGTGCATGGGGAGGTTCTCCTTGGTGGCATGTGGCCAAAAAAGAAAAGCGGCGCGGGAGGCTGGTTCCGCGCCGCAGACATTGTAGCAAGTTCGGGCGTCCTGTGGGACACCCTGTTGGGATGAGCTCAGGCTGCCAGAAGAGAGGGGAGACCGGCGTGCCTTGGACTCGTTCTAAGAACGAGAAGCTCTAGTCCTGGAAGAGTGCCGTGGACAGGTAGCGCTCGCCGGTGTCGGCGAGCAGCGCCACGATGGTCTTGCCCTCGTTCTCGGGGCGCTTGGCCAGCTGCAGTGCGGCCCACACGGCGGCGCCGGACGAAATGCCCACGAGCACGCCCTCCTTGTGGCCCACGGCGCGGCCGGTGGCAAAGGCGTCGTCGTTCTCGACGGGGATGATCTCGTCGTAGACCTGGGTGTCGAGGACGTCGGGCACAAAGCCGGCACCGATACCCTGGATCTTGTGCGGGCCGGCCTGGCCCTTGGAGAGCACCGGGGAGGTGGCGGGCTCGACGGCGACGACCTGAATCTCGGGGTTTTGCTCCTTGAGGAACTCGCCCACGCCGGTCACGGTGCCGCCGGTGCCAACGCCGGCGACGAAGATGTCGACCTTGCCGTCGGTGTCATCCCAGATCTCGGGGCCGGTCGTGGCCTTGTGAATGGCCGGGTTCGCGGGGTTCACAAACTGGCCGGCGATGATGCTGTTGGGAGTCTCCTTCTGCAGCTCCTCCGCCTTGGCGATAGCGCCCTTCATGCCTTTGGAGCCGTCGGTGAGCACGAGCTGTGCGCCGTATGCCTGCATGAGCTTGCGGCGCTCGACGGACATGGTCTCGGGCATGGTGATGATCACCTTGTAGCCGCGAGCCGCCGCCACCGAGGCGATGCCGACGCCGGTGTTGCCGCTCGTGGGCTCGATGATGGTGTAGTCGCCGCCGCGCACGAGCTTGCCTGCCTTTTCGGCCTCGTCAATCATGTTCTTGGCGACGCGGTCTTTAACGGACCCGGCGGGGTTGAAGTATTCCAACTTGACGAGTACGCGGGCCTTGAGGTCCTCGTCGGCCTCAAAGTGGGTGAGCTCCAGGAGCGGGGTGTGGCCGATAAGCTGATCGATGGACGTGTAAACCTTGCTCATGATGAACCTCCAAAGTGTTCAAATGACTGGATACCGTGTGGTTTTACGGTGTGTCTAGCAGCTAAACCCACAAACCTTATAGGTTGTTCGTTTAGCTGTTGGGAAGCATACTAGACACTAAAGCCTAGTAATGCAATAGGAAATAGGAGTTTATTGCAAGTTGATTAACCATCTTGACCGGAACGGGTATTTTCAAAGCCAATTTTTCGGCTAGAATTTCAACGGACTAAAAGACCGAAAGGCAGCACTATATATGTTGGTTTCTACTAAGGGCAGATATGCCCTGCGCGTTATGGTCGATCTGGCCGAGCACCAGGCGGCTGGCCGCATCCCGCTTAAAGAGATTGCGGCGCGTCAGGGTATTTCGGAGAAGTACCTCGAGAATATTCTGGCGACGCTCGTGCGCGCCAATATGCTCTCGGGCATGCGCGGCAAGGGCGGCGGCTATGTGCTCACACGCCCGCCCGAGCAGTACACGGTGGGCGAGATCTTGCGTCTGACCGAAGGCAGCCTGGCACCGGTCGCCTGCCTGGACGGCGACTGCAAGGGCTGCTCGCGTTCGGATGAGTGCCCCACGCTCGACGTGTGGAAAAACTTGGACAAGCTCATCAACGACTACCTCGACGGCGTGACGCTCGATGCACTCGTCGCCCCCAACGACGGCTACGACTACGTAATCTAGCCCCACCTGCCATGTGGGGACAGGGTGGAAATGGCAGATTCTCTCGCCCTTTGAGACTTGGCAAATAAGAAGGCCGCCCATTTTTTTGCGATGGGCGCCCTTCGTTTTGGGCTGTTGAGACGGGCGCGGCCGGAATGGTCGTTTTAGCCCTCGGCGATGCTGTCGAGGATGCTGCGCATGATGGACACCAGGATGCTGCCCATAAAGGCCGATCCAAAGCTGGCGATGGAGATACCCGCGCCCAGCAGATTGACCGACAGGTAGCTGGCCAGCTCGAGCATAAAGCTGTTGACCACAAGCTGAAAAATACCCAGCGTAATGATCGTGAGCGGCAGCGAGATGACCGTCAGGAACGGCTTGACGAGCGAATCGACGATGTTCAGGAACAGTCCCACGAAGGCGAAACAGACCCAGGCCTCGGCAAAACCGAAGGGCTGAATGCCGGGGACGAGAAACGTTGCGATCGCGATGGCGATCGAGGTAAAGAGCCAGTTAAGCATAAAGCGCATGGTGTGAATCCTTTCTTGCGCATGGCGTGGTGAGGGAGCGTAAGGGGCACATGCCTTTGCAACTTGGATGGGTGCGGGGCACGGTCCTGTTTGGGCGCCCATTGTCTCAGATATTCGTGGAGCTTGCGTGCGCATTCGGTTTCAAAACGGCGTTCGTCCTAGAAAACGCGCCGCTGGCAGAGAGTTTTGCCGCTTTAGTTTGGTGGTGTGCTAAACTGCTACGGGCAAAAGCCACAGGCGTTGCCCTATTGCATAGAACGGGCGAACGATGCCCGATGTCAGTATCAACTTCGATGCCTTTTGGCGGGTTTGGCGGTGATCGATGAATATCGAGAACATGTTTGACAAGCCTGATGTCAAGCAGCTGGTCCACGCATTTAGTCTTTTGGATGACGAGAAGGATATCCAAGCGTTTTTGACCGATATCTGCACGCCGCGCGAGATCTGCGATCTTTCGCAACGCCTGCAGGTTGCGCGTTATCTGGATGAGGGCGAGCCTTATGTTGAGGTTCAGGCCCGCACCGGCGCTTCGTCCACTACGGTGAGCCGCGTTTCAAAGGCGCTGAACGGCGAGTACGGTGGCTATCGCAAGATCCTCATCAAACTGGAGGATGGCGAGTAGGCCAGCGGCAACAAACGAATTGCGCAGAACCGTCCCTTCGGGGGCGGTTTTTTGATCCTTTGGGGACGGAGGAAATCTGTTGGCGTGGGGCAAATCTGTCCGCGTGGGCGGGTAGGATGGATGCATTGATTATTGCGAACAGTTTGAGCGGAGGACCATGCCTGTTCGAATCTATACCACCAATGCCGGCACGGATTTGAGCGATGCCGAGTCGGCGCTGCTTGCCGACCTTATTGCCCGCCACGGGCGTGCCGTGCTGCTGGCGCCAACGTTTGCCGAGCTCGACCTGTGCCGTCATGATGCGGCGGAAGCCGGGATTTCGCTGGGTATTGACTACAAAACGCCTACATCGTGGCTTCGCTCGCTTTGGGAGCTTTTGGGCGACGGGCGCGGCTTCGTCGACAACCTGCAACGTCAGATGCTGTTTTCGGACATGGTAGCGCGTCTCGACGACGCCGACCTGCAGCCGCTTTCGCGCAGCCAGGGCACGGTGCGCATGCTCGCGCGTATGGCCCGCGATGTGCTGCCGGGTGTGGCAGGGACAGGTGCCGAGCGTTGCTGCGACAACGTTTGCAAGCCCAAGCCCAAAAGCGACGCCGAGGCTCGCGTGTTTGAACTTTTGTGCGCCTATGCGTGCGGCTTGGACAGTCGAGATATGGTCGAGCCCTGCGAGGCAGCTGACATTATGGCCGGTGCCCTGGCCGATAACCTGCCGGCGTGCACCCGCGCCGTATGCGCGCGCGGTATCACGTCGTTTACGCACGGCCTGCTCGAGCTGCTGTCTGCCGTGGCGAACAATGGGGGAGAGGTCGTCGTGCTGCTTGCCCGCGAGCAGGCGGCGATGCGCGAGGAGCTTGCCGCGGCATTTGATGCCCGCGACGTGCTGTTTGAGGCCGCCCCGTTGGGGGAGAACGCCGGCGCGTCCGAGACCGCTTCTGCGCCTGCCGCTCAGCCTATTTTTATAGAGGTGGCCGGCCCCCATGCTCGCGCCCGCGCTTATGTGGATGCTCTTGAGAACCTGGTCGCGGCATGTGAGGAGTCCGTGTCGCGCGACGGCGCCGCGACAAACTCCGACCCCACGCGCGTGCTCGTTGTTTCCGCCCGGGCACCCCAGCTGTTCGGCGAACTCGCTGCCCGTTTGGCGGCGCGTCACATTGCGGCCGAGACGACTGAGTTCACGGCGTTTTCCCAATCCATTGCGGGCAGGCAGTTTGCGGAGCTTGCCGGCCTGATCGAGCGCATGAAGGCCGCCGATGAGTTCACGGCGTCAAAGACCGAATGGTGGCCCGCGCCGGAGCTTACCGACTGGATCTACAGTCCGCTTTCGGGCGCTGATGCCGTCAATGCCCGTACCTTCGATAAGAACATGCGTCTCTCGCGCAGCAAGACTACCGCGGGCGTTAAGAGCCTGCTGCAGAGCGTCCAAGGCCAGGTGAGGGGCGCGCGTAAAGCGGCGAGCGACGAGAACTGGTTTAAGAACGTGCCGTGCGTGGCCTCGGACGTGTTCCAGGCGCTGTGGCGCGACAAGCCCGTGACGGCGCTCAAGGCCATGCTTGCCGTTGCCGAGGCACTGCCCGATCGCGCGCTTGGTGGTCTCGACGGTCAGGCCCGTCGCCAGGCGGAGGTGGCCCTGCTGCGCCACGCGATCGACATCCTTATGAACGATGCTCGCGCGCTCGACGTGTCGCAGGCCGCGACCGTGCCCGTGCTCGATGGCATTCGCACCAAGGTGGACAAGCGTAGCACCGCCTACGATTACGAGACCTACGAGGTTGACCGTGCGCCACGTGCCCAGGTTCGCTTTACTTCGCTTGCCGATGCGGCGGCCCTGCGCCCCGATAGCTACGATGCCGTGCTGTTTGCCGACGTCGACCTGGACAGTTATCCGCTCTCACATGAGGAGGGCCCGCTGGCAACGCTGACGGCAGAGTTAGATCGCAGCGGTGTGACGCTTGAGCCTGCCGCCTTGTTGCGCGTGCGCTTTGGCCGCGCGATGCAGGCCGCGCGCGGTCCGGTTGCGCTCGCCCGCGTGACGCACGATCGCCAGGCGCGCGAGTGCTACCCGGCTGCCGTGTGGACCGAGTTGCGGGCGCATGCCGAGGCCGCTAACGATGCTAAGGCCGCTGACGCCGACAAGGCCGCTGACGACGCTAAGGCCGCTGGCGCCGACAAGGCGAAGTGCGTGGGTGAGGGCGATATCGTAAGGGACTTCGATCCCGCGGCAGGCGAAGGTCTTAGGCGCGAGCGCGTGACCTGCGAAGCTCCTCAGCATCTGAGCGATGAAGCCATTCCGTATTTGGTCCTGCGTCGTCGCGATGGCGAGGGCGAGGATGCGCCGCTCGTGCCGCGCCTGACGTCTGCCTCGCAGATCGAGGCCTATTCGACCTGCCCGCTATGCTGGTTCGTCTCGTACCGCGTGAAGCCCCAGTCGATCGACGCTGGCTTTGGCAATATGGAGAAGGGCAACTTTGTCCACGACGTGCTGGAACACTTGCATGCCCGTCTGCCCCAGGAGGGCATGGAGCGCGTGACACCCATGAAT
>JAJWXI010000051.1 GCA_021641225.1 Collinsella aerofaciens | reverse complement strand
CACGCCCATGGCCGTGCCCAACTGGAAGCTGTTCAACCTGATCGAGAAGGCTGGCGGCATCGTGGTGGGCGAGGAGTCCTGCACGGGTTCGCGCTACTACAAGGACCTGGTCGACGAGTCCGGCGAGACGGTCGACGAGATGCTCGACGCCATCGCCGAGCGCTACTTTAAGATCAACTGCGCCGTCTTTACCCCCAACGACCAGCGTGTGAAGGACATCGTCCAGATGGCGCGTGACCTGCATGCCGACGGCATCGTCGACGTGGCCCTGCAGTTCTGCACGCTCTACGAGATGGAGTCCTTCGCCGTGGAGAAGGCCGCCGAAGAGGCCGGTATTCCCTTTATGCACATCACGACCGACTACGCCGGCGAGGATGCAGGCCAGCTGCAAACCCGCATTGAGGCCTTCCTCGAGACGATTTAGCCGCACCTGCGCTAAGCGGTGCCTCTGGGTGTTCCTATCCACGCGATAGGGATTTCTTTGCTGTTGTGCAGGTCGGTGTCCGGATGCACCGCAGGGCGCCGATCAGCTTCGCATAGCTGCCGGGACGGGGATTTCCGCCGTCCCGGCAGATTCTGTCCGTTTGTTCAGACACGAAAGGAACTCAATGAACAACGATCTTTTCAAGGCGGGCGTTTCCCGTCGCGGTTTTCTGACCGGCTCCGCTGCCCTGTGCGTCATGGCGGGCCTCGGCCTCACCGGCTGCGGCGGTTCGGGCGCCGAGAGCGGTAGCGCCGCTGCCTCCGGCCAGGATGTGGAGTATCGCGACGAGCTACAGATCGCGCTCCCGGCGAGCCCGGATGGTCTCGATCCGCATACCACGTCGTCGCTTGTGACCGTGGATATTGCCTGCAATATCATGGAGCCGCTTTTTGGCCTCGACTCCAAGTACGAACCCCAGCCCGTTCTCGCCAAGAGCTACGAGGTCTCCGACGACGGACTGGTCTATACCATCGAGCTGCGAGAAGGCATCGTGTTCCACAACGGCAAGGAGCTTGGCCCCGACGACGTCGTCGCCTCGATGAACCGCTGGCTTAAAGTCAACGACCGTGCGGCAAGTCTGCTTCCCGATGCCCAGTTTGCTGCGTCGGGCGACCACGAGGTGACCTGCACGCTTACCGCGCCCGCCACGGATTTCCTCACGATTCTGGGCAACCACTCCCAATATCCCGCGATCGTTCCCTCCGAGGTTATCGATGCCGCGGGCGATACGGGTATCTCCGACTATATCGGTACCGGCGCCTACAAGCTTGAGGAGTGGAAGCAGGATCAGTACATTCATCTGACACGTAACGACAATTATCAGGCTGCTGAGGGCAAGGCGTCGGGCTACACCGGCAAGGTCTCCGCACCTACGAAGGATATTTTCTATCAGTTTGTCACGGAGGGCTCCACGCGCGTGAGCGGTTTCGAGACCGGCGAATACGATATCGCCGGCGAGATTCCCACCGAGAATTTCCATGACTTCGATGGCAATGATGACGTGAAGCTGTACACGCATACCGCGGGTGTCCTCACCGCGTTCTTTAACATGAACGAAGGCATTTTTGCCGACGAGGCTATCCGCAAGTGCGCTTTTATGGCGATCGACTGCAAGGCTGCCGCTCTGGCTGCCTATGGCGAGGAAGAGCTCTTTACGCTCGATCCCAACCTGGGCAACCCCGACAACGATCAGTGGTCGACCGACGCCGGCAAAAAGTACTTTAACCAGGCCGATCCCAAGGGCGCCAAGAAGGCGCTTGCCAAGACCTCCTATGCTGGCGAGACCGTGAAATTGCTCACCACGCCCGACTACAAGGAGATGTACAACGCCACCGTCGCGCTGCAGGAGCAGCTCGAGAAGGCCGGCTTTACCGCCGAGGTCGAGAGCTATGAGTTCGCGACCTTTATGGATATTCGCTCCAGCAAGCCCGACCAGTGGGATCTGTTCGTGGCATCGACGAACTACAAGCCGATTCCGGCGCAGTCGCTCTCCGTCTCCAAAGGCTTCTACGGCCTTTCGGACGAGAAGGCACTTTCGCTGGTTGCCGAGACCCGTACGGCCGAGGACCAGAAGGCCGCAACCAAGAAGTGGGCCGAGTGCCAGGAGCGCCTGTACGAGATCGCGGTAATCGAGCCGCTGTGCCATTACGTGGCCGTCACCGGCACGCAGGCCGATGTCGAGGGCTTTGAGCTGGTCGACGGCGCCATCGTTTGGAATGCCAAGCGCCCGGAGTAATAGGTATCGATGGAGCGGTGACCGTAGGGGCTTGACCCCTCGGCCGCCACGGTCTGTCGCGTTCAGAGGGGATATAGAAACCTCGCATGTTAAAGTACACGCTCAAACGTATCGGCGCGATGATCCCGGTGATGCTCATCATCTCGATCGTCGTGTTTTTGATTATCTATCTTACGCCGGGCGACCCCGCCTCTTCGATGCTCGGCATGGAGGCCTCGGCCGACCAGATCGAGCGCGTCAACGAAAGCCTGGGGCTTAACGAGCCGCTGCCGCAACGCTACCTTGAGTGGATGGGCGGTGTGCTGACCGGGGATCTGGGCGATTCGTATTTTATGCATCAGCCCGTCACGCAGGCGATTGCCGAGCATTTTGGACCTACGCTGTCGCTGGCGATTCTGGCACAGCTTATCGCACTGCTTATCGCGCTGCCCTGCGGCGTCATTGCCGCCCTTAAGCACGGGTCGCGTACCGATGCGGTCTTGCGCGTCGTAGCACTTTTGGGCGTGGCGATCCCCGGCTTTTTGATGGCGCTGATGCTGATGTGGCTGTTCGCCGTCACGCTGCGTGTGCTTCCGGTGGCCGGCTATGCGCCGCTCTCGAAAGGCTGGTTTGTGCACCTGCGCTATCTGGCACTGCCGGCCATATCGCTGGGATGCGTGCAGGCCGCGCTGCTCATGCGCATGACGCGCGCGAGCGTGATCGAGGCCATGCAGCTCGACTGCGTCAAGACGGCGCGCGCCAAGGGCGTCTCCGAGGTGCGTGTGGTGCTGTCCCATGCCCTGCGCAACGCCGCGTTGCCGATCCTCACCTCGGTCGGCTATTCCTTTGGCGCCCTGATTACGGGTGCCGTGGTGACCGAGGCAATCTTTAACATTCCCGGTTTGGGCCAGCTGGTCACGAGCTCTATCGAGCGTCGCGACTATCCCGTTATCCAAGGCGTGCTACTGGTTATCGCCTTGCTGAACTCGGTGATCAACCTGTTGGTCGACTTGGCCTATGGCGCCTTTGACCCGCGCGCCCGTAAGTGGGGCGATGCGTAATGACAAGCTTTAAGAAGACCCTAGCCAACAAAGGCTTTGTAGTCGGTAGCTGCATCTTTTTGGCCATCGCGCTTATTGCGCTCGTGGGTCCCTTGGTGTGGCCGGTTAATCCCAATACGCAGGAGATGGCGTTGCGACTGTCCGCGCCTTCGCCTGCGCATCCCTTTGGCTGCGATGACTTTGGCCGCGACCTGCTCGCCCGCGTGATTGCCGGTGCTCGCGTCTCGCTTGGCGTCGGCGTGGCCGTCACACTCGCGACGAGTGCGCTCGGTCTGGTGATCGGTGCCTATGCGTGCTACAACGAAAAGCTCGACCACGTGCTCATGCGCATCTGCGACGGCCTGATGTCCATTCCGGGCGTACTACTGGCCATCGCGTTGATGGCGATGATGGGAGCGAGCGTGTGGAACGTCATCATCGCGCTCACCATTGTGTACACGCCGAGCATGGCGCGCATCGTGCGCTCGCGCGCGATGGTGGTTAAGGAGGAGCCCTTCGTGGAAGCCTTGCGCGTGCAAGGTGCCTCAACGGCGCGCATCGTGTGGCTCCATATTGTGCCCAACGTAATGGCTCCGTTTTTGGTTCAGGCGACCTTTATCTTTGCCGAGGCCGTGCTTTCCGAAGCGGCGCTCTCCTTTTTGGGATTGGGCATCAAGGCGCCCGATGCCAGCTGGGGCAACATTTTGCAGGCGGGCAAGAATGTGATTCGCAAGGCCTGGTGGATGATCTTCTTCCCGGCGGCGGCCATTATCGCAAGCGTGCTTTCGCTCAACCTGGCCGGCGATGGCCTGCGTGACGCCCTCGATCCCAAGACAAAGGAGGACTAGCCCATGGCTCAGCATCTTTTGGACGTGCGCGACCTCTGCATTTCGTTTGTGGGACGCGATGGGCGCGCGCTCGAGGCGGTTAACAAGCTCAATTTGCATATCGATGCCGGCGAGATCGTGGGCGTCGTCGGCGAGTCCGGCTGCGGAAAGTCGGTCTTTGCACAAAGTGTCATGCGCCTGCTAGAACATGAGCAGAAGATGGCCTACGAGGGCCAGATTTTGTTTGATGGCGAGGACCTGCTGGTGCGTCCGCTCAAAACCATGCGAGAGGTGCGCGGCTGCGATATCGCCATGATATTCCAGGACCCCTTGAGCTCGCTCAATCCCGTCATGACGGTGGGGGCGCAGGTGGTCGAGGCGGTGCGCGCCCATCGCAAGGTGAGCCGTCGCGACGCCCGCGCCGAGGCCCTGTCGCTTTTGGAGCGCGTGGGGATCCGCGACGCCGGTGCTCGCTTTGATATGTATCCGAGCGATTTTAGCGGCGGTATGCGCCAGCGCGTGATGATAGCCATGGCGCTTGCCGGCCATCCGCGGCTGCTCATTGCCGATGAGCCCACCACGGCGCTCGACACGACGACGCAAAAGCAGATTTTGGATTTGCTGCGCGACCTCAACCGCACCGAGAACATGGCGGTACTGTTTATCAGCCACGACCTGGGCGTTGTCACGAGCATTTGCTCGCGCGTGCACGTCATGTACCTGGGCCAGATCGTAGAAGAGATCGATGCCTGCGGCCTTATGGAGCGTCCGAGCCACCCGTATGCCCAGGGGCTCATCGCGAGCATCCCGCCGCTTGAGGGGGAGCGGGTCGATACGCTGGCGGATATTCCGGGTACGGTGCCGCCGCTCACGGCAATACCCTGTGGTTGCCGCTTTGCGCCTCGTTGCGCGCGCGCCGAGGAGCGTTGCCGCGCGCAGGAGCCACCGCTCTTTGCCGCGAGCGCGTGCGACCGATCGAAGTGTTGGCTTGTCGAGGAGGGGGAGTGCCATGGCTGCAAATAGCGAAGCCCTGCTTAAGGTCTCGCACCTGACCAAAACCTATCCCATGTCGGGCTCGGGCTTTAAGCGCCAGGTGTTTACCGCTGTGGACGACCTTTCGTTTGAGATTGCGCCGGGCGAGGTCTATGGCTTGGTCGGCGAATCTGGATCGGGCAAGTCGACGACCGGGCGTCTGATCTGTGGGCTTGAGCACGTGGATTCCGGTTCGATTATCTATCGCGGCCATGACTTGGCTGCTATGTCGGAGCGCGAGCGCAAACCATATCGCCGTGAGATCCAGCTCGTGTTTCAGGACAGCTCCACCGCGTTTGACCCACGCAACCGTGTCGGTCGCATTTTGGAGGAGCCGCTGATTATCGCCGGCGTGCGCGATGCGGACGAGCGCCACGAGCGTGCGCTTTCGGCCCTGGCGTCGGTGGGTTTGCTGCCCGAGCACTACGACCGCTATCCGCACGATCTTTCGGGCGGACAGCGCCAGCGACTTAATCTGGCACGCGCGCTCATTTGCGAGCCACGCCTCGTGGTGTGCGATGAGCCGGTCTCGGCGCTCGACGTGTCTGTGCAAGCCCAGGTGCTCAACTTGCTTCGCGAGCTGAAACGCACAACGGGCGTGGCCTTGCTGTTTATCACGCACGATATGCGTGTGGTGCGGCATATGTCCGACCGGATCGGCGTGCTCTATCACGGCCGCCTTGTTGAGGAGGGCGCTTCCGAGGACGTGATTGCGCATCCGAGCGATCCGTATACACAGGCGCTTATCGACGCGATTCCCTAAAGGAGCGATTCCTTTTTGGTATTGCGGGGGTTCGTTGTTTAATGGAAGGTACATCGGTACAAGAGAGGGGATCTACTATGGCCGATATCGAGGAGCAGCCGTTGCCGCGCACGTTTGAGGAATTCAACGAGCAGCGTAAGGCGGCGTTTATTCGCGTTAAGGACTACAAGCAGGCCGGTAATCGCCTGGTCGGTTTTTTGTGCAGCTATACGCCGCTCGAGATTATCGATGCCGCGGGCGCTGCGAGCGTGGCCCTGTGCGGCACGTCCGACGAGGTGATTCCCGAGGCCGAGAAGGTGCTGCCAGCAAATCTGTGCCCGCTCATTAAGTCGACCTACGGCTTTGCCTACTCGCAAAAGTGCCCGTTTACGTACTTTAGCGACATGATCATCGGCGAGACCACCTGCGATGGCAAGAAGAAGATGTATGAGCTGCTCAATGGGCTTAAGCGTACGTACATTCTGCATTTGCCGCAGGGCCGCGATCGCGCCTACGAGCGTGAGGGCTGGTACGAGGAGTGCCGCCTGCTCAAGGAGGAGCTCGAGAGCTTTTACGGCATCACGATTACCGACGACGACCTGCGCGCTGCCGTGCGTCGTCGCAACCGCCTGCGCGCCGCCCAGCTCGAGATGTTTGCACTGCAGGCCAACCAGCCGGCGGCCATGAGCGGCGTCGACCTGATGAGCACCATGTTTGCCGGTACGTTTAGCTTTGATATCGAGGCCTATACGCAGCAGCTCGAGCAAAAGGTTGCGGCCCTGCGTGCTGCCTATGACGCGGGTGAGCGACCGGTTGCGGCAGATGCCAAGCGTATCCTTATTACCGGCTGCCCCGTGGGCGGTGTGATCAACAAGATCGGTCGCACCATCGAGTCCAACGGCGGCGTGGTCGTGTGCATGGACGACTGCTCGGGCGAGCGTACGGCCGCCATGATGATCGACCCCGATGCACCCGACATTCTGCGCGCCATCGCCGACCGCTATCTGGACATCAACTGCTCGGTCATGACGCCCAACGATGGCCGCATGGACAACACGCTGGCCATGTGCGAGAAGTACCACGTCGACGGCGTCGTTGAGAGCGTGCTGCAGGCGTGTCACACCTTCAACGTTGAGAGCGCTCGTATGCAGGAGGCCGTCGAGGGTGCGGGCATTCCGTACATGAAGATCGAGACCGATTACAGCAACGGCGACATGGGTCAGATCGAGACGCGCATCGCCGCCTTTATCGAGACACTGTAGGACGAATGCGGCATAGGGACTGTCCCTTTGCCACATGTGAAGGAGGATGCCGTGGTTGGCATTGGTATCGACATCGGCTCGACGGCGGCGAAGGCCGCGGTGGTGGATGCCGGGGGCGCTGTTGCGTGGACCTGCGTGATGCCCACGGGGTATTCATCGGTCGATGCGGCTGAGCGCCTGCACGCAGAGCTTGCTTCGACCGGCTACGACGTGGCGGCCGACGACGTGCGTGTGGTCGCGACCGGTTACGGCCGTGTCGCCGTGCCCTATGCGCACAAGGTCGTGACCGAGATCACCTGCCATGGCACCGGCGCTGTGGCGCTCTTTGGCGACCACGGCACCGTGATCGACGTGGGCGGCCAGGACACCAAGGTCATCCAACTTAAAGGCGGCCGCGTGGCCAAATTTGCCATGAACGACAAGTGCGCTGCCGGTACGGGGCGCTTTTTGGAGATCATGGCCGATCGTCTGGGCATTTCTCAGCAGCAGATGGCCGACCTTGCGCGCTCCGGCGAGCCGACCAAGATCAGCAGCATGTGTACGGTGTTTGCCGAAAGCGAGGTCATTAGCCTGATCGGTCGCGGTGAGCCGCGCGAGAACATCGCGCGCGGTGTGATCGAAAGCGTCGTGTCGCGCGTGACGACTATGGCCGGACAGGCAGCGGGCGCCCCGTACTACCTGACCGGCGGCCTGTGCGAGAACGCTTACGTTGTGGAGCGGCTGGGAGCGCTGCTAGGCTCGCCGGTGACCACCTCGCCCGAAGCCCGTTTTGCCGGCGCCATCGGCGCGGCGATTCGCGCGCAGGCACTCGCGTAAGGGGGGCAGGTCCGTTGCGCATCCTCAACATCTCGGCTCAAAAGCCCGATAGCACGGGAAGCGGTACGTATCTCGCTGCACTGGTGGCCTCGCAAATTGCTGCGGGCCACGAGGCGGCGGTACTGTGCGGTGCTGCGCCCGGGGACACGCAAGGGGAGCTCGACCCCGCCGCGCGCGTGTTCACCGTGCCGTTCGAGACGCCCGAGCTGCCGTTTCGCATCTGCGGCATGTCGGACGTGATGCCCTATCCCTCGACACGCTACCGCGATCTGACGCCTGCGATGGCGGCAGCCTTCGAGCAGGCCTTTGGCGCGGCGATCGACCATTCCGTCGCCGCCTTCAAGCCCGATGCCATCATCTGCCACCACTTGTACTTGCTGTGCGCCCTGGTGCGCGAGCGCGTGCGGGGGATTCCCGTGTGCGGCGTGTGCCATTCGACCGATATTCGGCAGATGCTGACCCATGGACTCGCCCATGATCGCATTGTCGCGGCGGTCCGCTGCCTCGATGCCGTCTTTTCGCTTCATGCCGAGCAGGCAGAGGAGATTGAGCACGTCTATGGCGTTGACCCGTCGCGTATCCACGTGATTGGAACGGGCTATGACCACCGGGTGTTTTGCCGTGATGCGCAGACGGCAAAGGTTCCTGGGTCGCTCGTCTTTGTGGGCAAGGTGTGCGTTAAGAAGGGCGTCGAATCGCTGGTGCGCGCGATGGGGCGCTTTGGCGAGGACTCTGATGCGGCGTACAAGGTGCGCCCGAGTCGGCTTTTGCTGGTGGGAGGCCATGGCGATACGGATGAGTATGAGCGCATCGCTCGGGCCGCCCGGGATTCCCCCGTGCCGGTGGAGCTCGCCGGTCGTCTGAGTCGCGATGAGCTGGTGCGCGCTTATCGCGAGGCCGAGGTGTTTGTACTGCCGTCCTTTTACGAGGGTCTACCGCTGGTGCCGATCGAGGCGATGGCCTGCGGATGCAAGGTCGTCATGACCGATCTGCCCGGCGTGCGACCGTGGATCGAGGCTACCTTGCCCGGCGCGCCCGTGACGTGGGTGACGTCGCCGCGTATGACGGATGTCGATACGCCCGATGTGCTCGATTGTCCGCGGTTTGAGCATGCGCTGGCAGATGCCGTGGCTCGGTCGCTCGCGGAACCCATCTCGTCCTTTGATCCGTCTGCGGTTTCGTGGGATGCCTGCTGGGCGCGTATACTGGAGCAGTTATCAAACTCGAAAGGAGGTATCGATGGCAGAGGACACGATTAGGCTCACGTCTATGACCGCCGCGAGCGGTTGAGCCGCTAAGTTGGCTCCTGGAGTCCTCGCCCAGGTCCTGGGTGACTTACCAAATGTGCCCAACGACAACTTGCTCGTGGGGTTCGATACCTCCGACGATGCGAGCGTCTTCCGTGTTGGCGAAAACCTGGGACTCGTTCAGTCCATCGACTTCTTCCCGCCGATGGTCGACGACCCGTTCCTGTTTGGCCAGATCGCGGCAGCCAACTCGCTGTCGGACATCTACGCCATGGGCGGGCGTCCGAGCCACGCCATGAACCTGCTGTGCATTCCCAGCTGCCTGGGCGTTGAGGTTGCGGGGCAGATTTTGGCGGGCGGTGCCGACAAGTGCGTTGAGGCCGGCTGCACCATCGCGGGCGGCCACACCATCAATGACGATGAGCCCAAGTACGGCCTGTCCGTGAGCGGTTTTGTCCCGCTCGATCGCATGCTCGCCAACAGCGGCGCGCGCGTGGGCGATGCCCTGCTGCTGACCAAGGCGGTCGGCTCGGGCATTATCACCACGGCCATTAAGGGCGAGCTCATCGAGCAGGACGAGGCCGCGGCGATGTTTGATTCGATGCGCACCCTCAACGAGGCGCCGATTCGCCTTGCCGAGGGCCTTGAGCTTCACGGCTGTACCGACGTTACGGGCTTTGGCCTGATTGGGCATGCGTGCGAGATGGCTGAGGGTTCGGGCGTGCAGATTGAGCTTGCGTCTGGGGCGGTGCCGCTCTTTGACCAGGTGCTCGATATGGCGCGCCTGGGCATTATCCCCGCCGGCGCCTACCGCAACCAGGATTTCTTTGGCCCACGTGTGGCTGCCGACGATGACCTGGAGCCGGGCATGCTGGATGCGCTGTACGATCCGCAGACGTCTGGTGGCCTGCTCATCGCGGCGCCTGCCGCCGATGCGGATGAGCTTGCGCGCCGCCTGCATGCCGAGGGTCGCATCGCCGCCGTTGTCGGTCGCGTATGCGAGGCAGAGCCGGGCGGTCCCGCTGTTTGCGTTGTCCGCTAGCAGCGCGTTTATTGAACTATGTACCGTTTTAGAACGATTTACTCGAAAGGAAAACCATGTCTACCAAGATTGAAGTCAATGCCATGGGCGACGCCTGCCCGCTGCCCGTCGTCAAGACGCTCAAGGCCCTGAAGCAGCTCGATGACGAGGGCGCTGTCGTGACCTCGGTCGATAACGAGACCGCCGTCAAGAATATCTCCAAGATGGCGCAGGAGAAGGGCTGCACGGCCTCGGTTGAGAAGATCTCGGATTCCGAGTGGCACGTGACCGTGGCGACCGCTGGCGCCGTGGCAGTGGCGGACCCCGAGCAGGACGGTGCCGCCTTCTGCGACGCCAGCGCCGGCAAGGGCAAGCTTGTCATTTCCGTCTATACCGACTGCATGGGCCGCGGCGACGACGAGCTGGGCCATAAGCTCATGAAGGCGTTCATCTTTGCCGTGACGCAGCAGGAGGAGCTACCCGCGACCATGCTGTTCTACAACGGCGGCGCCAAGCTCACCGTCGAGGGCTCGCCGGTGCTCGACGACCTCAAGGGGCTGGCCGAGCAGGGTGTCGAGATTCTAACCTGCGGCACCTGCCTCGATCACTTTGGCATTAAGGACCAGCTCGCGGTGGGCGAGGTCACCAACATGTACGTGATCGTGGAGAAGATGGAGCAGGCCGTGCGCGTCGTGCGCCCGTA
>JAJWXI010000050.1:8505-11109 GCA_021641225.1 Collinsella aerofaciens | reverse complement strand
GCGTGCTACCATAGCTACGTCCAAGTACACATATCAAGTGGAGGATATCCATGGCAAACGTTCTTGTCTTTGGTCACCAGAACCCCGATAACGACGCTATCATGAGCGCCGTCGTCCTGTCCCAGCTGCTCAACCAGGTTGAGTATGCCGGCAACACCTACGAGGCCTGCGCTCTTGGTCAGCTTCCGGCCGAGTCCGCCAAGCTACTTGCCGACGCCGGCATCGCCGAGCCCCGCGTGATCGAGTCCGTCGAGGCCGGTCAGCTCGTCGTTCTCACCGACCACAACGAGTCTGCCCAGTCCGTCGCCGGCCTTAAGGACGCCACAGTCTTTGGCGTTGTCGATCATCACCGCATCGGCGACTTTGAGACCGCCGGCCCGCTGCACTACATCTGCCTGCCCTGGGGCTCCAGCTGCACCATCGTCACCAAGCTCGCCGGCGTGCTCGGCGTTGAGCTTTCCGACGTCCAGGCCAAGCTGCTGCTCTCGGCCATGATGACCGACACGCTCATGCTCAAGAGCCCCACCACCACCGATGTCGACCGCGCCGTCGCCGCCAAGCTCGGCGAGCAGGTGGGCGTCGACCCGGTCAAGTTTGGCATGGAGGTCTTCCTCACCCGTCCGTCCGGCTCCTTCACTGCGGCCGAGATGGTCGGCAACGACATCAAGATGTTCGAGCCCGCTGGCAAGAAGCTGCTCATCGGCCAGTACGAGACCGTCGACAAGACCCGTGCACTCGGCATGATCGACGAGATTCGCGAGGCCATGCGCGCCTACACCGCCGAGAAGGGTGCCGATGGCATCGTCCTGTGCATCACCGACATCATGGAGGAGGGCTCGCAGGTCCTGCTCGAGGGCGAGACCGAGGCCGCTCAGAAGGGCCTGGGCATTGCCGACGAGCACGACGGCGTCTGGATGCCGGGCGTCCTCTCCCGTAAGAAGCAGGTCGCTGCCCCCATCATGGCCGCCTGCTAGGCTTAGTTGACCGAACGCCACGACCGGATCGCGGACGCCCCGCGCTCCGGTCGTTTTTTGTGCACGGTGCCGCGTTGTCTCTCGGACAGGTGTGCCCGTGCCGTTGAGCAAATAATGTTCAACCTGTGGTTCCGCTTTTCGGCCACGCCTGCGTGCTTGTCGTGCAGGGTAGGCTAGATGCAAGCGTAATACGTTAGAGCGCGGCGCCGCCACTTGGGCGGGCCGTGCTTTTTTAAGACGGGAACTTTCCCGTGAAAGGAGCCGCCCATGGCAGCACCCGAGCAGCTGTTCAACGTTCGTGAACGCAAGCGCTTTGAACGTCACGACATCTGGGAGCGCATCGCCGAGAACGGCACGATTTCCGCCGCCGTCATGGTCTTCGCCGCCATCGCCGCCGTCATCTGCGCCAATACCGATGCCTACGAGGCCATCCATCACTTTTTGGAGACCCCGCTGTATGTGGGTCTGGGCAACCTTACGGCCGGTCTCACCGTTGAGCTTTTCGTCAACGACTTCCTCATGGCGATTTTCTTTTTGTTGGTGGGCATTGAGCTTAAGTACGAGATGACGGTCGGCGAGCTCAAAAACCCGCGCCAGGCCATGCTTCCCATGCTGGCGGCCGTGGGCGGCGTCGTCGTTCCCGCCTGCATCTACCTGATCTTTAACCATGCCGGCGCCCGCAACGGTTGGGCCATCCCCATGGCAACCGATATTGCCTTTGCGCTGGGTGTGCTGTCGCTTTTGGGCAATCGCGTGCCCAACGGCGTGCGCGTGTTCTTCTCGACGCTCGCCATCGCCGACGACCTCATCTCCATCGCCGCCATCGCCATCTTCTACGGTCAGAGCCCCAATCCGTTTTGGTTGGGCGCCGCCGCGCTTGTGACCTGCGCGCTCGTGTGGCTTAACAAGACGCAGCATTACCGCCTTGCCCCGTATTCGGTACTGGGTCTGCTGTTGTGGTTCTGCATGTTCAAGAGCGGCGTACATGCCACGCTTGCTGGCGTCATCTTGGCCTTTACCATTCCGGCCAAGTGCGGCGTCAAGCTCGATAGCCTCACCGATTGGCTGGGCGAGTGCCTGCCGCTGCTCGATGACCGCTACGACGACGAGGCACACATCCTGGGCCAGCATGACTTTACCGTCTCGACCACCAAGGTCGAGCGCGTCATGCACCGCGTGACCCCGCCGCTTATCCGCATGGAGCGTCTGATCTCCACGCCGGTCAACTTTGTGATCCTGCCGATCTTTGCGTTCGTGAACGCGCAGGTTCGCCTAGTGGGCGTGGACATGAGCACGCTGCTCACCGACCCGGTGACGCTCGGCGTGTACTTTGGCATGCTGCTGGGCAAGCCGATCGGCATCTTTGGTATGACGTTTGCCCTGGTTAAGCTTAAGGCCTGCGAGCTGCCGCACAATGTCAACTGGCACATGATTGCCGGCGTGGGCATTCTGGGCGGTATCGGCTTTACCATGTCGATTCTCATCAGCGGCCTTGCCTTCCCGACGGCCCAGTTTGAGGTCCTGGCCGCAAAGGCCGCCATTCTTGCCGGCTCTGTCACCGCGGCCGTGCTCGGCATGATCTACATGAGTGTGATCTGCAAGCGCCCCGCGCCCAAAGACGAGTAAGAGC
>JAJWXI010000050.1:0-8405 GCA_021641225.1 Collinsella aerofaciens | reverse complement strand
TAGCCGGGCGGTAGCAGGTTGACGATTTCCATGAGATCGGGCGCCAGGTCCAAGATTTCGGCCTGTACGATCAGGTCCAGGCGGTCAATGGCATGGCGGTCGTAAAACAGCCCGTCGACCAGGCGCTGCAGGTCGCCGAATTCCTCGGCCCTAAACGATCCGTACTCCATAGTGCCTCCTTGGGCGCCCCACGCCGCCATGCGCGGCGATTCGTAATTCATTGCGATGAACTTAATCTATCACGGCTTCATACCGTTGCGGCGGTGGCGGTCTATACTTAGACGAACTGCAACGTACCGCTTCGCGAAAGGTCGCACCCATGCAGACGATCTACCAGAAGATGGAAACCACCGAACTCGATGCCGCCATCGAGGCGCTCAAAGCCGAGGTCGCCGAGGTCAAGGCCAAGGGCCTGGCGCTCGACATGGCCCGCGGCAAGCCGTCGCCCTCCCAGGTGGACATCTCGCGCCCCATGCTCGATATCCTCAACGCCGACGCCGATCTGCACGACGGCAACGTCGACTGCTCCAACTACGGCTGCTTTGAGGGCATTCCCTCGGCACGCAAGTTGGCAGGGGAGTTCCTGGGCTGCCCCGCCGAGCAGACGCTCGTGCTAGGTTCGTCGAGCCTTTTGATCGAGCATGACATCGCCGGCATGTTCTGGCGCTGTGGCTCGTGCGGCAGCGAGCCCTGGGACGCCTACGAGGCCGCGCACGACGGCAAGAAAGTTAAGTTCCTGTGCCCCGTTCCCGGCTACGATCGCCACTTTGGCATCACCGCCGATCTGGGCATCGAGAACGTCCCCGTCGCGATGACCGACAACGGCCCCGACATGGACGAGATCGAGCGCCTGGTTGCCGCCGACGATTCCATCAAGGGTATCTGGTGCGTGCCCAAGTATTCCAACCCCACGGGCATCACCTTTAGCGAGGACACCGTGCGCCGCCTGGTCGAGATGCCCACGGCCGCGCCCGATTTCCGCATCTTCTGGGACAACGCCTACTGCGTGCACGACCTGTACGACGAGACCGACGAGCTCGCAAACATCTTTGACCTCGCTCGCGCGGCGGGCACCGAGGATCGCGTGGTGGTCTTTGCCTCGACGTCCAAGATCACCTTCCCGGGCGCCGGTATCGGCTTTATCGGTGCGAGCCCCGCGGTCATCGCCGAGTTCTCCAAGCGTCTGAAGGCCGGCCTCATCAGCGCCGACAAGCTCAACCAGCTGCGTCACGTGCGCTTCCTTCCCACCATCGAGGCGGTCAAGGAGCACATGAAAAAGCACGCCGAGTTCCTGCGTCCGCGCTTTGAGGCCGTCGAGCGCAAGCTCACCGAGGGCTTGGGCGATACGGGTTGCGCCACTTGGACGCATCCCCGCGGCGGCTACTTTGTGAGCTTTGATGGTCCCGAGGGCTCGGCCCAAAAGGTCGCTGCGCTTTGTGCCGACCTGGGTGTCAAGCTCACGCCGGCTGGTGCCACCTGGCCTTATGGCAAGGATCCGCGCGACACCAACATCCGCATCGCGCCGAGCTATCCCACGGTCGAGGACCTGGAGGCCGCGCTCGATGTGCTAGTGCTGGCAGTTAAGCTTGTCGCTGCCGAGCTTGCGCGTGCCGAGCGCGCCTAACGCGCGGCTTCCCGTACTATCCGCACTTTCGATACGTAAAGGAGCGTATACATGGATTTGGGTATTTCCACCAACCCCACGCCAGAGCTCTACACCATTAAGGTGACCGGTGAGATCGATATCTCTAACGCCGATAGCCTGCGCAATGCCATCGACCTGGCGCTCGAGCAGCCCACTGAGGCCGTTGAGCTCGATTTTGCCCAGGTGAGCTACATCGATTCGACGGGCATTGGCGTGCTCGTGGGCGCCGCGCACCACGCGGCCGACCACGGCAAGCGCTTTAGCTGCACCAATGTGCAGCCCCCGGTGATGCGCGTGGTTCAGCTGTTGGGTGTCGACCAGGAGATTTCGATCACCGCTGCATAATCTTTGCCCTCAAAAGGGCGTGCCGTTTGGCATATGTTTGTGATGCGCTCGGACGTTTTGGCGTCCGGGCGCTATACTTGACCGAATGAATAGACGAGTTCCGGCCGAATGGCGCGGTGCGGGCTCGACTCACATCGAGCCTTGGAGGTATGTGTGTTTGGTATTGGAGAGGGTGAGCTCGCGATCATCGTGGTCTTCGGCTTTTTGCTGTTTGGCCCGGATAAGCTCCCGCAGATGGGCCGCACGATCGGCCGTGCCATCCGTCAGTTCCGCGAGACGCAGGAAAAGATGACGGCCGTTGTTCAGTCCGAGATTATCGATCCGGTGAGCGAGGCCGCGTCGGCCCCGGTCAAGCCCAAGAAGGCTGCTGCGACCGATGACGATTCCGATGCGGACGAGGATGCCGCCGAGACGGCAGCGCCCGCCAAGAAGGAGACCTTTGCCGAGCGCCGTGCCCGTCTTGCTGCCGAGAAGGCCGCAAGCGAGGGTGCTGCTGAGGGCGAAGGCGCTGTTGATGAGGCCGAGGGTACAGAGCCTGCTGCTGCTGATGCCGTCGAGCCCGAGCCTGCTGCAGAGCCGGAGCCCGAGCCGGCAGAGCCCACGACGGCTGACCTCTACGCCCGCCGTCCCCGCAAGCGCAAGGCCGTCGTCGACCAGCTCGCTCGCGAGCTCGAGGCCGAGGACGACGCTGCTGCCGCCGACGCCCCGAAGGGAGGCGATGAGTAATGCCTATCGGACCTGCGCGTATGCCGCTCTTCGATCACCTGGGAGAGCTTCGTCGCCGCCTGACCATCGTGGTCGTGTCGGTGTTTGCCGCCGCCATCGTGCTGTATTTCGCCACACCCGTGGTGCTCGACATCTTGGAAGACCCCATCCGCTCCTTTGTGCCGGACGGTAAGTTTTACATCACCACCACGCTCGGCGGTTTTGGCCTGCGCTTCTCGCTGGCCATCAAGATGGCCGTGGTCATGTGCACGCCCATGATCATCTGGCAGATCCTGGCATTTTTCCTGCCGGCACTGCGCCCCAACGAGCGCAAGTGGGTTGTGCCCACGGTGCTCGCCTCGACGGTGCTGTTCTTCCTGGGTGCCATCTTCTGCTACTTCATCATCATCCCGGCGGGCTTTGAGTGGCTCATCGGCGAGACCTCGGCTGTCGCTACGGCGCTGCCCGATCTGGAGAACTACGTCAACATGGAGCTGCTCTTTATGATCGGCTTTGGTGTGGCGTTTGAGCTGCCGCTCATCATCTTCTACCTGTCCGTTTTCCACATCGTGTCCTATGCGGCCTTCCGCAGCGCCTGGCGCTACGTGTACGTAGGCCTGCTCGTGGGTTCGGCTGTGATTACGCCCGACGGCTCGCCCGTTACGCTGGGTCTCATGTATGGCGCCCTGCTCTCGCTCTACGAGATTTCGCTCGCCATCGCTCGCGTGGTCATTACCGCGCGCGAGGGCAAGGAGGGCCTGTTCGTGAGCCGTCTGAACCTGTTCTCGGACGACGAGGACGACGAGGAGTAAATCGGTATGCACGAGGTTGGCATTGTCAACGGCATACTCGATACAGTGATTCGCGCGGCGCGTGGGGCGGGGGCCTCGCGCGCCGTTTTGGTAACGCTGCGTATCGGGGATATGACCGAGGTCGTGCGCGAGGCGCTCGACTTTGCGTGGGAGACATTTCGCGACGAGGACCCGCTCACGCGAGGCTGCGAGCTTGCCGTGGAGGAGGTCCATCCACAAAGCGAGTGTCTGGACTGCGGTGAGGTTTTCGACCACGATCGCTTCCACTGTCGCTGTCCCCAGTGTGGTGGTGCCAACGTGCGCCTACTGCACGGCCGCGAGCTCGATATCGCAAGTATCGAAATCGAAACCCCCGACGATTAGCCCGCTAGCCATCTAGCGATGGGGTATAAAGGGGCCAAAGTAAGGAGCGCTAAGTATGGCCGAGAAAACGATTGATATTGCATCGCCGATTCTGTCGCGCAACGAGCGCCTGGCAGATCAGCTGCGTCAGCGATTTGAGCAGACGAACACCTACGTGATCAACGTGCTGTCGAGCCCCGGCTCGGGTAAGACCACCACGATTCTGGGCACCAACGAGCGCCTGCGTGACAAAGCCGGCCTGCGCTGTGCCGTCATCGAGGGCGATATCGCCTCGGATGTCGACGCCGTCATCATGAAGGAAGCCGGCATGCCCGCCATCCAGATCAACACGGGCGGCCTGTGCCACCTCGAGGGCAACATGATCATGGAGGCCGTCGACGCCTTCGACCAGGCTGTGGGTCTGGAGAACATCGACGTCATCTTTATCGAAAACGTGGGCAACCTGGTCTGCCCGGTCGACTTTGACCTGGGCGAGAACCTGTCCATCATGATCCTCTCGGTGCCCGAGGGCGACGACAAGCCCATCAAGTACCCGGGCATCTTCCAACACGCCGGCGCACAGCTACTCAACAAGGTCGACGTGGCCCCGGCTTTCGATTTTGACATGGATAGGTATACTAAGACACTCGATGACCTCAATCCGCAGGCGCCGCGGTTTGCCGTGAGCGCGCGCAAGGGCGAGGGCATGGATGCCTGGTGCGATTGGCTCATCGGGCAGATCGAGCAAGCAAGGGCGTAAGTCGGCCGCCATACGGGCGGGCGTAGCCGCAAAGACACGAGATAGGAGCCTCTTTTGAAGCTCATCATCGCCGAGAAAAACGACGCCGCGCGTCAGATCGCCGAGCGTCTGTCCACGGGCAAGCCCAAAAAGGATAAGGTGTACAACACCGCCATCTACCGTTTTGAGTGGAAGGGCGAGGAGTGCGTGACCATCGGCCTGGCCGGTCACATCCTTGCGCCCGATTTTTGCGACAGCGTGCTGTTCGATAAAAAGCTGGGCTGGTATTCGGTTACCGAGGACGGCGAGATGTTGCCGGCCGACATGCCCGATGGCCTGGCTCGTCCGCCCTACGACACCAAGCGCAAGCCGTTTCTTGCCGATGGTATCTCCATCAAGGGCTGGAAGCTCGAGAGCCTGCCTTACCTCACCTGGGCGCCCGTCATTAAGCTGCCGGCCGAGAAAGAACTCATTCGTTCGCTCAAGAACCTCGCTAAAAAGTCCGACAGCGTCATCATCGCCACGGACTTCGATCGCGAGGGCGAGCTGATCGGTTCGGACGCCCTCAACAAGGTGCGCGAGGTTGCGCCCGACTTGCCGGTCGCCCGCGCCCAGTATTCTTCGTTTACCAAGGCCGAGATCACGCAGGCCTTCGATAACCTTGTCTCGCTCGACCAGAACCTGGCTGACGCCGGCGAGAGCCGTCAGCACATCGACCTCATTTGGGGTGCGGTGCTCACGCGCTACTTGACGCTCGCCAAGTTTGGCGGCTTTGGTAACGTGCGCTCCGCCGGCCGCGTGCAGACGCCGACACTCGCCCTGGTGGTCGAGCGCGAGCGCGAGCGCATGGCGTTTGTGCCCGAGGACTATTGGCAGATTCGCGGTATGGGTGCCGCGCAGGGCGCTGCCGAGGACGATCGCTTTAAGATCGCGCACAAGACGGCACGCTTTACCGACAAAGATGCTGCCGAGACGGCGTATGGTCACGTCGACGGCGCCAAGACGGCGACCGTTGCCGCGGTGACCAAGCGCTCCCGCAAGCAGCAGCCGCCCACGCCGTTTGCGACGACCTCGCTGCAGGCTGCCGCTGCGGCCGAGGGCATCTCGCCTGCGCGTACCATGCGCATCGCCGAGTCCCTCTACATGGCGGGTCTCATCAGCTACCCGCGTGTCGACAATACCGTGTACCCTGCGACGCTCGATCTGGGCGCCGTGGTGAGCGACCTGGCAAAGATCAACCCGGCGCTGGCGCCCGTGTGCAAAAAGGTACTCGCCGGCCCCATGAAGCCCACGCGCGGCAAAGTCGAGACCACCGACCACCCGCCCATCTACCCCACGGGCGAAGGCGATCCGTCCACGCTCGATGGCGGCCAGCGCAAGCTTTACGACCTCATCGCCCGCCGCTTCCTAGCGACGCTTATGGGTCCCGCGACCATCGAAAACACTAAGCTCGAGCTCGATGTGAACGGTGAGCCGTTTGTGGCTTCGGGCGATGTGCTCGTGACCCCGGGTTTCCGCGAGGCATACCCGTACGGACTCAAGCGCGACGAGCAGATGCCGCCGCTGGAGCAGGGCGACACGGTCGACGTGTTCGACATTAAGCTTGAGGCCAAGCAGACCGAGCCGCCCGCGCGCTACAGTCAGGGCAAACTTGTGCAGGAGATGGAGAAGCGCGGCCTGGGCACCAAGTCCACGCGCGCGAGCATCATCGAGCGCCTGTACGCCGTGCGCTACCTCAAAAACGATCCCGTTGAGCCGAGCCAGCTGGGTATCGCCATCATCGACGCGCTGACGCAGTTTGCCCCGCGCATCACGAGCCCCGATATGACCAGCGAGCTCGACGGCGACATGACTCGCGTGGAGCGCGGCGAGGACACCGAAGAGCATGTCGTGACGCACTCGCGTGCGCTGCTGGCCGGCGTGCTCGACGAGCTGCTCAAGCATACGCAGGAGCTCGGCGACGCCATCAGCGACGCCGTCACGGCCGATGCGCGCGTGGGCGCCTGCCCCAAGTGCGGCAAGGACCTGGTTATGAAGACGAGCGCCAAGACCCGTGGCAGCTTCATTGGCTGCATGGGCTGGCCCGACTGCGACGTGACCTATCCGGTGCCGAGCGGCGTCAAGGTGAGCCCGCTCGAGGGCGAGGCCGCCGTGTGCCCCGAATGCGGCGCGCCGCGCATCAAGTGTCAGCCGTTCCGCCAGAAGGCTTTCGAGATCTGCGTGAACCCGACGTGCCCCACCAACTACGAGCCCGACCTTAAAGTGGGCGAGTGCAAGGTGTGTGCCGAGGCCGGACGCCATGGCGACCTGATCGCGCACAAGAGCGAGAAGAGCGGCAAGCGCTTTATCCGCTGCACCAACTACGATGACTGCGGCGTGAGCTATCCGCTGCCGGCGCGTGGCAAACTCGAGGCGACGGGCGAGACCTGTCCCGAGTGCGGCGCCCCCATCGTGGTGGTCAACACGGCGCGCGGTCCGTGGCGTATCTGCGTCAACATGGACTGCCCGACCAAGGAGAAAAAGCCCGCCCGCGGCCGCAAGACCACAACCAAGGCGAGCACGGCAAAGAAGACGACGGCGGCCAAGAAGACCACGGCTAAGAAAGCCACTGCCGCCAAGAAGACGACCGCGAAGAAGTCGACTGCCAAGAATGCAGCCGCCGACAAGTAACGGCGCAGTCGAAACATTGCCCAAAAAAACGAGCGAGGGTCTCATGATCCTCGCTCGTTTTTCTGCCGGCAGTTTAGGAACGTCCCTAACTGCCGGCTCGGGAACGACAAAGCGCTAGTTCACCTCGACAGGCTTGGCGCCGGGATAGCGCTCCTCAAAGTCTAGGCGGTACTTATTGTCATTGGTGCCCGCCACGTTGTCGCGCGACAGCGGCGCCACGATCTCATTCTTGTGGTCCGCAGGTTTGGCGTATTTCAGGCTGATCTCCCAGGCATCACAGATTGCGTCAATGCGGTGATCCAGGTCGTCGTACAGGGCGATGATGTCCTTCCAGGAGCTGTAGTTCTTGGAGCTCGTCGGGACGTCCAGGTCCTCGACGATGTCGTAATACTGCTCGATGGTGTCCTCCGTGCGCTCGGCGACGTCGGCGAGATTTTGACGGGTGGTTCGATCCTCTTCCAGATAGTTGCCGTTGAAGTTCTGCGCGCAGCCACGGACCTGGCTGTCGAGATCTTCGAGCAGGTCGTAGTATTCGCTCAGGCGACGGTAGAGGTTCTGCTCGGAGAGCGTTGCTTCGCCGCCATCCTCGTCGTCATCGTCATCATCGTCGTACAGGCTGTTGGGATCGCCGAGAGGCTTTAGGTCATCGTCGTCGACGTCATGGTGCAGCTTAGCTACCTCGGCGGTCGTCTGCGTGGCAGCGTTGTCGAAAGGCTTGATCACAAAGAAAACGACCAGGGCGATGATGATCGCCACCAGCACAACGATAACGGCGATAAGCGGCCCGGTGCCGCTCTTTTTGGGAGCGGGGGTCTGTGGCGAAGCGGGCGCGTATGCGGGAGCCGGCTGCTGTTGGGTCGAGCCGCTCGCGACGGGTATGCGCTGCGTGGTCTCGACGGCCTCGGTCCTTGCGGCGGGGTCGGGGCTATAGGCGAGGGGGTCGTCCGCCTTGGCTTGCGGCGTATCAAGGGGGCCGGTCTGCTCAAAAGCGGGCTGGCTATCGCTCGCGGCTGTTTGCTCAACGGGTGCACCGCACGAGGTGCAGAACTTGGCATCATCTGCAAGAAGCTTGCCGCACGAGGCGCAATACCGAGACATTGCCACTCCTTTCGCCACATTTCAATGCAATACGACGATTATACCCAGC
>JAJWXI010000049.1 GCA_021641225.1 Collinsella aerofaciens | reverse complement strand
GTGGGAGGCCCCTATATATCGTCCCGCGCGCAGTTTCGCAGCGAAGCGAGAATGTTTGAGCACGGGATGATATATAGGGGCCTCCCACAGGTAAGCGGACATTAAGACGCTAGCGGATATGTGCGGGTTTGCCGCCCCAGTAGAAGCGGCAGAAGGCTCGTTTGCGCTTTTGGGGTTTGCCTACGAGCTCCATGGCGGCGATGGCTATGTCTTCGGCTGCGTGGGGGCGGCGTAGTACTTCGCCGTTGATGAGTAGGGCTTTGAGTGATTCGGGATGATCGTGCAAGTGACGTAGGGTAACGATGAGCTCTCGTGCGGTGGTGACATGCATGCTGGCGCCCATGCCGGTGAGCATGGTGGTGTTGGCCTTTTCCTGGCCATAGGACTTGCCCAGCAGGATCATCGGCAGGTGTGCGCACAGGCATTCGGTGACGGTGAGTCCGCCCGATTTGAGAATTGCCAGGTCGCAGCCGTGCATAAGCGCTGCCATATCATCGACATAGTCCAGAACCGTGACGTTTTCGAGCTTCATGGCGTCGAAGAGCGTTTTGAGGCGGGTGGCATATTCGGTGTCTTTGCCCGGCAAAAAGACAAAGTGCATGTCTTCGAAGCTGCGTAGGAAGGGGAGGGTGCGGTCCATCTCCGCGCGAAAGCGAACGTACGGTTGAGGCAAGCTGGCACCGGCCATTACCAGCACGACGGTCTTGTCGGTGGGGAGGTTGAACTTAGCTAGCTCTTCCTCGCGATTGTAATCCGTGTCGAATCCGGCGCGAATGGGAATGCCGGTAATGCGAATCTTTGTCTCGAGCACCTTGCGCGGACGCAGCGTTTCGGCCATAAATTCGTTGGCAACACAGAATAAATCGGTGTCCTTGTGGGGCCACCATCCCTCGACTTCGTAGTCGGTCGGTACGCAGATGACCGGATAATCGATACCCGTAATTACGCGGGCGCCCACGGCAACATTGGCTGCTGTGATGTGCGTTGCAACCACGGCTATGGGCCTGCGGCTACGAATATATTCGTTGAAGGCGGGGAACATAATTCGCGACCATGCCGTTCCGCCACCCCAGAGAAGATGTCCCGTAAGCGTATATCGCCAGGTCAGGTCGTAAATGGGGCGCGTGGCTCCCGTAAAAGAAGCCGCGGTCTTATTGCCGTCGAATTTAATACGTCCAAAATCAAGGATATCGAGCACTTCAATCTCAATATCCTTGGGGATGCCATTGGTGCCGCGGATGAGGTCGAATGCCTGCGCTATCGCATTTGCGGCGGCCTTGTGGCCCGAGCCAACGGAGGCGTGCACGATGGTCACGAGAGGTTTTTGCTGAGCCAGGAGCGTGGTTTGCTCCGATTGGGGAGTGCTGTGCGTGAGCAGGGGAGCGTCGTCACTCGTCTGCGCCTGGTCCATCGATAACTCCCCTTCAGCTTTGTAATACGGATTTATCATTGTAGTGCATGAGTGTCACGTTCACGTAAATTTGGGTACGAGCGCAAAGAACGACAACGTTTCGACGAAAGGACGCTTCATGACTACCGATAAGCCGATCGATGTTGCGATTATCGGTGGCGGCCCCGCGGGCTATGCTGCCGCCATTTATGCTGCGCGTGCCAACCTGACGACGACCGTGATTGAGCAGGGCATGTCGGGAGGGCAGATCGCCACAACCAATGAGGTCGAGAACTATCCGGGTTTCCCGCTCCTGAGTGGCGCCGAACTCGGCGAGCGTTTTCAGCAGCATGCAGAGGGCCTGGGAGCACAGGTTACATGGAGCATGGTTACGGGTATCGATTACGATGCCGATGCAGCGTTGTTTACGGTGCATCACGATATGGGCGATACGCTGGCCTCGAGCGTTATCGCTTGCATGGGTGCCACGCCGCGTCCGGCAGGTTTCGCAGGCGAGGATACGTATCGCGGTCGTGGCGTTTCATATTGCGCAACATGTGACGGCATGTTTTTCCGCGGCAAGCAGGTTTTTGTAATCGGTGGTGGCAATTCGGCATGCGAAGAGGCTCTGTTCCTGTCCGACATTGCCAGCAGTGTGACCATCGTGCTGCGCCGCGACCAGTTCCGTGCGCCCGATGGTGTTGTTCAGAAAGTACTCGCAAAGGACAATATTACAGTTAGGTACCAAACTAGTATTGTGGAGCTATCGGGCGAAGCCATGCCAACGACGATTACCTTTAAGGACAATGCATCCGGCGAGACTCATACCGAGTCATTTGAGCCCGGCTCGTTTGGCATCTTTGTTTTTACGGGGACGCAGCCACATACCGAGCTTGTTGAGCATCTAGTCGACCTGGCTCCCGACGGCGGCATTGTCACCGACGATTCGATGGCCACTCGTACGCCCGGCTTATTCGCAGCCGGCGATATCCGCTCCAAGCGTTTACGCCAGGTTGTGACCGCCGTTTCGGACGGAGCCATAGCAGCAACCAGCGCATACGCGTTTCTTCGCGGATAAGTACGATAATATATCTTATGTAAGGTTGCTATCTTTAAACAAAGTGGTTGGACGATGCATCAATGTGTTGTCCAACCACTTTTACTTGCCGGCTATGTGGTATGTAAAACTAGATAACCTAGAATACAATATAGAAAATGAACGGAGGACCTTTATGAACCACGTTAAACACGTTATTCCGATGTCCGATTCGTCGGTCAGCATTAAGCCTGAGGATATTCAGCCGACGGTGCTGCCCGATGCATTTATTCAGTCCGAAATCGTGCGCAAACTCAATACGTTGAGTCTGCCGCGCTATGACCAGTTGCCCAATGTGACGCTCTACCGCGACCAGGTTATTGAGTATGTTGCGCTGTGGATGGAGCCGCTGTCCATTTGCGTTGAGCACCCTGTCATTACGCCATCGATGATCAATAACTACGTGAAGGTCGGCCTGGTGCCTGCTCCGGTCAAAAAGCAATATGGCCGCGAGCAGATTGCCCGCCTGATCGCTATCTGCCTCTTTAAGCAGGTCTTACCTATTGCTGCGGTGCAGGCACTCTTTAACATTCAGCGTTTGAGCTACGATGCCCCGACGGCCTTCGATTATGTGGTCGATCAGCTCGAGGCATCGATTCGTTCGGCGTTTTCCGTCGAGCAGACGCCGGTTCCCGATACGGCGCATCAGGTAACGCGTGAGTCGCTGCTTGTGCGCAGTGCGGTTTCATCCTTCGTTTCGAAAGCGTACCTGATGAGCTATCTAAAGTTTAATGGGTTTAATAACTAGCCGACGTATAAAACGGGCGGAACAAAGGGCTATCTGCCACTTTGTCCCGCCCGTATTTTTGCTTGGTTGGACGTTATTGGCCCGAAGCCACGCCCATGCCGTAGCCGATAATGAGCCCATGCATTTCGGCATAGTATGAATCTAGCCCGTTACAGGGCATGATGATAGTCTTGGAGCCTGGCCAGCGCTCCACAATTCGGCTGGCAAGTGCTTGGGCGCCTGCCTCATTCTCGACATGGTCGATAACGACCTCGCCGCCCGTAAAACCTTCGGCTTCCATGGTGTCGATAATCTTGTTGAGCATCTTCTTTTCGCCACGCGTGTGTCCGACGAGTTCGATTTTACCGACTTCACTCGCCGTGCCCAAAATGCGAATATTGAGCTTGTTGGCAATGACGCCGGCTGCCTTAGGGATACGTCCGGCTTTGGCCAGGTTTTCGTAATTGCACAAGCTGAAGAGGATTTTGCTGTTCTGCTCAAGGCTATCGAAGTATGCGCAAGCGTCCTCGAATGAGACATCCGGATTGCTTGCAAGATAGCGGTCGAACAGCAAGAAAATGAGGTCCATTTTGCCGCCAGCTGCGCGCGAATTGACTAGATGAATCTGCCGGTCGGGCTCCTCGGCAAGAACCATATCGCGAGCCGTGGCTGCTGCGTTGTAGCTGCCCGACACGCCCTCAGAGATCGGCATGCAGATGGTCTTGTCTGCCAATTTGAAGAGCTCGGCCCACTCCCCTACGCTGGGACAAGCGCTCGAAGAAGCGTTCGTCTCCGCCTGAACAGCGCAGTTGAGCTCATGAACATCGAGTGAAAGGTCATCGATGAATTCACGCTCCCCCACTCGAATTTTGAGGGGCGCAAATGCAAAGGTGGTATGGGGTGCGGTCGGTTGCCAATCGCGGAGGTTGCAGCTTGAATCGGAGATAAGTGCCCAGCTCATAGAGGGTCCTTTCTAATTGTTCCTCAACAATTATAGCCATCTTGCAAACTGAATGTACGGCTATCTAGTTTTGAATACTAGATAGCCGTACAAGATTAGAAAAAAAAGAATGGACCTCGCGACTTAAAGCCACGAGGTCCACATTCACACGCTGTGTAAGATGACTTAGTAACGCACGAAGATATAGTTGTTGTTCATGCCGGCGGCAACGGAGCTGATGATAACACCCGTATTGTAGTCGGAAGCATGAATCATCTGACCACCACCGATGTAAATGCCGGTGTGGTACGAGTTGACCACAACGTCACCGGGCTGCGGATCGGACACACGCGTCCAGCCCATAAAGGTACCCGTGGTGCCGAGGCGGCAATAGCGACCAGTGAGGCAATAGCTAACAAAACCAGAGCAGTCGAAGCTGTTCGGGCCAATTCCGCCCCAGGAATAAGCGCAACCAAGCTTGCTGTATGCACGCGAGACAACAGAACCGCCATCGACGGACTGGCTCGGAGCAGAAGGCGTCGGAGCCGGAGCAGGCGTGGAGGGCTGCGGCGTCGGAGCGGGTGTCGGCGTAGGAGCCGGAGTGTTGCCGCCCTGGTTGTTATTGCTGGTCTGGCCACCGTTGTTGGTGTTCTCGGTCGTACCGGCAGTCTCGTTGCTCACCGTGGCCTTCTCGGCGGTGCTAGCGTTGATGCCGGCCTGCAGCGCGGCATTGGCCTCGGCCTCGGCGGCAAGCTCGGCCTGCAGCTGCGAATCCAGGGAATTTACGACGTTCTGGGCTTCAGCCTGCTGGGCGTTAAGCTCGTCGACCTTCTTTTGCGTGGTGGCGACGTTCTTCTCCTGCTCGGCCTGCTTATCGGTGAGCTGCTGCTTAAGCTCCTTTACCTCTTGAATGGTCTGAGCCTGCTTATCAGAAACTTTGCCGTAGTAGAACAGACGGTTGAGCATATCGCTCAGATCATCGACACCCGTCAGAACCTGAAGCAGGCTCAGACCGCCGGTTTTGTACTCGCCGGCGACATAGGTCGAGAGCTTGGCCTGACCATCGGCGATCTCCTGCTGCTTTTGCGTGATCTCGCCGGCAGTCTGATCGAGCGCTTGCGTCTGCGTGGCGAGCTCATCGTAAATCTGCTGAGTTTGGGTACCGATCTGCTCGAGCTTCGTACGAGCAGCGGCAAGGTCGGATGCGGTATCGGCGTAGGCAGGAGCCGCGAGGCCCAAGCCCAAAACACAAGCGAGGGTTGCCGTAGCAGCGCAGCGTGCCATGTTTTTGTGCGTGTTTGCTGTGCGCATGTAGCTTCCTTTCCAGTAACTAAGGGTAACGGCTAGCCTACCGTCACCAGGCTAAAGAGCTCCACATCGTCATCAGACGGCGTGAGCTTCTCGCGCGGGTTGAGAAACGCAAGCTCAAGTATACAACCGTAACCGATAAGCTTTGCGCCCATATCTCGCACCAGTTTACCTGTTGCCTCGACGGTTCCTCCCGTCGCGACCAAGTCGTCCAGAATCAACACGGTATCTTTAGAGCTGATAGCGTCGGCATGGATCTCAATTGAATCGGTGCCGTACTCGAGCTCGTAGCTCTGGCTTACGGTCTCGCGCGGCAGCTTGCCCGGTTTACGTGCGGGAACAAAGCCGGCGCCAAGGGCTACAGCCACCGGTACGCCAACCATAAAGCCGCGAGCCTCGGGACCCACGACCTTGGTGATTCCCATGCCGGCAAAGTGCTCGGCGAGGGCATCGGTCATGGCTTTGAGCGCCTCGGGATTGCCAAAGAGGGGCGTGATGTCTTTGAAGATGACTCCGGGCTCGGGATAGTCGGGGATGTCGACGATTTGAGATTCGAAGTCGTACATTGCATGACCTTTCAATGGGTTGCCGGATAAGCGGCAGCGGTTATTTGCCCGCCGTGGCGGTGCCGGAGTGCGAAGGGGCGACGACCTTGAGCGGCTTTACGAGAGAATCCTCGTGCGAAGCCGGCGTGGCTATCTCTTCGTTTTTGGCTTTGGTGGACTCGGAGCGAGTGATTTCCTCATCGAGTGCATCGATGTCGGCGTCCTCGACCACGGCGTTGAGCGACTCAAAAACGCGGTTCTTGAGCAGCGCAGTGTGCACACCCTCGGTCAGGTCGTGAAGCTTCTTAAACGCACGCTCGAGCTTGGCGTCGCGCTCGTCATCGGAGGTATCCATTCCAAGCATGCTCACGAGCACCTGCTCAAACATCGAGGACTCGCGGTTGGCGGAAGACACGTACTGACGCAGGTTGCGGGGCTCGATATGGAAGCGTGACAGCTCGGAGCAGTAGCGGATGATCGGAAAATCGCGACCATCGACGAGCTCACGATTCTGCGGACTCTTGATGATGCGAATGAGGTCGTTCTCGGCGAGCGAGCGGATAAACGAAATCTCGACGCCCAGCATATCGGGAATGGTCTCGATGGGATGCAGCTTTTGCTTAGTCTCCTTGGGCTCCGTCTTGAGCGGAACATCGGATAGCAAGCCCACCTCGTAGGCGAGCGTTGACAGGTCCGTGGCGTTTTCCAAGCGCTGCTTAATCACGTTGAGAGGCATGTAGCGGGTCTTCTGCAAATGCAGGATGACCTCCAGGCGATCAACGTCCTCCTTAGAGTACTGACGGTATCCCTTAGGCGTACGATGAGGGGTAATGAGCCCCTCATCTTCTAGAAATCTAATTTTTGAGTTCGAAAGATCGGGGTATGCGCCTCGAAGTAGGTTGACGACTTGGCCGATACTCAGATAGTTGCGTTCGGCCATGCCCTACTCACCGGTTTCGATGCGCTCCGGCGTGCTCTCGTGGTAGATGAGCGTAAACGTACCGATCTGGACGGAAGAACCGTCGTGCAGCGGGGCTGCATTGACGATGGCACCGTCGACCCAGGTGCCATTGAGCGAGCCCAAGTCCTCGATGCGAGCGCCGAGGCCCTCGCGGATAATGCGCGCGTGGCTGCGCGAAACAGTCATGTCGTTGAGGAAGATGCCGTTCGCAGGATCGCGGCCAATGGTGGTCACGTCGTCCTCGAGCTCAAAGGCGGCACCAGTCTGCGGACCCTTGACGATGGACAGAACGGGGGCGGTGATGCGCACGTTGGCCATGAGGTCGGGAACGGTGACGTCGCTTGAAGGCACGCGGAATACGCAGGTAGCGTCAGCAGTCTTATCATTCTGAGGCATATTGTTAACCATGTTGTCCATGACAACCCCTAACTTATCGCGGACGTGCCGCAAATAATGAACCGTACGTAATCATACCCCAATGAATCAGTCTTCGATTTCAGGGTTCAGAAAGTCGATGTCCTCGTCCTCGGGATGCGCGAGAGCCTGTTTAATGGCCACTCCGCCCTTAATGGAGTAGATGACAGCCGTGAGCATGGAGAAGATCACGCCGCCATACACGAAGAAGATGCCGAGGGGCACCGAGCTTCCGTTGAGACCCGGGAAGGCCGCGAAGGTCGAAGGTAAAAGGCGCAGGCCGTCAATAACGGGGAAACCGAGCAGCATGAGCGAGAAGCCGGTCATGAGCAGCGCTGTGGCAATCTTTCCGGGAAAGACGACATCGATGGGGCGACGGTGATAATGACGCACGATAAGCGTGCCGATGCCCAGATAGATGTCGCGGCCGATAATGAGCACGCAGACCCAGATGGGCAGCTCTCCTCGGACCACCAGTCCAAGTACGCCGGTGAACAGCAGCGCACGGTCGCAAATGGGGTCCATGACCTTGCCGAGCCACGAGACCGTTTTGGTCATGCGGGCGATCTGACCGTCCATCCAGTCGGTGGAGGCGGCAACAGCGTAGATAACGATGGCGATGACGCGGTTGTTATCCGTCACAAACAGGTACAGAAATACTAGGGTGAGGATCAGGCGCGTAAAGGTGATGAAATTGGAGATCGTAAAGATCTTATTCGACGGGTAATCGGAAGTGCCGATAAGCTCCTTTTTGATCTTCTTTTTGATGCCCACAGGACTCCCCCGCTGGTTAACGACAAAACTTTCGCTACTATACCCGTTCCGGCGATGTCTATCCAGCGTAAGCATAGAGAGTCCAGACATATGGAGGATGCTACTGGGTTGTGCGGGATTCTGCATTTGTGTACATCAGCCTCCAAATATGATATTTTTCGGCATCTTTGATGGCTGATGTACACGTTTTGATTCGGTGATTACATCGATCGGGAAAGTTGTTGCCTTAAACAAATTAATCATGATGTGCGGGTCGAGAAGGGTTGGCGCCAAAAGAACCCAACGGCCGTTATGGCTTCGTTAGAAACGCGCCCCACCATGGATGGTGAACCCGAAAGGTAAGGCGCGCGGGCACGGTGACTCGGCCCGCGCTCCCGGAAGAGAAAGGATAAACCCATGGGTTACATGCTCGAGACGCGTGGGCTCACCAAGCGCTTCGGCCGCGGCGACCAGGCGCAGGACGCCGTGGCCGACGTGAGCCTTCATATCCGCGAGGGCGAGGTGTACGGGCTGCTCGGTCCCAACGGCGCCGGCAAGTCGACAACGCTCAAGATGATCTGCGGGATGCTGCGGCCGACGGCCGGGGAGATCCTCTTTGCCGGGCACGCCTGGCGCCGCGAGGACCTCTACGCAATCGGCAGCCTCATCGAGGAGGCGCCGCTCTACCCCAACCTCACCGCACGCGAGAACCTGCGCGTGCGCACCACGCTGCTGGGCCTTCCCGAGAGCCGCATAGATGAGGTGCTCGCCGCCGTGGACCTCGCGGACACCGGGAAGAAGCGCGCCGGGCGCTTCTCGATGGGGATGCGGCAGCGCCTGGGGCTCGCGTTGGCGCTGATCGCCCGGCCACGCCTGCTCGTGCTCGACGAGCCCACCAACGGCCTCGACCCCATCGGCATCGAGGAACTGCGCGACCAGATCCGCGGCTTCGCGGCGGCGGGTACGACGGTGATCGTCTCGAGCCACATCCTCTCCGAGGTGCAGCAGATGGCAGACACCATCGGCATCATCTGCGGGGGGCGCCTTGCCTACGAGGATGCGCTTCGTCCCGGGCAGGACCTCGAGGAACTCTTCATGAGCTTCTGCCGGGAAGGGCGACGAGCGCGCGGGGAGGTGGCGGCATGACGGGCGAGAAAGGCGGCCTGCTCGCGGGCCTGCGCGCCGAGGCCCTGAAGTCGCGCCACGCGGCACCGGTTCGCCTGGCCGTGCTCATGGCGCTGCCGATGCCGCTGCTCGGCGCGATGCCCTACCGGGGCGTGCAGATCTTTAGCGCGTGGAACTACTGGTACGCGCTCTTCCTGCCCGTGTCTCTATCGCTTGTGGTGGCGTGCGTCGCGCGGGCGGACGCTCGCACGCGGATGCGGGGGCTTCTGGGCCTGGGCTTCCCGCTCGGGCGAGCCTGGTGGGCCAAGGCGCTCTGGTGCCTCGCTCTTTGCACGCTCTCGAACCTCGTGGTCTTCGTCATCTACCTCGCGGGATCGGCGTTCTCCTCGCAGGGTCTCACGGCCGCGGGCACGCTCACGATGCTCCTCTGCGCGCTCGCCAACACGGTGACCGCGGCGTGGATGATCCCCGCAGGGCTCTTCCTCACGGCGCGGCTCGGCATGCTCGCGGGCATCTTCTGCCCGCTCGCCGCGCAACTCGTAGGTGGGTTCGCCTGGTCGTTGGTGCCGCTGCCGCAGCTCTTTCCGCCGTCGGCGAACATGGTCATCCCCACGAGCTTCATCCCCGTGCTGCCGAGCGGCGAGCCGCTCGCGGCGGACATGGCGCTCGGCGGGGCGCTCATGGCGGACGGCATGCTCACGCTGGCGGGCCTTGCGGTCTGCGCGCTCGCGTTCGCCGCGCTCACGGCGGCGGGCGCGGCCTGGTTCGCGCGCTCCGAGGAGAGGTGATGGCCATGACACGACTCTCCGACCCGACGCCGCGCATGACTCTCCCGCGGGCCCTGCTCTCCGAGGCCCTGCGCCTGGCGCGCTCCCCGCTCGCGGCGGTGCACCTCGCCTGCGGCCTGGCGGCCGGTCTTGCCTGCGGCGAGTACTTCTCCGTAACCCGATGGGACCCGGCGCTGGGCGCGGACGCCTACGCCCAGTTCCTCGGCGCCCTCATGCCGCTCATGTCCGCCATCGTCTGCGGGCTCGCCGTGGACGAGGAGCGCGCTGCCGGGCGCCTCACCAACCTCACGGCGGTCCCCTCGCGAGGGCGCGCCGTCGCGGCGAAGCTGCTCGCCCTTGCGGCGCTCGGCGCGGGCGCGCTGGCCGTGGCGCTCAGCGTGTTCGGGGGCGCGCTCGCCGTCGCCGGACGCCTGCCGCTCGGGCCCGCTCCGCTTGCGGCCGCCTGGGCGGGCATCGTGCTGGGCAGCCTGCCCCTCTACGCGCTGTGGCTCGGCGTGGCCCTGCGCCTCGGCCACAACGCCGCCATCGGCGCCGGCGCTGCAGGTATGCTTCTCGCGTTCTTCTCAGTGGGCGGACTTGCGCACGGCCTCATGACCGGCGAGCTCACCGGTGCCCCAGCGACGCCCCTGGGCTGGGTGCCGCTCGCCTGGCCCGCGCGCCTGGGGTCGCTCGGGGTGGAGGCCTTCATCGACGCCGCACGCGCGGCGGGCCCTCTCCTCACGACTGCGCTCGCTGGCCTCGCGCTCACCCTGGCAGCCGCCGCCGTCCTTCTCGCCTGGTTCTGCCGCTTCGAGGACGGGAGGGCAGATGCGTAGGAGGCCGCTCGCCGCCGTGCTCGCCCTCCTCTCCGCAGCGCTCGTCCTGGGCAGGAATGCCCTGCTCGACGCCGGCTGGGGGGGTCGGCGCTGCGCTCGATCGCCGACCGCGTGCTGCCCAACCTTGAGATCGCCATGTGGGCGCCCGCGCCTGAGCCCGGCAGCCACGCGAGCTTCTACGCCGACGCCACCGGGGCGGGGGCGAACTACGTCTACCTGGTGGACGCGGCGGACGACAGGGGCAATGTCCGAGAGCTCCAGCTCATCTTCTTCGGGCGGGAGTCGGACGGCGAGGGCTGGCTCGGGATCGAGGCGCGCGGCGGCTCGGGCGTGCGCTACCGCGCGTGCGAAGCGACTGAGGCGCCCGCAGCTGCGCGCGGGGCTCTGGACCGCTGAATGCGGCGCTAGTAC
>JAJWXI010000048.1 GCA_021641225.1 Collinsella aerofaciens | reverse complement strand
GTCTTGAGGCCGTGACGGGCGCAGAGCTCCTCAATACGACCGGGCAGCTCGGCATCGCACGCCCCGTGCAGGGCTGCAGCGCGCGTAATGATGCCCATGCCGATCGACACACAGTTGCCGTGGCCGAGCTCAAAGTGCTCGCAGGCCTCGACGGCGTGTCCGGCGCTGTGTCCAAAGTTGAGCAGCTTGCGCTGGTTGGTCTCGCGCTCATCGGCAACGACCACGGCGCGCTTGATGTCGATATTGCGGGCGATAATGAGCGCCACGCGAGCCACGTCCTTATTAAGGAGTTCCAGCGTGAGCGGGGTCTTCTCCAGCTCGTCGAAAAGCTCGGGATCGGCGATGACGGCGTGCTTCACGACCTCGCCACAGCCGTCGGCGAACTGCTCGGGCGTGAGGGTCGCCAGACACCCCACGTCGGCGATAACCACGCTCGGCTGCCAAAACGCGCCGGCGAGGTTCTTGCCGGCAGCCAGGTCGATGGCCGTCTTGCCGCCGACCGACGAATCTACCATGGCGAGTAGGCTCGTGGGGATCTGCACAAACTTGCAGCCGCGCATGTACGTGGCGGCCGCAAAGCCGGCCAGGTCGCCCACGACGCCGCCGCCGAGCGCCACGATCACGTCGGAGCGCGAAAGCTCGTGCTCGGCCACAAACTCCAAAATGGCAACGTAGGTCTCGGCGCGCTTATGGGCCTCGCCGGCCTCGAAGGTGCAGATGCTCACCTCGTAGCCTGACGCCTCCAGGCTCTGCTTAACGGGCATCTGGTAGAGGGGGCCCACGTTGGTGTCCGTCACGATGACGGCCTTGGTGCCGCCGGCGGTGGCGCGGACGAGCGGGCCTGCCTGCTCCAGCAAAAACGTGCCCACATGCACCTGGTAGGGGCGTGCGGTGTCGATATCGATGGTAATCGCCATAAGCTTCGGTCCTTTCGACCTGGCGTGGTAGGTGGTTTAGTGCGAGGCCTCGTCGTCGAGCGCGCGCTTAATGCGGTCGCCCTCGGCAAGGAGGTTCTCCAGATAGCGCTGGTCGCGGTCCTTGAGTGCACGGCTGTAGGCGCCGAGCGATTCGATGAGATGGTCGATCTCGAAGGCGAGAGCGTCAGCGTCGTCGATCATGAGCTCGGACCACATCTGCGGGTTGAGATGCGCCACGCGGGTGAGGTCACGGTAGCTGCCGGCCGAAAAGCCGTGGTGGACCTGGGCGGTCGGGCTCTTTACATAGGCGTTGGAGACGACGTGCGCGAGCTGGCTCGTAAAGGCGATGACGCGGTCGTGCTCGGCGGCGCTCGTTACGCTGAACTTGCCAAAGCCCAGGGGGCGCACCATTTCGCGCACCTGGCCCAAAAGCTCCAGCTTAAGTGCGTCGTCCACCGCGGGCGGCACGAGCACGAGCGGCGCGCCTTGAAACAGGTCGGCACGGGAGTGCGCGTAGCCCGAGAACTGCGTGCCCGCCATGGGGTGTGCGCCCACAAAGTAAAAGCCGTGTTCGCGGGCGAGCTCAAAAGCACGCTGGCACACGATGCCCTTAACGCCCACGGTGTCGATGACCACGGGGCCCATGATGGCCTCGGTGTCGGTGGCGTCGGCGAGCGCCTGGGCGTGCGCCTCGAGCCACTCGATGCACGCCTCGGGGTAGCAGGCCAGCACGATAATGTCGCACTCGCCGAGCGTCTCGTCGTTGAGCTCGCCGGCGACGGTGCCCATGCTGGCGGCCGTCATAACGTCATCGTCGGGGTCCCAGGCCAGCACGCGGACGCCCGCCTGAGCATAGCCGCGGGCGAAGCTGCCGCCGATCAGTCCCAGGCCTACAATGCCGGCGCACTTGGGGCCGCCCTGGTTAACGCGTGCGTTTCTCACCGTTCCCATGGACTACTCCATGGTCTCTTGGCAGACGACCTCGCGGATGGCACGGATGCGGCGCATGGTGTCGTCGAACTGGTCGGGGGTGAGTGCCTGGGCGCCGTCGGACCAAGCGCGGCTCGGCTCGTCGTGGACCTCAATCTCCAGGCCGTTGGCGCCACAGGCGGTCGCGGCGAGCGCCATGGGCTCAACGTAGCGCGTGTAGCCGGTGGCGTGGCTGGGGTCGGCGACGACGGGCAGGTGTGACAGGTGGTGCAGCACCGGCACGGCGTTGAGATCGAAGGTGTTGCGGGTGCGGGTCTCGAAGGTGCGGATGCCGCGCTCGCACAGGATGACGTTGTCGTTGCCCTCGCTCATGATGTACTCGGCGGCCATGAGCAGCTCGTCGATCGTGCCGGACATGCCGCGCTTGAGCAGGATCGGGGTCTGCGTCTTGCCGACCTCTTTGAGCAGGGGGAAGTTCTGGGCGTTGCGGGCGCCGATCTGCATGACGTCGATCTCCTTGTCCAGGAAGATCTGCACGTCGCGCGGGTCCATGATCTCAGTGACGATCGGCATGTCGAGCTCGGCCGATGCCTCGCACAGCAGGTCAAGGCCGGCGGGGCCCATGCCCTGGTAGGCGTACGGGGAGGTGCGCGGCTTGTAGGCGCCGCCGCGCAGCATCGTGGCGCCGGCGGCCTTCACGCGGCGGGCGATGCGGATGAGGTTCTCGCCCTCGACGGAGCAGGGGCCGGCGATGACCTGGAACTGGTCGCCGCCGATCTTGACGCCGTGGCCGCAGTCGATGATGGAGTCCTCGGGGTGGAACTTGCGGTTGGCGCGCTTGAACGGCTCGGAGACGCGCTGTACGCGCTCGACGACGTCCATGGACTCGAGCAGGAAGGGGTCGATCTTGGTCGTATCGCCCACGAGGCCGATGATGGTCTCGTTCTCGCCGCGCGAGACGTCGGTCTTGAGACCCTTCTTCTCAATCCAGCTGACGATGTGGCTGACGGCCTCGTCGCTGGCGCTCTGCTTTAAAATTGCAATCATGGTGTGCCTCTCACCTCGATGGATATCCTTTGCAAAAACGGCCCGCATCGCGAGCCGTGTATATATGGTGCATGAGAGTTTATACTATCTGACTCACTTTTGCCTTCTAAAGTGTGCCGTTGGGCTGCGTCTCCCACGGAATTGCAGAGCTTTTTCTTTTATTTTGATAGCCCGTGGTGCACTTGGGTATAATGCATTCCGTTCGCCCTATTAGCTCAGGGGATTAGAGCGTCTGCCTCCGGAGCAGAAGGCCGTTGGTTCGAATCCAACATGGGGCACCATCGAACGTAAGACCGTCCGAACCTCGTATGGTCCGGGCGGTTTTCTTATACCGATACGACGTGATGGGACGTGGTATGGCAGCAACGGATATCGAGCGCGGACTCTCGACTGCCGAGGTCGAGGAACGCATTGCCGCTGGCAAGATCAACCGCAACATGGAGCTCAAGACCAAGTCGGTCAAAGAGCTCATCATCGAGAACCTCTGCACGTTGTTCAATTTGATCAACGTGATCTTGGCGTTCCTGGTCATTTTGACCGGTTCGTTTAAGAATCTGACGTTCCTGTTCGTGGTGTTCCTCAATACCGCTATTGGCGTCATTCAGTCCATGCGCTCCAAGAAGATGGTCGATAAGCTCACGCTGCTGACTTCCAAGAAGGCCATCGCGGTGCGCGACGGCTCCGAGGTGGAGCTCGACCTGGACCAGATCGTGCTCGACGACATCATCCGCCTGGGGCGCGGCGACCAGATCCCCGCTGACGCCGTGGTGGTTTCGGGCGAGGCGCTCGTGAACGAGAGCCTGCTGACGGGCGAGAGCGATCTTATTAAGAAACAGCCCGGTTCCGAGCTCATGAGCGGCAGCTTTATCGACTCGGGCCTGCTGCGCGCCCGCGTGATCCATGTCGGCGCCGACAACTACGTAGCCAAAATTAATAACGAGGCCAAGTACGTCAAAAAGGTCAATTCCGAGATCATGAACGCGCTTAACGCCATCGTGCGCTTTGCGAGCATCATCATGATCCCGCTCGGTTTGGCGTTGTTTGCCTCGAGTGTGAGCGAGCTGTGGGATGCCGCGGGAACTCCGGGCGATAGCGCGCTTTCGTGGTGCTTCTCCGAGCTGTTGGCTGGTCATGTGCCTTCGTCGGCGCTGCTGTCCACGGTGGGCGCCCTGCTGGGCATGATCCCGCAAGGCCTGGTGCTGCTGACCTCGTCGGTGCTCGCCATCGCCACGGTGCGCCTGGCCCGCCGCAAGGTGCTGGCGCAGCAGCTCTACTGCATCGAGACGCTCGCGCGCGTCGACGTGCTGTGCCTGGACAAGACGGGCACCATCACATCGGGTCGCATGGAGGTCGAGGGTACCTATCCGCTACCGGTCGAGGGCGTTGCCCTGGGCCTGGGGGAGAACGAGGCATCTGTTCCCGTCGATACCACGGTGCTCGATTTTGCTCTGGCTAACGTGGCGCGTGCGACTTCGGCCGATGCCAACGAGACCTGCCAGGCGCTGCTCAACTATTACGCCGATCGCCCGGTCGAGGTGTCTGAGCCGCTGTCGGTCATTCCGTTCTCGTCTTCCAAAAAGTGGAGCGGCGCGTCGTTTGCACAGGGCTCCTATGTGATGGGTGCGGCGCAGTTTGTGCTCTCTGATCGTGCGTTTGCCCAGGTCGAGAATCGTGTCGCCGAGCTTGCCGATACCTGCCGCGTGCTCGTGGTGGCGCGCGTGGACGGCTTTACGCCCGATGGCGATATGGTGGGCGAGGCCGAGCCCGTGGGCTTTGTGACCATCCGCGACGAGATTCGTACCTCGGCGGCCGAGACCATCGGCTACTTTAACGAGCAGGGCGTGACCCTCAACGTGATCAGTGGCGACGACCCGCGTACGGTGTCGTCGATCGCGCGCGTGGTGGGCGTGCCGGGGGCGGACGCTTATGTGGACGCCACGACGCTCGATACGCCGGCCAAGCTCGATGCCGCAGTGGACCGCTATCATGTCTTTGGTCGTGTGACCCCGCAGCAGAAGCGCGAGCTCGTGCAGGCGCTCAAGCGCCGCGAGCACACCGTGGCCATGACGGGCGACGGCGTCAACGACGTGCTGGCGCTCAAGGAGGCCGACTGCTCCGTCGCCATGGCGGCCGGCTCCGATGCCGCGCGTAACGTGGCCGAAATTGTGCTGGTCGACAACGACTTTGCCTCGATGCCTGCTGTGGTGGCCGAGGGCCGTCGCTCCATCAACAACTTGCAGCGTTCGGCTTCGCTGTTTCTAACCAAGACGCTGTTCTCGATGGGCCTGGCGGCGCTGTGCATCGCGCTGCCTCCGTACCCTTTCGAGCCAATCCAGATGACGCTCATCAACTTCTTCTGCATCGGCGCGCCGGGCTTTGTGTTGGGCCTGGAGCCCAACAATGCTCGCGTGAAGGGGTCGTTCCTGACGAACGTGCTCAAGCGGGCACTGCCGGCGTCGATTGCGGTCATTTTGGCCGCGGCGCTCGATATCTTTGTGGCGCGCGTGTTTGGCTTTAGTCAGCTCACGCTGTCTACGATGTGCCTGCTTACGTCGTGCGCGGCGAGCGTCAGCCTGATCTGGCGCATCTCGCAGCCCCTCACGCCCTTACGTGTGGCGCTCTTTGTGTTTGTAGTCGTCGGCATCCTGACGGGCGTTATCGGATTCCCGAAGCTGCTGTCTATTGCCAATCTGACGATGGGCCAGATGGTTATCTTGGCTGTCATCGTGGTCATTACCTGCTCGGTGTTCTTTAAGCTCGCCACGATGATGGATTCGCTCAAGCCGCGTCGTCGTCATGCCGCAACTGGTTTTGGCCGCGGTGTGCGCGTCCGCTTGGGTCGCGGTGGCGGCAAGGTGAGCTCGACGGGTTCGACGGCGGAGCGTTTTGCCAAGCGCGTCGCCGCCGACATGGCGCAGCGCCGCGAAGCTCGCACCGTTCGCGAGGCCGAGGCCCGCGCACTCGAGGGCGTGGCCCAGGCCCAGCCCAAGAAAAAGAAGGGTACCGGAGCCAAGCGCTCTCGCGTGACCAAGTCCGCCCAAGGCATCAAAGTCTCGATGCCGAGCAAAAAGAAGAAGTAACTACGCGCCCTGGCGATGTTGAATTGGTGCCTTGCTCCTGTGGGGCCGTGGCGATGTTATGCTCTAACCTCGATTGTTTGAATTGCTTCGAAAAGAGGATGCCGTGATCTGCCCGCATTGCCTTAAGACTATCGAGGACGGCGCCTCGTTCTGCCCCTACTGCAACGCCTATGTGGGTCCGGGCGATGGTCCCGAGCACACCGAGTTTGTGTTCTGTGAGGGCTGCGGTGCCCGTCTTTCTCCGCATGATCGTACGTGCCCCAAATGCGGACGCCCCGCTCCGGGTATCCTCTCCGAGGACGCGGCCGCATCCGACCTGGCAGCGGGCCGCACGGCGGGCTTTCCGCGTCTAACGCAAGAGCAGATCGATACCGAGGTGCCGCATGCGCCGACCTCTGCCGCTGCGGTGCTTTCGGACGCCGCCGACCCCAATGAGACCTGCGTGCTGCCGGCTTTCGATAAGGATTTCGGTATCCCCAAGGTCGAAATTCCCACTCCCGTTTCCCTGCGTGACGATGCTCAAAAACCTAAGCGCAAGGTGCACCCCGACGAGGACGCCTATCACAAGCACAAGCGTCATATTCCCAAGCCGCTTATCGTCATCGCGGTCCTTGCCCTTGTGTGCGGCGGTGCCTATTGGTTCGTGACGACCGATCCCATGGGTGTCATGCCTGGCTTCTACGACCAGTTTGGCCAAGCTGCACAAACCACCTTCCCCACGCGTCAAAAGGGCGAGGCGACTGAGGACGATACCAAGCAGGGCGATTCTGCCGAGGTGGTCCAGGAAGAAACCGTGCTCACCGATGATCAGCTCTATACCAGGCTCGACGGTCTGTATCAGACCATCGTGTCCTACGCTGATGAGGACCAGATCGGCGAGGTCATCGATTCCTTTAACAACGGCTATCTCCGAACGCCGCTGTCCACCCGTCAGGAGCTTTCGCAGAGTGCCTACGCCCTGCGCGACCAGATCAAAAAGACGCTAGATGAGCTCAACAACCTGAAAGTACAGGACGATACGGTCTATGCGGACGACATCGCCCACTTAAAGCAGCTTGCCGAGTGGATGTATGAGCGCGTCGACGTAATCTGCCAGAGCTGGGATATCTCGCTGGCCATTCCCGATGGCGAGTCGATGAGTTCCCACCAAAGCGAGATCCTGGCGCCCATCGCGCAGGGCGGCAACAGCGCGCTGAACCAGTACGATGCCAATGTGGGTTCCTGGAAGCCGCAGCAGCGTTCCTAAAATTAGTTCGCCATAGTCGGCATAACCTACGTGCGCAATTGATGTAAGCCCGTGCTTATTGCTACAATTCGTACAAATATGCTTTAAACGCACGAGGAAGGAACCACATGTTTGGTTTTAAGAAAGAGCTCTACACGCCCGAGTATCAGCTTGTCGGCGACGAGTGCGCCGTAATCGAGACGTCGAAGGGTACCATCAAGGTCAAGTTTGAAGGCGAGGGCGCTCCCATTCATGTCGCGAACTTCTGCGAGCTTTCCACGATGGGCTTCTATGATGGCCTTAAGTTCCATCGCTATGTGCCCGGTTTTGTCATCCAGGGCGGGGACCCCAATACCCGCGACATGTCCGGCGCCGACGTCGCTGCCGGTCTTGAGGGCCCCGACGGCATGCCCGGTACCGGTGGCCCCGGCTACTGCATCAAGGGCGAGTTTGCCACCAATCCGCGCAACAGCCATGTCGATGGCGCCCTTGCCATGGCACGCTCCATGGACCCCGATTCCGCGGGTTCGCAGTTCTACTTCTGCCTGGGCGCCCAGCATAACCTCGATTCCGGTTACACCGTCTTTGGTACCACGGTCGAGGGTCTCGATGTGATTTCGCAGCTGCGTGCCGGCGACGAGATCGTCCATGTCGAGATCGTTCACGAGTAAAGGGGGCTTCCTTGAATAGCCAGCTGATCCAACAGGGCCGCGCCGCTTACCGCGCGGGTGATTTTTCCGCTGCAGCCCAGATGCTTGGGGCGGCAAAGACTCCCGATGAGATTATGGGCGAGGCAGATCACCTTCGTGGCAACGCCTTGATGCACCTGGGCATGTATGCCGAGGCCGCCGAGGCCTATGCCGCCGCCCTCAACGACGGCACCTACGGCAAGCGCGGCGCGCTGCTCACCAACCGCGGCAAGGCGCTCGCCGCCGTGGGCGACTACACGACGGCCGCCCAGGCGTTCTCTGCTGCTACGCAGGATGCTTCCTATGCCACGCCGTTCAAGGCCTATCTGGGTCTAGGCAATGCGCTGTTCCTGTCGGGCGACTATGCCAACGCGGGAACCGCCTTCCGTCAGGCTGCCATCGACGGTGCCAACCCGGCTCCTGCTGCCGCCCTTGGCGAGCTCGGCCGCTGCTTCATCAAGCTTGGCCGACCCGCGGATGCCGTGGAGACCTACCGCACGGCTATCGACTTTGCCGGCCCCCGCGACGACACGCGTGCGCTTAACGCCGGCATGGGTCAGGCGCTTTCTGCCGCCGGCCGTCCCTCCGACGCACTCGATGCCTTTAACGCCGCTACTGCCGATGGCATCTACCAGCTCACCTCCGAGCAGGCCGATGAGCTTGCCCGCGTGCACGATTCGCTTGCCGCGCTGTCTGCCCAGACGGCTATGGCCACGGCTCCGGCGCCCGCGATGGACGCTTCTGCCGTCGATCCTCTCGATCCTACGGGCGCGACCGGTCAGTTTATGCCCGATCCCTCGGACACCGGCTTCTTTACGCTGTCCGAGTCCGAGATGGTCCAGCAGGATCGTCAGGATCGTAAGCAGGCCAAGGTCCGTCGTCGCCATCGCCACACGGGCCTCAAAGTCTTCATCGTGCTGCTTCTGCTCATTTTGATCGCCGCGGGCGGTCTGGGCTTTGCCTACACGCGCGGCTTTGGCTTCCCGTCTCAGGAGTCTGTCGTTACCGATCTGTTCCAGGCTGCCGGCGACGGTGACACCGCAAAGGCCGAGTCTTGCCTGGCCTCGAACCTGTCCGAGGACGCTAAGTCGATGATCATCTCCTCGATTCCGCAGGGTGCCACCGTGTCCGTCGAGGGCATGGATCAGTCCATGACCGAGACGACCGCTAAGGTGAAGGCATCGCTGTCCAAGGGCGGCGAGCAGGAGTACACCGTCAAATTCGTGCGCTCCGACAACCATATCGGCTGGGCCGTTTCTTCGCTTGATATGGATTTCTCGGCTGCTGACAACCAGTAGTGACCTTATGGGATTTAGCTTTGCCCGGCGCTTCACCGCAAGTGAGGCGCCGGGCTTGCGCTAGTATGATGAGCTAGTAGTTTTCCAGCAATCATCCAACACATCAGGAGTTGCGTTGTTTTCTTTGATGGATATGTTCTTCGGTAGCTATGCGGGCGATCTTGCCATCGACCTCGGCACCGCAAATACGCTTGTCTCCGTGCGCGGCAAGGGCATCGTCATTCGCGAGCCCTCCGTTGTCGCCATCGACAAGAATGACGAGCGCATCCTGGCGGTCGGTATCGAGGCAAAGCGCATGCTCGGCCGTACGCCCGGCAACATCGTGGCCGTTCGTCCCCTGAAGGACGGCGTCATCGCCGACTTCGATGTTACCGAGGCCATGCTTCGCTACTTTATCGACAAGGCGTCCGAGAAGCGCTATCCGTGGACTCCGCGTCCGCGTGTTGTCGTCTGCGTTCCCTCCGGTGTCACGTCGGTCGAGAAGCGCGCTGTCTTTGAGGCCACGATCCAGGCCGGTGCCCGCCAGGCCTATCTGATCGAAGAGCCTATGGCTGCCGCTATCGGCGCCGACCTGCCCGTCGAGGAACCCACCGGTTCCATGGTCATCGACATCGGTGGCGGTACCACCGAGGTTGCCGTTATCGCTATGGGCGGCATCGTCGTCTCGCAGTCCATCCGTATTGCCGGCGACGAGTTCGATCAGGCCATCCTCACGCACGTTCGTGATGCCTACAACCTGGCCATCGGCGAGCGTACGGCAGAGGACATCAAGATCAAGGTCGGCTCCGCCGTGCCGCTCAAGGACGAGCTCGACGTCGAGGTCAACGGCCGCGACGTGATCACCGGTCTGCCCAAGACCGTGCGCATCGAGAGCGAGGAGATTCGTCGCGCGCTCAACAAGCCGCTCGACGAGATGGCCAAGGCCGTCAAGGACGCACTCGACGCTACGCCTCCCGATCTTGCCTCGGACCTTATGTACTACGGCATTTTGCTGACCGGTGGCGGCGCGCTGCTGCGCGGTCTCGACGTGCGCCTGCGCGATGAGACCGGCGTTTCGGTTAACGTCAGCCCCACGGCGCTCGATAACGTTGTTAACGGCTGCGCCCGCGTGCTCGAGGCCAATGCGTTTGATGGCGGCTTCGTCCAGACCAATGCTTAATTTCCAAAAGGTGGATTCCATTTGGCACGATCTTCGGGTTTCTCTCCAAATCTGAATACCAAGCGACAATCAACGGGTATGCGCCCGTTGATTGTTTTCAGCCTGATTTCGGTGTTGCTGCTCACGTTTTATATTCGTGAGGGCGAGACGGGGCCGATTCATGCCGTTCGTTCGGGCGTGACGACGATTACCTCGCCAGTGCGTTTTCTGGGCTCGGCTGTGGCGGCTCCCTTCAATGCGATCGGTAACGTGTTCTCTAACCTTACGGCGTCACAGGACACGCTTGACGAGCTTAAGAAGCAAAACGAGGAACTGACCTCTAAGGTCGCCGAGCTCTCCGAGGCTCAAAAGACCGCCGAGCGACTGGAGGGTCTGGTCGGTCTGCAGTCGACCTACAACCTCAAATCGACCGCAGCTCGTATCGTCGGCGCTTCGGGCGATGCCTGGACCTCGACCGTTACCATCGATAAGGGTTCTGCCGACGGGCTTACCATCAACATGCCCGTGACGAGTTCTGCCGGTGTCATAGGCCAGATTATCGAGGTCTCGGCCAAGACGTCCACCGTGCGCCTGATTGGCGATGAGAACTCGGGCGTGTCCGCCATGGTGCAGGACACGCGCGCCCAGGGCATGCTGCAGGGTCAGGCTGACGGCACGCTGCGTCTTGAGTATGTGAGCGTCGATTCCGACGTTAAGGTTGGCGACATCATCGTGACCTCGGGCATTGGCGGTGTGTTCCCCAAGGGTCTACCGCTCGGCACCGTCTCGTCGGTTGAGAAATCGGCAAACGACGTGTACTACACCATTGTGGTGCGCGCCCAGACGACGGCCGAGAACAACGAGGAAGTGCTGGTCATCACCTCGCTGACCGACGAACAGTCGGCCTCGGATGAGGACGTGAGCACCGCTAATAGCACGCCGCAGGGAACGTCGCGCGATGCTGCGACCAAGACGAAGGACGAGAGCTCGGATGACGGTTCCGACACGTCCGAGACGACCGATTCCGGCTCGAGCGAATAGGGGGCATGTCCATGGATCTACACGAGCAGGGGATGAGCTCCCGCACGTTTGTTATCGCCGCCATCGTGTGCGTGCTGCTGCAGGCAGGCCTGGCACCGCAGATCTCCATTGCGGGCGGTCGCGTCAAC
>JAJWXI010000047.1 GCA_021641225.1 Collinsella aerofaciens | reverse complement strand
GGGCGCAACGTGGCATATCGCCTTGAGGGCGAGCCCGGTCAGCTGCGCATGATCGTATTGATGCCGCGGGCAGGTGAGTGACGATGCAGATTCCGCTTATCCTTCCCCAAATCGTTGCGCTCGATATCGTCTTTGCTCTGGCGGCGTGCCTGCAGACCATTCACGTTCCGCTCATCGCATCGCGCCGCTCGTCCTACAACCGCAAAGTGATTTGCGCCTACGAGGCGAGCCTTGTGCTGCACTTGATTATCTCGGCCGTCATCTTGTTCGCGTTGTCTGGCTCGTATTTGGTGGCGCCGCCTCACGTCGCCGCCGAGGCGGCGGGCGCGCTGCTATGGCTCAACGCTGCGATTGCCGTCTATGGCGTGGTCCTTATGGTGCATTATCGTCGTCCCGTCATGATGGTTGAGCTGCTGCTCGTTGCCGCCGTGACACCGCCGGTGGTTTATGCCATGGGCCCGGCATGGACCGCGGTCCTTATCGCGGAGGGCGCGTTCTTCCTGTTCCGCTCCGTCGCGGCGCTTTTGATGGATGTGCGCAACCGCCAGGAGGACATCACGGCGTTCTCGACGATCGAGACTATCAACGTGATTCCCGTGGGCATTCTGTATCTGGATTCGAAGGGCCGCCCGTTGCTCATGAACCGCTGCATGCGCAAGAATCTCGTGGAGCTTCACATGCCCACCGACCTGGGCGATATGAGTGGCACGTGGAATGGCCTTCGCAAACTCAGCATGCAAATGCCCGAAAGCAGCAGGAATCGCGTGCGGATCAACTTGGACCGCTTTGGTGAGGCGCGTGCGGTGATCGAGATTTCTTCCGCCGAGATTCGCCTATTTGTGCGCGACGATGTTATGGTTTCGGGTCGTTCGTTCGAACGTATTATTGGCTTGGACGTGACGGAGTACGCGCATGCCCACGACCGTCTGGCGCAGGCCAATCACCTGCTTGAGCTTGCGGGTCAAGAACTTCAGGCTCAGATCGAAGAGGTTAAGAAGGTTGCCGACAATGCGGCCTACCTGCGCATGCGTGCCCGCGTGCACGACGTGATCGGCCAGCGCCTGTCCATCCTCCATCGATATCTGGAAGAGGGACGCCTGGACGACGAGTCGCTCGAGCAGATTGACCCGTTGCTGCGCTCGATTACCGCCGACCTGCGTAGCGGTGGCGCTAGCGAGCCTGCGGAGCAGCTGGGCGATATCGTTCATGCCTTTGGTCTGGTGAGCGTGCAGATCGATGTAGATGGATCGCTTCCGGACGATGCGCACGTCGCTGCTGCCTTTTTGCAGATAATTCGCGAGGCGTCGACCAATGCCACCAAGCATGCGCAGGCCCACCAGGTTCAGGTGCGCCTGTGGCAGGAGGTATCGGACGGTGGCGTCATTGCACACATGACGGTATCAAACGACGGTGCGCCCGCTCCCGTATCGTATCGCGAGGGAACGGGTATCCCTGGTATGAGGCATGTCGCGCAAAATCTGGGCGGCACCCTGGAGGTCCATGCCGCCCCGCCCTTTACGCTTGCGGTGTCCATTCCGCTGAACTCCAACGCAACGGTCCAAAGGAGAAGCTCATGATTCGTATCCTTATCGTCGAAGACCAGGCCATTTTGCGCGAGAGCCTCGCACGCTCCGTTGGTGACCAGCCCGACATGACCGTTGTTGCCGCCATCGCCGATGCCTCAGATGCCTTGGACGTCGCGCTCAAGGAGCATCCGGACATGATTTTGATGGACGTGTGCACCGAGCACGATTCCAACGGCATCGTGGCGGCAGCGCGCATCAAAGAGCAGCTGCCCGAGTGCCGCATCGTTATCATGACGGGTATGCCCGAGATCACCTTTGTGGATCAGGCGCGCGAGGCGGGCGTCGACAGCTTTGTGTACAAGAACGTCGGCATCGATGAGCTCTTTGCCGTGATGCGTTCCACGTTGGCGGGCTACTGCACGTTTCCCAAGCCGCCCGAAAGCATCTTTTCGGGCACGGCGGCGCTCGACGACGTTGAGCTGTCGATTTTGCGCCTTGCCTGCGAAGGCAAGAGCCGTCGCGAGATTGCGGCCGAGTTGTTTATGAGCGAGGGCACGATTAAGCGCCGTATCTCGGAGATTCTCAACAAGACCGGCTACGACAACATCATGCGCCTGGCCGTGCACGCGGTGACCGAAGGCAGCATCGTCCCCAATATGGAGCGCTAGCGCTCGTTACCTATCGGCGCAAAGTGGCGGGGCCGCAGGATATTTTCCTGCGGCCCCGCCTGGCATGTGCGCGGATGTGTCCGCCAATCCGCGGCTGTCGTGGTCTGCCGTTACGCGATGGTTGCGCTGTAGGAGGCGACGTCCTCGTAGGAATCGGTCAGGTAGGCGTCGATGCCGATGGTCGTGTTGACCAGGTCGTCGAGGCTATCGAGCGCGCCGTTCGAGAACGTGAATTCCTCGGTGGCGTTGGTGCCGGGCATCAGGTGAGCCGAGAACCAGGGTTCCTTCATGGTGCCGTTGACGTTGGTCTTACCGCTGGGAGCGTAGAAGGTCAGGTCCTTGTCGCTCTTGTTGGTGATGTTGACGACAAAGCCGATGTCGCCCCAGTCGTCCTTGAACTTCTCGGTGACGGTGATGGTGCACAGGTCGTCATCGGCGACGGTGACGGCGGGGGAGATTTCGACGCTCTGGACGTCGTCGTCTTCGACGGCCTCATCGATCTCCTCTTCCTTTTCGGCTGCCTCGCGATCCTTCTTCACCGTGCCGGACAGATCCTTGTCGGACTTGGTAAAGACAAGATTGCCGTCATCCTCTTCGAGGATGAGTTTGCCGTCCTTGAGCTTCATGTCGTGCGACTCGTCTTCGGCGGTGATCGTTACGGTGGTGGCGTCCTTGGCCTCCCATTTAAGGTCGACAACCTCAAGGAACAGGTCGAGGGCGCCCGTGCCGTCCTCATCGAGAATCAGGACGCAGTGGACACCCCAATCCTCGAGCATCTTCATGTACTCATCGGTCAGCTCTTCGCCCTCCACGGTTCCACCCGAGAGTTCCCAGCTGCCAACGAAGTTGGCCTTGGGATCCTTGCCACCGCCGCCGCTGCAGCCCGTCAGGGCAAAGGCGAGCGCCAAGACGCATGTCAGGAATGCGAGTACGGACTTTTTGAACGTTGTCTTCATGGTGTCCTCCTTAATCGAACGAAACCCATAGAAGCAGGAGCGGGGGCGGCGGATCCCCCGCCAATTACCAGATAGAGGGGCTAGGGCCTGGGCGTTCCGCAGTTGCTGCAGAACTTGCCGCCGTTTTCGCTACCGCAGTTGGGGCAGAACCACTTGGCCGGTGCCGGGGCGGGTGCGGGGCTGCCGCACTCGGGGCAGAACTTGCCGGTGTTGGTGGCGCCGCAGCTGCAGGTCCACGTGCCGGCCGCGGGCGCGGCGGCGGGAGCCGGTGCGGGGGCGGGGGCAGGTGCCGGCTGCGGGGCGGCCTGCTGCTGCGCCTGGCCGGCGGCAAACAGCTGACTGGCGTTCATGCCACCCATGCCGCCTGCCATGCCCATGCCCATAAAGCCGGCCATCGCGCCGTTGGGGTTGGCCGCCGCGGCGCGCATCGCGTCGCTCTGGGCGCTGGCGATATTGGCGGCCGCCATGGTGGGGTCGCGCATGACCGCGGCCTTCTGCAGGTCCTTGATCATCTGTTCGTCTTCTTGCGAGGCGGCGATGGAGTTAACGCCAAAGCTCACGATCTCGACGCCGCGCAGGTCGCGCCAGTCGGCGGAGAGGACTTCGTTGAGCGCGCGGGCGAGCTCGGTGGTGTGGCCGGGGATGGCGCTGTAGCGGATGCCCATCTCCGAGATCTTGGCAAAGGCGGGCTGCAGGGCGGTGAGCAGCTCGGACTTGAGCTGGCTGTCGATCTTGTCGCGTGTGTAGCTATCGGTCACGTTGCCGCACACATTGGTGTAGAACAGCAGCGGGTTGGTGATGCGGTACGAATACTCACCGTTGCAGCGCACGGAGATGTCGACGTCCAGACCGATGTTGTTGTCGACCACGCGGAAGGGCACGGGCGAGGCGGTGCCGTACTTGTTGCCGATGATCTCCTTGGTGTTGATGAAGTAGACGCGCTGGTCCTTGCCCGCGTCGCCGCCAAAGGTAAAGCGGCTGCCGATATTGGCGAAGGTTTCCTTGATGGAGTCGCCCAGGTTGCCGCTAAAGACGCTCGGCTCGCTGCCGGTGTCGAAGACGAACTCGCCGGGCTCAAGCGCGACTTCGATGATCTTGCCGTTTTGCACCACGAGCATACCCTGGCCGTCGTTGACGGCGATGACGGAACCGTTGGAGATGACGTTGTCCTCGCCGTGCGTGTTGGAGCTACGGCCGCCGGTGCGCTTGACGCCCTTGCAGGCCAAGACGTCAGCGGGCATCGATTCACAATAGATAAATTCTTTCCACTGGTCGGCCATGACGCCGCCGGCAGCTCCCAATCCAGCTTTCAAGAGTCCCATGGTGATCTTCCTTTCTCGTTAAAGTCGGGGTGGTATTGGTCAGAATGGTTAATCGTCCTTGTTGTCCTTCATGACGACGGTGGTCTCGGTATGGCTGAAGGTGTCGTGCTTCTCGGTCAGGTCGAGCTCGCCGCAGTACTCGTCGGCGTGGGTCGCCTCGTTGGCCGTCTTGAGCTGGCTTACCAGCAGCACGTCTCCGATGATCACGATGATCAGCGGCGCCACGATGTTGATGAGGATGCCCTCGATATCAAAGGTGAGGTAATCCGGATCGAAGGCGTATTCGCCCATAAAGAGAATCTGGGAGAGGATAAATCCGATCACAAAGAACAGCACCGAGGCGATGATGAGCTTGGGCTTGGAGCAGGGGAGCTCGCCGACCATGCGGCCGGTCTGGCCGTTCATGGCAAACAGGTAGCTCTTGCCGTTCCACGAGGTGGAGAGCATCCAGACGGGGAACAGGGCGTAGTCGCTGTCTTCCCAGGTGTAGTCGAGTTGCTTGCTTTCGACCGTGGCGTCGTCGTATTCGTCGACGACGGTCTCGCGCAGGGCCGAGATCGTGCTCTCCTCCATGCGGCGCTCGGCGCGCGCCTTGCAGGTCTCGCAGTCCTCGTCGTAGCGGTTGGCGATGTAGCCGGGCATATATGCGACCGAGAACGGACGCAGCGCGTCGTAGTCAAACGGCTCGATGGCGTCCATGTGGCCGTCGGGCATCTTGGACGATCCGTCGACGGGCACGCGCTTAAACGAGATATTGCCCTTGCGATAGGCATCGTAGTGGTCGGTGGTCGTGACGGTGCGGTCGGATTCCTCGGTCACGGTCTCGTTGGTCGCGTCAAAGTACACTTCGCCGTCAACGCGGGCACCGTAGAGCCAAAACGGCACGTAGACACCTTGGACCTCGTCGATGTGGTTGCCGGTGACAAAGCTCTTGGGCAGCAAGATTTTGCCCTTGTAGTGTTCCTTGAGTGCGGCCGTGACGTCGTCGCGCCCGAGCTTAAACGGAATCACCAGGTCGGGCGAGAAGTCGCCAGAGAGCTGGCCGGGCGCCACGGCGGAGTTGCCGCAGTACGGGCAGGTGGTGACGGCGACGGTGCCGTCGGACACGAGCTCGGCGCCGCACGACGAGCAGATGTAGCCGGCGTTTTGGGCGAGCTCCTGCACCGCGTCGTCGGCGACGGGCTTGGGAGCTGCGGCTGCGGCATCGGCTTTGGCATCTGCCTTGTCCTGGCGCTCGCGATAGAGGGCCTCGACTTCTTCGACTTCAAAACGTGAGTCACAGTAGTCGCAGACAAGCTTTTGCTCGGCGCTGGCAAAATGCAGGGGACCACCGCAGGCAGGGCACTGATAGTTAACGCTCTCGAAGGCCATGATCGGTCCTTTCCGTGCCGGAGGCTATGCGCCGATGGCGCCGCCGCAGTATTCGCAGCGCCCACTGGCATCGGGAATGGTGGTGGCTCCGCAGAAGGGGCAGGTCACCGCGGTCTTGGGGGCCTTGGCGGCCACGACGCTGTCGCGCGTCTCCTGGCGCAGCTGCACCAGCGCGTCGCGGACCTCGGTTGCCTGGCGCTTGGCCTCGCGGTATTCGATGGAGCCGCGCTGATCGATGGTGGAGTCGTTTACGCGCAGGTTGATCTCGGTAAAGTACGGCGTGTTGACGTGAATGGTCAGATTAAAGTCGTAATCCAGGTCGTAGCGCGGCGGGTTGTAGCTCTCGCGCTCGCCGTCCTTGGTCTCGCGATAGATTTCGGTGCGATGCTCGTCGATATCCATATCGCAGCCGAGTACCTGCGAGAACTCGATGATGTCGGGATTGGCGTCGCGCCAGCGGCTCTGCGAGGTGATGATCAGCAGGCCCGCGTCCTCGTCGAGCATGATGTTGGTGCGCCCGGCAGAAAGCGTGCGCGTGGGGTTGAACGACGCCAGGCGCTCGGCATTGGCCTCGCGGTAGGTGAGCTGCTCGCGGATATCGTCCGCGGTGCTGGAGCGATAGCCGTGAAAGTAGGGGGAGAGCTTGCCGGCGCACTCTTTGCACAGGTAGCCTTCATTGATTTTTGTCTTACCTAGAAGTCCCAGCTCGGTACCGCAAATCGCGCACTCTTTCTTCTCGAACATCTTGTCAAAGAAGCCCATGGCTGCCTCCCATCAACTGGTAGCGTGTGTCACTTTTGATGATGGGGGAGTGCGCAGCCTTTCACGATACCCAGACGGCTCAACGAGTCTCTACAACTGGGACACATGGCCCATTTTCCTACTCATTGGGGACGTACTTAAATGAGTGAAACTACTCATTTAAGTACGTCCCCAATGAGTGCCTGCAAAATGAGAGTGGAAAATCTCCCGTTTTTGGCCTGCTTGTGGGCTCAAAGTGGGAAATTATCCACTCTCGTCATTTGGGTGTCCAAAAATCCTCGCTCGTTTGGCGCCTGGGGACACTCTTTGTCGAATGCGGCGGCTGCCGAATGTGGGCGCCGTCCTTGCTATGCCACGGTTACGGCGATCTGGGCGTAGCGGGTGCAAGGGCGCTCGGCATGCGTTTGCACGGTAAGGGTGAGCACGAAGCGGTCGCCGGGCTGCGCGTCGACGGGCACGGTGAAGGCGGCGTCCGCGGCACATTCCTGCCACAGCGACAGGTCCTGGGCGCCTGCGTAGCCCGTTGGCTCCATGGCGACATCCCAATGCGCATCGAAGCCCTTGCCGTCGGGGTCGATGACGGTCGCCGCAAGGGCAACGCGCTCGCCGGCGGCGGCGCTGCGGTCGGCCGTGACTTCGGCAACATACGCCGGATGCGAGCAGGCCGCGGGCTCGTGGGCACACCACTGCGCACGGGCGGCGAAGTCTTCCTGGTAGGCGCGCAGATAGGGATTAGGGTTGCCGTCCACCGGCGTGCCCATGGCGGCAAAACCGGCGGGCGCATCCGAGTCGGGATGCCCGTCAAGGAACATGCGGCCGAGCAACGTGTCAAAGTCGCGGTTATCGATGCCGCGCAGGCCAAACGGCAGTAGCGGAATATAGGTCATCGAGTCGCCCTCGGCCATAAAATCGCCGCGCTCAAACTGCATTGCGGGCATGCCTTCCAAGCCCCAATCCAAGCGGGCATGCTTGCCAAACTGGAAACGCTCGGGCTCGTTCTTGTAGACCTTGCCATCGCCATAGAGCATATAGCGCGCCATGAGGGGACCATTGCCCTGCGTGAGGTTTTGCTCAGGCCAGGGTGCCTGGAACAGCGGTAGCGTGTCGAGCTGAGCCGTCTTGGCATCGACATATCCTCCATACATATGGGGCACGCACCAAAAGACAAGCTCGGGAAAGAGTTCGCGCCCATGGTCGAGCCAAGAATTGTCCTGCCCCACGCCATCGGCAACGCCCATCACACGCACCTTCTGATAGACACGCTGCTGCACAGAAGGCCACTCAAGCGTATCGCGATATCGCTCAGCAATACTCATCAGGGCGCGAACGATCGTGTTCATGCCGCCCCAACTGAGCAGCCAAAGCGTGCGCGGATCATCATCCAAAATAGCCTGAGCAATCACACGCGAGCCATCAGTCTCTGCGCGCACATCGCCCTCAAAGGCAACGTTCCCAGCAAAGGTACGCTCAATCATCTGAGCAGGCGAGGGAAACGGCGGCTCACCGGCAGCGGCGGCATTCGCCTGCAGCTGAGGCCAAGCCTGGGCATATTCATTGCTCCAAAGGCTCTCAATCCAATGCTCAGGAAACGGCCGATACTCAAGAAGCTCCCCAGCCAGCGGATCGGGCTCATGAGGCACAACCTCCCACTCATAAGAGCGACGCCCTTTGGTCCGCCAATGCGGATTCACCTCGCCGAGCGTATGCACGCCATCCCCAAGAAAGTGATACTGCGAAGCCGTATACACCACAGCCTGCACGTCAAGCAAGTTAAGATACAGAGCCAAATGAACGAGCGAGTTCATATCATCGACTTCCATATCAGTAGTAACAATCACCCGAGTCAACTCTTGGGACATAAGAAAGCTCCAACCAAAATCATTTCAGCCAGTTACGCGCAAGGCAAGACGGGACTCCACGCCCCCATCGCCGTCAACCCGGCGGCCCGCCGGAAGCGCTCGTCCAGGGTCTACAACAACGTCAACGCAGCGGGGACCGGGGTTTAGTTTTGCAAACATTCCGCAGGGGGCATGGGTCGGCGCAGCGCGAAGCGCAAAGCGCCGACCCATGCATGCCCGAGGACGTTTGCAAAACTAAACCCCGGTCCCCGCGCCGGGAAAGATTACCTGTCGACCCTGGCCGACCACTCCCAGCAGCCCACCGGCTCGCCGTCGATGAGTACGTTGCCCCCGTCGATGTCTTGATAACACAGGTCGTTGAATTGGTGGATCCACACGCCATGGTTGAACGTCTTCTTGGGCGAGCCGTCGGCCTCGCGGTAGCGCCCGGTCAGGTCCTCGACATGGCTAAAGTACGTGAGGTGCACGTTGGCGCCGGCAGCGCGCAGACGAGCCGTGAGCGGCAGCACAGTCTGCTGCGGGGACACGAGCTCATCGCCCTTGGAGTGCGTAAACCACAGCGGCGTCTTGGCAAGGGCGGCGACGTCCTCGTCCGTGGCGTTGTACCACGGCGCACAGCAGGGGAGGCCCGCGGCGAAGAAATCGGGGTAGTCGGCGCACAGGCGCAGCGTCATAAAGCCGCCGTTGGAAAGGCCGGCGACCACGATGCGGTCGGTGTCGATGCGATCGGCATGCTCGGCAACGAACTCGTCGATGAGCGCCTTGAGCACGGGGGAGTAGATGCTCTGGTTGGAGCGGCCGAGCTGCTCGACGCCGTTGTCCATCCAAAACGTGGGCGACTGCGGCACGAGCACCCAGGCAAAGCCGCCAAAGTAGCGCTGGATCTGCGCTTGGCTAATGGCCGTCACGCGGTTGCCGATATAGGCGCGCGTGGGGCCCTCGCCCTGCGTAGCGCCCTTGCCCTCGCCGGCGCCGTGCAGGTACACCACGAGCGGAGCCTTTTGGGGCACGACTGTGGCCTCGGGCGCGAAGGGATTGAAGCATGCCGAGTCCTCGGCCTTAAAGCTCGGCTCAAAGAAGCCGTACTCGAGTGCGATGCCGTTGACAGCGGTCTTTTGCGTGGCATTGCTCCAGCCCTTGAGCGCAGGGCAGATGTCGCCGCGGCAGGCGTCGAAGATCAGGCCGCAAGTGGGGTCGTCGCCGTCGTTGCCGGGAAGGGCTGCAAGCTGCGTGATGCGCAGCTGGTCATCGAGCATGCGCGAGCCCATCACGCCGCCCTCGATGGTCTTGGTCAGGCGCTGCTCGGCGACCTCGAGCGCCACGTGGGTGCCAAAGGCGAGCTTACGGCCACACTCATCGCACGGATAGGCGGCGAGCACGTCGACGTAGCCCGCGGAAGGCGCGGCATGGCCGGCGCCGCGCTCCTTGCGCATCAGGACCTCGCCCGAGCGCTCGTGGCGCTCTACATATATATGGAAGGAGTTCGCGTCGACGTCATTGGTGCGCACGGTGCACGGCAAATCGAGCACGACTTTGCTGATCCAGGGGCCAAAGTCGCCCAAGGTGGTGACGGTTGCGTAGGTGCACGATTTGAGTTCCATGAGCTGCCTCCCTTGCGCCGCAGGCGGTAAACATCTGCGGCAATACAATCTAAACATGTTTAGTGTAATGCAGAATTACAGAACAGGCAGATGAACTCGGTAAACGGTCTAAATGAACACTCAACAAACTACTAAACAGTTGTTTAACACTATCTATCAGGGCTTTTGTTGACGAGTGAATAAAATACAGAGGCGTCAGTCAAAGTAAAAGACCACGTAAATAGGCATATAGCGATAATGCGGTAAATAGACAATCCCCTGCCATTCAAATACGTTCACCCCCGATTTCCTACCGTTCACCGGACGGCAACCGGCAAAATCGCCACAAATAAGGCGTTCCGTGTAAACTAAAGCCCGTAAACGTTCAGTAAACACTTTGTTTACGACAGCGTATCCAAGGGTTCGGCAACCGTAAGGGGTTATAGTCGCCGAGCCAAAGGCGTGCCTACGCCCAAACGAGTAGGCACACGATGATATGGGGAGGGGTCCCATGGCAGTAGATAACAAGCAGATTGCCACCGATGTCCTCGAGCTCGTGGGCGGTGCGGAGAACGTCACCGTCGCCACCAACTGCATGACGCGCCTGCGTCTGACGCTCAAGGACAACAGCAAGGCCGACGTGGAGAAGATCAAGAAGGTCAAGGGTGTTCTGGGTTGCCAGTTCGCCGGCAGCCAGCTCCAGGTCATCATCGGCCAGAACGTGCCCAAGGTGCTCGCCGAGTTCGTCGCCATCTCCGGCGTCAAGCAGGGTGCCGCGGTCGACGAGAACCTCGACGCTCCCAAGGAGAAGTTCGAGCTCAAGAACCTGCCCAACATCATCCTCGACTATCTGTCGGGCTCCATGACCCAGCTGATCCCGCTGCTCATGGCCGGCGGTCTGTTCCGCACCATCGCTGCGGTCCTCGGCCCCACCATGCTCGGCGTCCTTTCCGACACCGACCCGACCTACACGTTCCTCTACACCACCCTGTACGAGGCCACGTTTACCTTTATCCCCATCTACCTGGGCTATGCCGCTGCTAAGAAGCTCGGCGCCTCCCCGGTTCTGGGCATGCTCCTCGGTGGCGCCCTCATGGCTCCGTCCGTCGTGAGCGTCGCGACCCAGGATGGCGGCGGAATCATCTCCGTCTACGGCATCCAGATCGCCGCTGCCAACTATCAGCAGTCCGTCCTGCCGATCATCCTCTCGGTGCCAGTCCTCTACTTCATCGAGAAGTTCTTTAAGAAGGTCATGCCCGATGTGCTGTCCACGGTCTTCACACCGTTCTGCACCATGATCGTCACGATTCCCATCGCCTTCATCGTCCTTGCCCCGATCGGCAACGAGCTTGGTAACCTCATCGCTAACGCCCTCTTCGGTCTGGCTGACATGGGTGGCTTCGGTGTCCTGATCGTCATGGCCGTCCTCGGTGCCTTCTGGCAGCTCTTCGTGGTCTGCGGTATGCACATGCCCGTCATCCTGCTCGCTCAGGTCCAGATCATCGCCGCCGGCTACGACCCCTTCGTCTTCGTTTCCACCAACTGCGCTATGGCCGCTGTCTGGGGCTGCGCCTTCGGTGCCTTCCTTAAGATGAAGAACCCCGACGAGAAGTCCCTCGCCATCGGCTACGTCATCTCCGCCATCGCCGGCGGCGTCACCGAGCCC
>JAJWXI010000046.1 GCA_021641225.1 Collinsella aerofaciens | reverse complement strand
GTGCCGACTGGGGTACCTGCAGGCAAAAGGCGACCGCCCCGCCAAAGTATTCATTCGGCGGGGCGGTTTATGCAAAACAGCGACTGTAGGTGCGCTAGCAGCTCGCTAGAACCTGAATCCCGGAACAGGCTACTCGGCGCTCTTGAGGGCGCCGACCATGTCGATCTTATTGAGGGTGCGATTGGTAGCGAGGTTGACGATAAACGTAAAGCCAAATGCCAGCAGAACGGACAGCACGTAGCTCAGCGGCTCGACTTCGACGTCAAAGTACAATGACGGCATCTGCAAGATGTACGTAAAGCTCTCGGCCAGCGCACCGCCCAGCGGTACGCCCAGCGCGGCTCCGATCGCCGTAAGAATCAACGTCTCCTTGTTGACGTAATGGTGCACCTCGCCACGACGGAAGCCCAGCACCTTGATAGTCGCCAGCTCGCGTTCGCGCTCCGAGATGTTGGTGTTAGACAACGTAAATACCACCACAAACGACAGGCACGCCGCCATAAAGGTCACAAGCACCACGACCGAATTGATAATCGTAAAGTTTGCCTCATAGTTTTCCCAATGCTCGGCGGTACTCGACAGCGTAATCCAACCATCGCTCTTAAGACGGTTGGTAAACGCAATCTGATCGGCCGACGAACCCTTAAGCAGCGCAAGGATGCCGTTGAGGCGCGCACTTCGACCGAACGCGCGCTCATAGGTGCCCTGCGTCATGTAAAGCGTGTTGCCCAGATAGTTAAGCGAAATGTCGCTGACTTTGACCTTGGCAACATTGAGCGACGAATCCTGGACGTGAGCCGTGTCACCCGGCTTGATCCCCAGCACCAGCTGAGAGCTCTTGCTCAAATACACATCCCCGTCACGCAGGGTGAGCGGTTCTTTGGACTCATCCTCCAGGCGCACGTAATCGCCCAAGTCACCCGTGCGGTCGTCGGGAATCACGATGAGCTGCACGGTCTCGCTCTTACCGCCAAATGTAAAGGTGACGTTGTCGGTCATAATCGGCAGCGTCGAAGTCACAATCACGTTGGAATCCTTGGCTGCACTGCGCTCATCCAACGCCGCGCACGTCTGCGAAAAATCATCGGGGTTGGCGACCGCCAGCAAATCGTAGCGTGTGATGTGACCGTACTGCTTGGGCGACAGCGCGACCGACGTATCACGGATGCCCATGCCGCAAATCACAAGCGCCGTGCAGCCCGCAATGCCAAAGATGGTCATAAAGGCGCGCTTTTTGTAGCGGAACAGGTTGCGTGCAGCGACCTTGTTCAAAAAGCCCATGCGGTGCCAGATAAAGCCGATGCGCTCGAGCAGAATGCGCGAGCCGGCGCGCGGAGCCTTGGGACGCATGAGCGAAGCCGGGGTCTCGGCCATCTCGTGGCGGCAGGCGATAATCGTGGCTCCCACCACGCCCACGGCAAACAGCGCCACCGAGACGATTGAGGACACGATGTCGTACGAAAGCAACATCTGGGACAGCGAGTACATGTCGTCGAACACCGTAAACAAGAACAGCGGCAGACCCACAAATCCGATGATATTGCCGAGCACGCCACCGATCAGACACGCCCACAGCGAGTAGTCCACATATTTGGACAGGATACGCCCGCGTGAATAGCCGAGCGCCTTGTACAGGCCAATAAGCGTGCGCTCCTCCTCGACCATGCGGGTGGCGGTGGTGAGGCTGATAAGCACGGCGACGATAAAGAAGATGAACGGGAACACCGTGGCGATGGCCTCGATCGAAGAACTATCGCTCTCGACGCTCGAGTAGCTTGCGATATTGCCGCGGTCCTGGACGTACCAGGTGCATTCGCCCAGGTCAGAGAGCTCGGCGCGGGCATCGGCAAACTGCTGGTCGGCGGCGGCACGGCGCTGGTCCAGGTCGGCTTGCGCCTGTGCACGCTCGTCGCTGCCCTCGGCCATGCGATTGATGTTGTCCTGCTCGATCCCAAAGACCATATTCGCCTGACGCTCAGCCGCGTCCAAGCTCGCCGGTGTGTCGACCGTCAGCTCCTGAGCGCGCGCCTTCTCACGCTCCTCGCGGATCTTCTCGATATTGCCCTTGACCTCATTGATCTTTGCCGAGTAGGCATCCGAATAGGAGTTGAGGCTCTTGGCTCCCTCGACGACCACGTGGACAGCGGAGTAAGAAGAAGATGTCGCGGCGTCCTCGCTCACATAGAACTTATAGTCCGCAGTCGAAGCAGCGCGAAAGGCGTTGACCGTCGAGTCGGAGCTCACATCAGTGGGATCGAGGACCTCAGCCGTAATGGTGTAATCGCCCGCGGCAAATTGATCCTTGGCACTTTGGTTCGACGAGCTCGCGTCATTGGCGGCAAAGCTCACCGTATCGCCGATTTTCTTGCCCGAAGCCTTCAAAAAACGTGAGGTCACTGCCACTTCGCCCGAAGTCTCGGGCAGCTCGCCGCGTACTAGCACCGGTTGGTCAATATTCTCTTTGGAGAGGCTCTGTACGACGACACGCTCGCGCGTCGTACCCACGGCGGTATAGGCGGTCTCGGTATAGATGCCCTCGGCCGTCTCGACGCCATCGACCTCTTGGATCGCAGCAAGATCGTCATCGGTCAGACCATAGGTCGACTGCACGTTGATGTCATAAACATTCTGCTGGTCAAAGTAAGCGTCAACCGAATCGCACAGGTCCTCGCAGCCCGCCTTAAGACCGCACATCACGCTCACGCCAAGCGCCGTGATGATCACGATTGACAAGAAGCGCTTAAGACTGCCTCGGATTGTGCGGTAGATGCCACGGCGAAAAACCGTCGGCACCATATCGTTTGAGCTTTGGGCGGTGCGGTAGGTCGTAAAATCCTGCTCGCGCTCCGTGCTCTGCGCGTCGCGGCGCTGGCTGTTTTGGCGGTCCTGGTCCATGGGCGCTACCACTCGATCGTCTCGATAGGCACGGGATTTTGCTGGACCGTCTCGCTCTCCACGCGGCCGCTCTTAAAGCGAATCAGGCGATCGGCCATGGGCGCCAGCGCAGAGTTATGGGTGATGATAATGACCGTAATGCCCTGCTTGCGGCAAGTGTCCTGTAGCAGCTGCAAGATCTGCTTGCCGGTTTTGTAGTCGAGTGCACCCGTAGGCTCGTCGCACAAAAGCAGCTTGGGGTTCTTGGCCAGCGCGCGGGCGATGGACACGCGCTGCTGCTCGCCGCCCGAAAGCTGCGCCGGAAAGTTGCCCAGGCGCTCGCCCAGGCCAACCTGACGAAGCGTTTGCTCGGCATCGAGCGAATCAGGGCAGATCTGTGCCGCGAGCTCAACGTTTTCGAGTGCCGTCAGGTTGGGAACCAGATTGTAGAACTGGAAGACAAAGCCGACGTCGGCGCGGCGGTACTCCACGAGCTGCGCCTCGTTGGCGGAGCTCACGTCGCGCCCGTCCACCGTCACAGTGCCGGAGGTCGCCGTGTCCATGCCGCCCAGAATGTTGAGGGCCGTGGTCTTGCCAGCGCCCGAAGCACCCAGAATGATGGCGAGCTCGCCGCGCTCGACCGTAAAGCTCGCGCCGTCGAGCGCGTGGATGCGGGCGTCGCCTTCGCCGTATGCTTTGATGACGTCTTTGAATTCGATATAGGCCATCGATTAATTCCCATCTGGTCGGATAACTCTTTAGTATTACCCATTTCCCACCTACCAAAAAGGGACAGGTTTATTTTGGCAGGTTTTATATGGGAAAACGGCAGCTATAGATGAGGCGCCGGGGAGGCCGAGAAATCATCGACGGGATCAGGCCGACCGCCAAACACAACGCACGCATCTCAATCTGTCAGCCAAATCATTCGAACAGCTGTTCGTTTCTATGATATGATTCGACTATCTAAGCAGGCCAATACGCAGAAAGGCGGCCGACATGGCGTTCGACTTTAAGAAGGAATGCAAGGAGCTCTACAAACCTGCAAGCAAGCCGAGTATCGTAACTGTCCCGCCTATGAGCTACGTTGCCGTTCGCGGAAAGGGCGACCCAAATACCGAAGGCGGCGAGTATCAAAACGCCCTGCCGCTACTTTACGGCATCGCCTATACCGTCAAGATGTCGAAGAAAGGCTCAAGGAGTATCGAGGGCTATTTCGACTTTGTGGTACCGCCGCTCGAGGGTTTCTGGTGGCAAGAGTCCCCGAGCGGCGACATCGATTATGCCCGCAAGGACAATTTCAACTTTATCTCGTGCATCCGCCTGCCCGATTTCGTCACCCGAGATGACTTTGACTGGGCAGTCGCGGAAGCCACGACCAAAAAGAAACTGGACTTTTCCGCCGTCGAACTGCTTAAAGTTGACGAGGGTCTCTGCGTTCAATGCATGCACACCGGGCCCTACGACAACGAACCGGCGACCGTAGACGCTATGCATGAATACACGACCGAGCTGGGCTATGTTCCCGACTTCTCAGACACCCGTTTACATCACGAAATCTATCTCTCCGATCCACGCAAATGTGCACCGGAGAAACTTAAGACCGTAGTTCGTCATCCTATCAAGCGCGCTGAATAGCGTGGGGCGTCATTTCACGCGCTAGGTTTTAAGCCAGCCAACCAGCCGTCTCCTAGACCGTCCGGTAATTATCTTGACGCGGCCCGTCGCATCTTATATCCCCTAGGGGAAACTGCGTCCCGTTCTGAAGACTCAAACTGGGATGCAGTTTCCGCTAGGCGCCCCAAGAGGAAAGTGCGTCCCACTCCGCAGCGTCACGCTGGGACGCACCCTCAGCCCACGCTCTCTTCCGCTGGCGTTTCCCCAGATAGAGCCTACCAAAATAAACTTGTCCCTTTTTGGCAGGTTTTAGAAGCGGACGGTGAAGGTGATCTGGTTGCCGCGGCCGCAGACAGAAGCGCTCCCGCCATGGGCCTCGGCGATGGCACGCACCACGGACAGGCCCACGCCCGAGCCACCCGTCTTGGAGCTGCGCGACACGTCCGCACGATAGAAGCGGTCGAACAATCGGTCCAGGTCGCCTTCGGGCAGCGAATCGACGGCGTTCGATACGACAAGTTCGGCGACGCCCTTACCCTGACCGCGCGAGACGGCACGCAGGCTTAGCTCAATCACGCTGCCCTCGCTCGCATAGCGTGTGGCGTTATCCAGCAGCAACTCAACCACCTGCGCCACCGCTACAGCGTCGGCATGGGCCCGCACGCCGCTCGCAATCGACGTCGACAGACGCTTGCCACGCGAAACCGCCACCGACTCAAACGGCGCCGCAGCCGTGTCCACTGCCTCCGAAAGATCGATCAATGTCATGGTAAAGCCCGCCGAGCCCTCGTCCATGCGAGCTAAAAATACCAGACGCTCCGTGAGCGCCGTCAACCGTGTAACCTGTTCGTGAATGCTCTGCGTCCACTCGCTCTCGCCGCTCTCGATTTCCTGCACCTCGTTAGCGGCATCAATCACGGCCAGCGGCGTCTTGATCTCGTGGCTCGCATCGGTAATAAAGCGCTTTTGCTTGCTGTAGCTCTCGACCATCGGTCGAATCACCGCGCCCGAGGCCACTGTCACAATCGCCAATACCGCCAGCCAACCAATGCAGCTGATGGCAACACTGGCACTTAAAAATGAATGGAAGCTCGCGAGCTCGCGTGAGCAGTCGACGAACACGTAGGTTGTCTTGTCGCCCTGAACCGTAGCCGTATAACGGTAGTTACCAGAAAAGCCCGAAGTCCAGCCCTTGGAATATAATCCTGCAGCGATGCGGGCGGCACGCTTGGCACCCACCGCGGCAATGCGGGCCGTGTTGACATCGGTCACCTGCCCGCCGGCAATCGACACCGTAAAGTAGCGCGTGTCGAAGGGAGACTCCGCCGTCATGCCTTCAAAATGCCCATCGCGAACGGCCGCCCGGTTACCGGTAGCAACCTTGCCGGCAACCGCATCCTGACCGGGACCGGTCTTAGGCTCGTCCTCCCCATCAATGCCATCCTTGCCCGCCAAGATATAGTCCAGGCGCGCATCGGCCATTTTGCAGACATGCGAGTAATTGACGACATTGATGCCGGCAATGATGAGCGTGAGCACCACGGTCACAGCACCCATGGCAACGAGGATGAACTTGCGACGCAGACGGCGGCCCAAAGCATCGACGGAATTTGTCTGCCCCGCACCACTCGAGGCGGCACGAGACCGCTCCGTCATGCGCTTGCACCACGCGCGTACGCCCACTCCTACTCGCCTTCCTCGACAACCTCAAGCGAATATCCCTGGTTGCGCGACGCGCGGATGGCCACGTCGGCACCCAGCGCCGTCAGCTTTTTGCGCAGGTACGAGATATAGACCCACACCACATTGGCACCTTCGGGCGCATCCTCGCCCCAAACCTCGAGCATCAGGCGCTCGGTGGGCATGCGCGTGCCGGCGTTGCGCATAAAGAGCTCCATAAGCTGAAACTCACGATTGGCCAGGTGCTCCTCGCCCAAAGGCCCAACGAGCGTGCACGATGCCGTGTCGAGACGCACGTTGCCCACGCTGAGCGTCGTGGCGTCAATTGCCGTCGCGGCGCGCGTCATGGCGCGAATGCGCGCAAGCAGCTCCTTGGCGGCAAACGGCTTGGTCAGATAGTCGTTGGCGCCGGCGTCCAAACCCTCGACCTTATCGGACACCTCACTTTTGGCCGTGAGCATAATGATGGGCAGGCGTTTGCCGGCCTCACGCGTGCGCTTGAGCACCTCGATACCGTCCATGCCGGGCATCATGATGTCCAGGATTGCGGCGTCATAGTCGTTGGCGAGTAGATATTCGAGCGCCGTCAGACCGTCGAGGGCGGTGTCGACCTCGTAGTCGCTATGTTGAAGAATCGCGGTGAGGGCGCGGGAGAGGCCGGGTTCGTCCTCGGCAAGCATCAGCTTCATAGTTGCTCCTTTGGCGCATGGAAATACAGGTTTCGATACTGCCGATGATAGCGTACCGTCAACCGCCTTAGCGCAGCCTTAGCTGCTCAACCTGCGCGTTTTTAAATACGCAGGATGTGGCTTAGCCAAACTTAAGGCGCACGTGTCGAGCGCTTTGACGCATGCCGGGCGCGAAGGGACAGTGACTCGTCCTTTCACGGCGTCCTAGTTATGCAAAGTGCTCGAGCGTTACTCCTCGTACGCGCCCTCAAGCCGAAGCAGCCACTCCTTGCGGTCAAGCCCGCCGGCATATCCGTTGAGCGAACCATCGGCGGCAACTACGCGATGGCACGGCACGATAATCGAAATGGGATTACGCGCGACCGCAGCCCCCACAGCACGGGGAGATACAACGGGTGCCTCGTTCCCCGGCACCCGATGGCGGGCGGCAACACGCTGGGCGATCTCGCCATACGTAGCGACCTCGCCACGCGGGATAGAAAGCAGCTCGTACCAGACTTCACGCTGAAACGCCGTGCCAATCAAATGCAACGGCGGCGTATACCGAGGCTCCTGCCCCGCAAAATAAGCATTCAACCAAGCCCAAGAACGCTCGAGCACCGAGGAGGCCGCACCATTTGCGGGATTCACCAAAGATATCCCACCGGTACCAGAAACCGCATCGGCGCCTTCAACATGTTCGGAGTCTTCACGGAGAAGCGTGGAACCAAAGTGCTCCTGCCCCTCAAACCAAAGCCCCGTCAGACCGCGGCCATCAGCGGCAAGCAAGATTTCGCCCAAAGGCGAGGCAAATGTCGTCGTGACCACCAGCGGCTCCTTTCAAAACTCCGCAACATAATACCGCGAATTGTGCAGACAACCCCAATCGACCCCAAAGTCACCCAAGGCAGCAAGCGCGACAGCGCCCCGCTGCCGCACGACCCCAAAGTCCCCGCAGGCAGCAGGCGCAACGCGCCGCAGCTGCCGGCCGCGCTCCGCAGCCCCCCCCAAGGCGGCAGGCGCAAAGCGCCGAGGCCGCCGCCGGGACTAGGGCCCGCAACAACCACGTGCCCCCACATCAGCCCAGCGGCCCCAACCAGCAACGGCCCCATCGCAGGCCGCTCGCAGCCGAGTCGCCGCAGGGGGGGCCGGGCTTAGTTTTCAGAACACTCCGCAGACCAGTGTGGCGCCTTGTCCGCAGCTCCGAAGGAGCAGGACAAGGCGCCACACATGGTCGAGGACGTTCTGAAAACTAAGCCCGGCCCCCGCCGGACAGGTCGCACTACTCGCAGAGCAGCTTAGCAATCTGGACGGCGTTGGTTGCCGCGCCCTTACGGATTTGGTCGCCGCAGCACCAGAAGGTGATGCCGCGCGCGGCCTCGGGGTTCGAGATGTCGCGACGCACGCGACCGACCCAAATCAAATCCTGGTCGGAGGTGTCCATCGGCATGGGGAAGCGGTCGTGTGCATCCTCGGCGCCCAGATCGTCAACCAGCTTGACACCCGGAGCAGAAGCCAGCGCGGCACGGGCCTCTTCCACCGTAATATCGCGCTCAAACTCGAGCGTAATGCTCTCGGAGTGCGAGCGCAGCACGGGCACGCGCACGCAGGTACAGTTCACGCGCAGCTCGGGCAGGTGCATGATCTTGCGGCCCTCGTTCTGCAACTTCATCTCCTCGGAGGTAAAGCCCTCTTCCTTGACACCGCCAATCTGCGGAATCAGATTGCTCGCGAGCTGGGCGGCAAATGCACGCGGCTCGGGAATCTCCTCGCCACGGCCCAGGGCGGCCAGCTGAGCCTCGAGCTCGGCCATGCCGGGAGCGCCGGCACCCGAAGCCGCCTGGTACGTCGAGACGATCATGCGCTTCACGCCGGCGAGCTGATGCAGCGGCCACGTGGGAACCAGGCCGATGATGGTCGCGCAGTTGGGATTGGCGATAAGGCCGTGATGCCACTTGATGTCGTCGGCATTGATCTCAGGCACAACCAGCGGCACCTCGGGATCCATGCGGAAGGCGTGGCTGTTGTCGACCACGACGGCGCCGCGCTTGACGGCCTCGGGCAGCAGCTCCTTCGCAATATCGTCGCCGGCGGCGCCGAGCACGATGTCGCAGCCCTCAAAGGCCTCGGGGCAAGCCTCCTCAATCACAACCTGCTCGCCGCGGAACTCGACGGTCTTGCCCGCAGAGCGCGCGCTCGCTAGCAGCTTGAGCTTGCCGACCGGAAACTCCTGCTCGTTGAGGCACTCGAGCATCTGGGTGCCCACGGCTCCCGTCGCGCCCAAAATAGCAACCGTGTACTGTTTCATGCTTCCCCCTTTAAAGGTTGTGGCTATCGCCCGCACGCCAAGCAGGCCGGATATTCTTGCCCAGTTTATACAAGAACAGGGCGGGCACGAAACCCGCCCCGTCGAAACGAAACCGAAACGAAACGCCCCGCCGTAGTTTTTGAGGCAAGTCCCAAAAATCTACTGGGATAGCAGCTACTTGTGGGGCGCAGCCAGAGCGGGATCAACCGGCGCGGAAGCCTCCAGGTCGGAGACCTTCACGATGCCGTTTTCATCGGAGAAGGCACGGTAAATGGTCTGAATCGCCAGGTCGAAATCCTTCTCCTCGACACCGATAATGATGTTGATCTCGTCGCAGCTCTGCGAAATCATACGCACGCTCACGCCGGCCTGGCCAAGCATGCCAAACAGGTGGCCCGAGATACCTGCGCGGCCGCGCAGGTTACGGCCGACGGTCGCGATAAGTGCCAGACCCTCGACAACCTCGATCTCGAGCGGCTCGACCTCCTGCTGAATGTCGCCCACGAGCGAGTACAGCGAATCGTGAACGTCCTGCTCCTGCACCACGGCGCCAAAGCGGTCGACACCGGTGGGCATGTGCTCAACGGAAACGTCATAGCGCTCGAAGACCGAAAGCGCACGGCGCATAAAGCCGACGCGGGGCTTGGTGCGGTCGCGGGCAACGTTGATGGCGACAAAGCCGCGCTTGCCGGTCACGCCGGTAATGATGGGTTCCGCCTCGCCCTCGTCGGCCGTCTCGCTAATGATGGTGCCAGGGTCCTGCGGCGCGTTGGTGTTCTTGATGACTAGCGGAATACCGGCCTCGCGCACGGGGAACACGGCCTCCTCGTGCAGGACGCTCGCGCCCATGTACGAAAGCTCGCGCAGCTCCTCGTAGGTAACGCGGGCGATGGGCTGAGCCTCGGGCACAATGCGAGGATCGGCAGAATAGAAGCCCGAAACGTCGGTCCAGTTCTCGTACAGATCGGCGCCCAGACACTTGGCCAGAATCGAGCCGGAAATATCGCCGCCGCCACGATCGAGCAGCTTGATCTGGCCCTCACGCGTCGCACCGTAGAAACCGGGCATAACAAAGCCGCCCTGCTGACCGTACTCCTGCACCAGCTCGGAGGTGCGGTTCATGCTGAGCGTACCGTCGTGATGGAACGCCACAACTGTCGCGGCGTCCAGGAACGGTAGGCCCAGGTACTCGGCCATCAGGCGAGCGGTGAAGTACTCGCCGCGGCTTACGAGCTCCTCAGTAGAGTAGCCACCGGAGCGAGCACGCTCGGCAAAGGCCGCAAACTCCTCGCGGATGGGATAGGTGAGCCCCAGCTCGTCAGCGATATCAAAATAGCGCTGGCCAATGTCCTCGAGCAGCTCCTCGCACGACACGTGGTACTTAACGTGTGCGTTAACCAAGTAGAGCAGGTCGGTCACCTTGGTGTCGCCCTTAAAGCGGCGACCGCAGGCAGAAACCACCACAAAACGGCGGGCCGGGTCGGCATCGACAATGGCCTTGATCTTCTTAAAGTGTTCGGCGTCGGCGACCGACGAGCCGCCAAACTTGGCAATCTTAATCATGGGCTTGAGGTTACCTTTCTAAAAGCCTCTGCAAACCTGTTTTGCGCGCTCTGATACCATGGTTTCACCGATTGGGACCAAGGCATCCGAGGAGCAGTGTTATATGGGAACTTATCATAGTACACGAGGACGCACTTTATCGTGCTCAAGTAAGGTGGCAATCCGTACCGGCATCGCTCCCGACGGGGGTTTGTTTGTCTCGGACGAGCTCGGCACCCAGCAGGTCGATATCAGCTCGCTTGCAGATAAATCGTACTTTGAAATCGCTCAAGATGTGTTGGGAATGTTACTGAATGATTACACAGCCGAAGAAATTTCGGCGTGTGTCGACGAGGCATACCGCGGCACGTTCGTGAGCGAAGAGGTTACGCCGCTCGTCAAACTCGACGCCGCACCGGGCGCCGACGCCCCGCAAACCTATGTGATGGAGCTCTTTGGCGGCCCCACGAGCGCCTTTAAGGACGTCGCCCTGCAGATGCTCCCCCGTCTGATGGCCCGCACCTCTGCCAAGGACGGCGGCGCCGAGCGCATCATGATCGTCACCGCCACGTCGGGCGACACCGGCAAGGCCGCACTCGCCGGCTTTGCCGACGCCCCGGGCACGGGCATCACCGTCTTTTATCCCGAGGGCAAGGTCAGCCGCGTCCAGAACCTGCAGATGTCCACGCAGGAGGGCGACAACGTCGCCGTCTGCGGCATCCGCGGCAACTTTGACGACGCCCAGAGCGCCGTCAAGCGCATCTTTGCCGATAAGGAGCTTGCCGAGCGCCTGGAGGCCGCTGGCACCGTGCTTTCGAGTGCCAACTCCATCAATGTCGGCCGCCTGGTGCCGCAGGTCGTCTACTACTTTGCCGCCTATGCGCAGCTGCTGCGCGCCGGCGCTATCGAGGCTGGCGACGCCGTAGAGTTCTGCGTGCCGACTGGCAACTTTGGCGATATCCTGGCCGGCTACTACGCCAAGCGCATGGGTCTGCCCGTCGCCAAGCTCGTCGTGGCGAGCGACAAGAACAACGTGCT
>JAJWXI010000045.1 GCA_021641225.1 Collinsella aerofaciens | reverse complement strand
TCTTTAAAGAACTTGGCAAACGACATGGCCGGCCCCTAGACCGAATAGCCCTGGCCGCGGTGTGTAGTCAGATACCCCTTGATGCCGATTTTTTCGAGCGTGGTGCGCAGGCGGTTGATATTGACGGTGAGCGTGTTGTCATCCACGAAGGCGTCGGAGTCCCACAGGTCCTGCATGATGGCCGAGCGCGAAACGATCTTGCCCGCGCGGCTCAGAAGCAGCGAGAGAATGCGCAGCTCGTTTTTGGTGAGCTCGGTGCTGTCGCCGGTTGCGGTGTTGGTGACCGCGGAGCGGGCGAGGTCGAGCTCCAGCCCCTTGTGGACGAGCGTGCTGCGCTCGCCCGCCGCCGCGGTGCGACGCAGCAAGGCATTGATGCGCGCCACGAGCACGCGCGCGCTGTAGGGCTTGGGAACAAAGTCATCCGCGCCGAGCGTCATGGCCATGACCTCGTCGATCTCGGTCGTGCGCGACGTGAGGACGATGATGGGAACCTCGGATTCGCGGCGGACTTCGTGGCAGATATGCTGGCCGTCTTTGACGGGAAGCGTCAGGTCGAGCAGTACCAAGTCGGGTGCAGCGGCCAGGATGTCACGCGAGACATACTCGAACGACTCGCAGGCCTCGACCTCAAAACCGGCACGAGCAAGGATGTCGGCAAGCTCACGACGAATGGGCTCGTCGTCCTCAACGATATAGATCAGCGCCATGGATTCCGCTCCCCTCTTGGTTGCCTTGCCACCATTATGGCTGCGAAACTGCAGGTGTGCGCCACGCACGTCGCCAAGGTGACAGAACTGTTCGCGAGCGGGGGCGTTTTGTCCGCCTCACACTCGCAGCGGTGGCGGGGACCAAAATGATTCTTTAATCCCCGTCCCAGAATAATCATTTAGCGACGGGCGCGGAGCTTTTCGTAGCCGTCGGCGAAGAAGGCGACCGTGGCGGCGTCCGCCTCGGCGGCATCGGTATCGTCGGCGGGGACCACGCCGTGCTCGTCGCTCACCAGGAACAGCGCGCCCTTGAGCTGAGCGGGGATATCCACGCGTGCGACCGGCATGTCCCTGGTCTGAGCCAGCTGCTCGATGAGCGTCGCCGTGCCGCACAGGCACTCGTCCGCCGGCGCCACAAAGGCCAGCTCGCCGTTGTTGACGGCAGCGAGCAGCTCCGGTGCCACGCCGGTCTCGTCGGCCTCGGATCGGGCCTCGGCAGAGCGGGCACGCAGCGCCTTGGCCGAGGTATCGGTCAGCGGCTCGTACTCCCCCACCGTCATGGCGGCGTTGCCGTTGACGTCGATCACCAGCATGAGTACGCCATCGTGGGCGGTATAGTCGCCCTCGGCAAGCGACCACTCAACGTGCTGCTTGGCCCAGCTGAGCATGTTATGGGTAAGCGGCTCGCCCTGCACCAGGCGCTCGGACAGCGCGCGAATGTGACGGTTGAGCATGGGTACCTTTTTGTTTGACATGCGCCAGCGACAGATGAGCGCAGGTTTGTCGAGCGTAAACTTCTCGACCGCCTCCTGATTAGCGCAAAAGTCCTCGTACGCGCGCTGATCCTCGGCATTGCCAAACAGCTCGGCATCATCAATCTGGGGCATGGTTGAACCTTTCGTGTTAGTCATTCCGTCCTCTTATACCAAAAAGACGGCCCTCCAAACGGAGCAGCCGTCTTTTGCAAAGATTATTTTGTCCCAGGGCGGAACTTAGTGCCTAAAATGCCTGGCCCCTGTAAACACCATCGCAATATTGTGCTCATTGCAGGCCTGGATGCTCTCGTCGTCGCGCTTGGAGCCGCCGGGCTGGATGATGCAGGTCACGCCGTGCGCGGCAAGCACGTCCACGTTGTCGCGGAACGGGAAGAACGCGTCGCTTGCGCAGGCAAAGCCGCCCTTCTCCACGCCCTCGCGCTCGCAGAAATCCTCGGCGCGCTCACAGGCAAGCAGCGCGGAGTCAACGCGGTTGGGCTGACCCGGGCCCATGCCAATGCCGGCCTTGCCCTTGGAGACCAGAATAGCGTTGGACTTGACGCCCTTGCAGACCTTCCAGGCAAACTCGAGCTCGGCCATCTCGGCGTCGGTGGGCTTGCGGTCGGTGGGGAACGTAAAGGTCGCGGGATCCTCGGTCACGTGGTCGACTTCCTGCACCAGCATGCCGCCGTCGATGGAGCGCAGCTCCACCTGGGCGCCGTGGTCCACGCCGCCGGTGGCCAGCACGCGCAGGTTGGGGCGCTTGGCCATGCGCTCGAGCGCCTCATCGGTGTAGCTCGGGGCGATGATGACCTCGACGAACTGCTTGTTCTGGTCGGCAAAGTGCTCAACCAGCTCAAAGGGAACCTCACGGTTGCAGGCGATGATGCCGCCGAAGGCGCTCTTGGGATCGCAGGCAAAAGCGCGGTCGTAGGCGGCCGTGATGTCCTCGGCAACGGCGGAACCGCAGGGGTTCTGATGCTTGAGGATCACGCAGGCCGGCTCGTCGAACTCGCGGACCAGGTTCCAAGCGGCATCGGCGTCCAGATAGTTGTTGTAGCTGAGCGGCTTGCCCTGGATCTGCTCGGAGCCCACGAGCGGGAACTGAGAGCTCGCGGTGTTCTCGCAGCCCTCGGCAAAGCGATAGACCGTGGCCTTCTGCTGCGGGTTCTCGCCATAGCGCAGGTCGTCGACCTTTTCCAGCGAGATCTCGAGCTTGGCAGAGGTGTCCGCCACGTCGCTTGCCTGGGCGGCAAGCCAACGGGAGATAGCCGTGTCGTAGGCGGCGGTAGTCTGGTAGACCTTCACCTGCAGACGGCGACGGGTGGAAAGCGTGGTGCAACCGCCGGTCTCGCGCATCTCGGCCAGGACGGCATCGTAGTCGGCCGGGTCGGAGATGACGGTAACGCTCGCGGCGTTCTTAGCAGCGGAGCGCAGCATGGAGGGACCACCGATGTCGATGTGCTCGATGGCATCCGCAAAGGTGACCTCGGGGTTGGCGACGGTCTTCTCGAACTCGTACAGGTTGACGACGACCAGGTCAATCAGCTTAATGCCGTGCTGAGCGGCCTCCTGCATGTGCTGCTCGGAATCGCGGCGGGCCAGCAGCGCGCCGTGGACCTTGGGGTGCAGCGTCTTGACGCGGCCGTCCATCATCTCGGGATAGCCCGTGAACTCCTCGATGGGGGTTACGGGAACGCCCGCGTCCTCGATGGCACGAGCCGTGCCGCCCGTAGAGATGATCTCGACGCCAAAGTCGTCAACCAGCGTCCGTGCGAAATCGACGACGCCCGTCTTATCGGTAACCGAGATCAACGCGCGTGCGATCTTCACATCAGATCCCATGCAGTCCTCCTGTCTGGTACGCCGCCGTGCTCTGTGAGTCGGTGATACGTCGATCTGCAGCGCTCGCGCAGCGGCATTGAAAATACTGATTCAATGTAGCGCATCGAGCGCATCGATGCACCCCGCAACGAGCGCATGTGCAGAAAAAGTTTGCGAGCGGAGGGGATGGGCACGGCACCGGGCACGGTGAGTTCATGGAACACAGGGGCACCATAATTAGATGCCAATAGCGTGGTAGAACTGTGCTCGATATGCATCCGCAAAAGAAAGAGGCACCATGGTCTCGCGGGTTCTCTACCGACCGTTTGATACCGAAGACTTCGACGCCATCGCGCTGATTCTGCAGCAGCTTTGGCATAACAATTCGGATAACGATAAGTACAACCGCCTTGAGGCCGCGTGCGACCTCGCCTATTGCCTTTCGTCATCGACGTTTTCGCAGGTTGCGGTGATTGACGGCGAGGCGCGTGGCATTGCGCTCGCGCGCGCGGGACAGAGCTCCGGCGTCACCGTTAAGGAACATTGGATGGATACCGAACGCGCGCTGCTATCGCAGATGCGTGAGCTGGAGCCTGATGCCTGCGCCGAGTATCTCTCGTTTGTGCGCGCAACCATCCGAACCAACAACCGCCTGCTCGAAAGCAGCCCGTTGCCCCACGACAACGAGGTCACGCTGCTTGCCGTGGATCGCGACGTCCATGGCCTGGGTGTAGGCTCAGTGTTGCTCGATGCCGCGGTCTCGTACCTGTCCTCGCGCGGGGCGACAAGGGCGCACCTGTACACCGACTCCAACTGCTCGTGGAAGTTCTACGAGCTGCACGGCTTTAAGCGCACGGCCACGCACCGCGCCAACCGCGAAGAGCGCCGTCACGACATGCCGCGCGAAAGCTTCCTCTACGAACTCGACCTAACAGCCTAGCCCAGGCAGCCACAACTAGCCATTTAAGTCTGTCCCCAATGAGTGGCCTAGGGGGTTTGTAGATAGCCGTGGTCAAAATACATCAAATATGAGTACTGTTACCTTTTTAGTAGCAGCGATTTGGGGCATTTTTGATGCTTGTAGGCATGACGACCAGCTGCACGAGCTGACGTAGCTTCCCAAATGTTCAATAAAATGGGCTCCTAACGAGAAGTGCTCTCATTAGGAGCCCGTTATTATGTGCAAACATATGTGACCAACGCAGCAACAGTACTCATATTTGGCATTTTTTGTCCACTGCCCCTTGCGCGAAAGTCCTCAACGGAAAGTTTGGCCCGTTTCGATGCACAAAAATGGGGTGGATCTTCCCTGGCAACCGCCCAGAAAGATCCACCCCAAAGCAAGCGCTCGCTAGAACGTTCCGCCGCCGCCTCCGCCGGCGCCGCCACCGCCGCCACCGGAAAAGCCGCCGCCGCTGCCGCCGCTCGAGCTGTCGGAGCTCGAAGCCAGCTCGCGGATGGTCTCGTGGTACACATCGTTGAACGAATCGAGTGGGGACTCGTTGCCGTAGTGATGGTAATACCACCAGTAGCAGGGGTAGTTGTCGTAGAAATCGTCGCTGTTGCGCAGGTCCGCAGGCACGGCTTCGGCCAGCTGTCGCAGCACTTCTTTCGAAACGCCCAGGGCAACGCCCATCACCAGCAGCTTATTCCACAAGATCAGGTCGCTGGGGATGGCCTCCTTCAGGCGCGTAAAGTCCTCGAGCCAATGCTTGAGCGCCTTGCAGCGGGCCGCCACCTCGGCGCCCTCCGGCGTGTAACGGCGGAAGGTGCAGCTCAGGACAAAGCCCACGATCGTGACGGGGATCGAGATCATAGCGGCACCGACGTTGGCGTCCGCAAAGTCGGTATAGATCAGAGAGCCCAGAATGCCAAAGACGATGATGATGCCGAGAACCAAGCCGGCAACCAGGGCGATGGTGCCGTCCGAGGCGATAAGCTCGCGCGTCTCCAGCTTGCCCTTAACCGTGCTTTGATAGTCCTCGAGCTTGTCGCCAACAGATTCAGTACGCTCGCTGGCATACTCCTCCAGCTCTCTAAACGTGCGCGAACGGACGCCGTCCTTATCGGGCTTAACGCCGGCGAAGAAGACCTTGAGCACATCGCGATCGATGCCGTCCTTCTTGGCAGCCTTCCAGGCCTCGTCGGTCACCGTGATGCGATACGTCTGCTCCTCTTTTTCGCGACGGAGCAGACCCTTCTTCTTGGTCTCGGTCGCTTCTTCCAGCTTGATCACGCGGTCGTCGGTGAGCTTCATAAGCGTGGCGATATATGCCTGATCGGGCACGTCGTTCCAGCTCATGAGAGCTGCAAGCACAGCGGGATGGTCGGCCGAGGGCACATCGCGGAAGTACTCGTCCTGGAAGAGTGGCTTGGGCTTGGGCCTGCGCAGCTTAAGCATCACGATCACACCGGTATAGGCAACCGCCACGACAACACACACCACGGCAATCGCGCCGGCAACCGCACGCGCGTGCTCACGGCGAGCGTTGGCCTCGTCGGCCCATTCCTTCTCTTCGCTCAGGATCGTCGACATGCGCTTTTCGCCCGAGACGGCAAGCTGCGGCACCCAGTCGCTGGGGAAGGCGATGCGTGCCTCGGCGAATTCGCCCTCATGCACACAGGGAATGGTATAGGTGACCATGGGCTCGTCCGCATCGAGCGACACGTCGCCCGTCAGCGGGCCGTGGCCCCATGCGCGGAAGTTATCGCCCTTGACGGCAGCCGTCCCGGCAGCGGCATTTGCAAAGTAGACTTCCATCTCGACGTCATCGGAGTCCGCAGACCAGCCGTCGCCTACGAATTTCCAGTAAAGCTCGGCGGTATCGGCCCAGTTCATAACCGCACCAGTCATGGAATAACTCACGTAGTAGATTGCGCTGTCGCCGCTCTCGTGAGGGCTGAACACCTTAATCCTTACGCCGTCGTCGGACTGTTCCACCGTGTAAACGCCGTCGTCGCCTTTGTTTGCGCTGTCGACCTTGTTAAACGCAGCGTCGTCTTCCTCGACGCTCAGCACATTGACGACCACCGAGCCGCCTTGCTGGTTAGAGCCTGTATTGATATCCCAATACACGCCGTTGATGTCATCGTCGAAATCGAACTGGCGCCCCTCGACAACGGTCAGCGAGCCATCGGCCTCAACCGTGGCACCGATATAGGTTTGGCTCATGGAGTAGCCGTCGGCGTGCGCGACGGCAGGCAGCAGCAACAACGCAAGCGCGACGAGTGCGCAGACGGAAGCGAACCGCGCAAACAGGCGGCGCTGCCGACAGGGCTGGGCAACGGGGGCGTTCATAGGCACATCCTTTGTCTGTGGTACCAGTAGCGTCATTGTCCCACGTTTGCGGGTTCATGTGACGAACATCTAGGTCAGCGGAGCGTCAAAACGGGACAAAAGTCACGCCCGCCGCCGGCACCTGGGGACGTTCCTTATCTGCCGGCAATCTGGGACACTCCTTGGCATAGCCCGCTCCGGCAATAGATACCACTTCATAGCTCCATCACAGGTGTAGCGGCTTTGTGTGGGCGCGGCATGCGCTGATTGAGCCGCCAGTTGAGGGGCATAAAGCAGTTGAGCGAAAACGGTTTGCCCCTTTGCCGTCCGCTCGAGGATCATGTCCCCCTTTTCCGCGGAAACCCCGGCAGTTGCGAAGAGCTGCCGGGGTTTCTGTCGTTTGAGGGCTAGATTGATTAACGACGATTAAGGCGCCGAGCCGGTGGTCCGGCACGCGCAACGCGCGGCCTCAGCAACTTGCAGGCCACGGCAGCGTCTCCCCCACCGCGCCCCGCGCTATACTCGTCCGCATGGACATCAACGCACGCAACATAGCAACAACCGCCGCCGACGCGCCAACGACGCCGGCCGCTCCCGCGCCCGTCGTGGGGCGCTTCGCCCCGTCGCCCTCGGGCCGTATGCACCTGGGCAACGTGTTCAGCTGCCTGTGCGCATGGCTTTCGGCCCGCAGCCAGGGCGGCAGCATCGTGTTACGCATTGAGGACCTGGACGATCGCTGCAAGCGCCCGGAACTTGCCGCCCAATTGATTGACGACCTGGCCTGGCTGGGGCTGGAGTGGGACGAAGGCCCCTACTACCAGCACGACCGCCTAGACCTGTACGAGCGCGCCTTGCGCCGGCTGAAAGACGCCGGCCTCACCTATCCCTGCTTTTGCACACGCGCCGAGCTCCACGCCGCGAGTGCACCGCACGCGAGCGACGGCACGCCCATCTACCGTGGCGCCTGCCGAAGTCTTTCGGCCGAGGAGGTGGCCCGCCGCAGCGCCCTGCGCGCCCCGGCCACACGTCTGCGCGTGCCCACCGTCGACGACCTCGCAGACGACGTGATCGAATTTGTGGATCGCACGTACGGCGCCCAATGCGAAGCACTCGCCACCGAGTGCGGCGACTTTTTGGTGCGCCGCAGCGACGGCGTGTTTGCCTATCAGCTAGCCGTGGTGGTCGACGACGCTGCCATGGGCGTCACCGAGGTCGTGCGCGGATGCGACCTGCTGGGGTCCACGCCGCGCCAGATCTATCTGCAGCACCTGTTTGGACTGCCCACGCCGCACTACGCACATATTCCGCTGCTCATGGCACCGGACGGCCGCCGCCTTTCCAAACGAGACCGCGATCTGGACCTGGGCGAACTCCGCGCCCGCTTTGGCACGCCCGAAGCGCTGCTGGGCTGGCTCGCCGGGCAAACGGGCATCGCGCCGGACACCACGCCGCGCTCTGCCGAGCGGCTGGTCGAGCACTTTAGCTGGGACGTCATCCGCGCGCACCGAGAGAACATCACTGTAACGGCTGAGTAATCAGGCACTCCACCCCTGCGCAACATCCCAGGGCTGGAGTTCGTCGCCCAAGCGAACGATGCAGTCGTAGAGCACGGTATGGCGCTCGGTCGGGTTGGCATCCCGATGAAAATGCCCGTAGTACCAGCGCTTGTAGTCCAAGCGGTCTTCCAACTCGTCAAAAAATGCCGTAAGTCGATCGACGGCAGGGCAATTCCAGCCGGGCGCCGGATAGAGCGTGGGCGAAAGCATGCGCGTAGAGCAGGTGTGGGTGACCACGTAGTCGACCTTCCAGCCCACGCTGTCAAGCTTCGTCCGTGCCTCCTCAAAGTTGCGCTCGTCCGGCAACTCCTGCGGCCACCAGCTGGAATACGGAATGCGGTATTCCTTGTCCACGCTCGTGGCGCCGCCCATGGTAAAGACCGTTGAGCCGTCGAGTTCAAAAACCTCGCCGCGCGTCAGGCGCCGTATGGGCGAGGTGTCCGACAGGCGCTGTGTCAGTCCGCCGTGCCACAACTCCATGGGTCGCTCCGCCCAGTGGGCGAAACGTTCGTGGTTGCCGTCGACGAACAGCACGGTATAGGGGCGCGACTCCAGCCAAGCGATGTCGGCGCACTCCTCGGCAGAGAAATCCCACGGAAAGCCAAAGTCGCCGGCAATGATGAGATAGTCGTCGCTCGTCAGGCTTTCCCCAAGATCCCAATCGCGCAGCTTTTGCATGTCGAGGCCGCCGTGAATATCGCCCGTCACATAGACCGTCATCGGACCACCACTTCCCTCTTATAGGCTTCGAGGTCGCGCTCGACCTGTTCATCGTCCGTGACGTTGACCCACCACGGCCACTTAACGCAACACACCGGCTCCTCAACCTGCGCAAACCACGACTTGAGCTCCTCTAGGCTCACCGGGGCGTAGCCGTTGGCATCCACGCCCACGTCATAGCGCAGCAGCCCCTGCCGAAGGTTGAACTTGTTGTACGCGCCGCCGCAGCTGTGGATATGCCCGTGAAGATGCCAGCCGCCGTGCGACATGCCCTGCCAGTCGACCATGGGATAGTGGCTCAGCACGATTTTTTGACGGTCGATCTTAAGCACGCAAATGGGCGGCTCGACGATAAAAGCATCCGCCACCGCAGGCTGCGTCCAGTCTTTGTCGTGGTTGCCGGGCAGCAGGTGGACGCGCTTGCAGACAATGCTTTTGCGCAGCTCGTAGGCATCTTGGACCGTCATCTTAAAGCTAAAGTCGCCCAAGATGTAGAGCTCGTCATCCGCAGCGACCTTGCTGTTAATGTTGGCGACCATGGCGTCGTTCATCTGCGCAACAGTCGACCAGGGTCTACCGCAGAGCCGCAACATGTTCTCGTGCCCAAAATGGGTATCGCTAGTAAACCAGATCATGGGGATCTCCTAACGCTCTTGCTCGGAATAGCCGCTCGTCGTCTCACCAAATCCGTCGGTACACCGCACTTCGATTGGCACGATATCTTGATAGATAAGGCGATGCCTGTCATCGCGCCATTCATCGTCATGGTAATGGCCAAAGAACCAAGTGCGGTAGTCGAGTCGCCCGTCGAGCTCGCCCAAAAAGGCCTGCAGCGAATCATCGTAGAACTCGCGATTGCACTCCATGCACAGCTCGTCCGCCAAATCGACCGGCGCCTCGTGAGTCACAACATAGTCGACCTTCCAGCCCACGCGATCGAGCGAGGCGCGGCAATGGTTCATCTCGCCCTCACTCGGCATTTCCTCGGGCCACCAAGTCTTCCCCTCCTGGCGCCACTGTCTGTCATGGCTCGCGGCGCCGCCCATGGCGAGCACCGTGCTCCCCGCGATGTCGAACACCTCGCCGCGCATCAGATGCAGCACGTGCGGGCGAGCCTCGTGAACGAGACCCCCATTCCACTCGCGCATCGGCAACCCCGCCAGCAGATGGTGGTTCTCGTGATTACCGTCGACAAAACATGTGGTCCAAGGCTTGGACTCAAACCAGTCGAGCCAGTATTTGTCGGTGTTCGAGCCGCTCCATATAAAGCCAAAGTCGCCGGCAACGATCACCACGTCATCGCGCGTCAGCATTCGGCCCAATGGCCAAGCGCGCGACGAGAAGCGGCTCGCCCCATACTCGGCAATACCGTGAACGTCTCCGGTAACGAAAATGGACATCAAGCAGCACCTCCGCGCTGTACGGGTCTGGACAAGTCGATGGCAGAAACTGCAGAACGGCCCCGGCATCTGCATCCCTTAGGGCTTACCCCTCGTTCTTCCATCCAAACGGGTCAAGCACCCAAAAAAACAAATCGAGCACGCCGCCGGTCATCATGGCGCCGGCAAGGGCCATGCAAACGTGCAGGGAGCTGGCACTTCGGAGCACGTCGAACGGCCCCAGAACAGCCAGCAGCGCAACCGCTGCGCCGGCGAGACACAACGCGAGGCACGGCCCCGCGTCCTTGACGCACCTCTTTGCGAGATGCTTGGTGTTGCCACTCATCGATATCGAACTCCTTAGAGGGTCGTTGTTCAGGTACATGCCGTCGCGGCAGGGCTGGACGGCAGATTAAGTGTCCCATGTCGTGCGGACACGTATTAGTTACCCTACAAATAATTGCATTTGATAGAATGTAGGGTAACTGCTCAGAAGGGAGGCCCATGTCCGTCTTAGAAGATGTCCTAGAAGAGGAATATGCACGCTCGAGCCGCCTCTTGGACCTCATGGAGCAGGAAATCAGTCTCCTTCCAAAGGGCAGCATCCGTATGCGAAACATAAAGGGCCACGAATACTGCTATCTCAACTATCGAGTCGGTGACAAGGTTAAAAGCGACTATGTCCCTGCTGCAGAGGTTGATGGGCTGCGAGCCAAAATCGAACGCCGAAGAGCTCTCGCGGCTGCCATTAGAGAGCAGAAGCGATCTCAAAAGCTAATCATACGTGCGTTGGGGAGGGTACCGAATGCCGACTGAGCAGCAGCAAGCTTTCTCAAAAGTACTTGACCTGGTCGAGGAAGCAGGATGCATAGACCACGTTGTCCTCATCGGGTCTTGGGCGGAATTTGCCTACAGAGAAGCCGATGTACTTCCAGGCTTTTGCCCAAATATCAAAACAATGGATGTCGACTTCCTCGTTCGAAACCTGCGACGCCCCAGTCCAGCGGCGCGCCTGACCGCCCTTGCAAAAGAACGAGGTTTCTTTGTCGAATCTGATCGCATGACCGGAACAACAAAGTTGCTAGATATCACCGGCCTTGAAGTTGAATTTCTCATCAGAAAAATGGGTGAGGGAAAAGAGCCTGCTCTCAGGACGAACATCGGGGTGACGGCCCAAGCGCTATGGCATATGGACGTCATTCTGAAAAACACCATCAACGTTCGCTGTTTGAGCCACGTTGTAACCGTTCCGACACCCGAGGCTTATGCGATTCACAAGATGACAATCAACAGCGAACGGGGCAAAAAGGCCAAGAAGGACGCCCATGCCGTGGAAAACATGCTTCCGCTGTTAGACGAGGAAAAGCTAAATAAGATATTCAGCTCGCTATCTAAAAAAGAGAAAGCGCGAGTCCGTACGTTTGCAGAAGCTCATGGCGTTGCGGAGCGTATCTTGGGAAGCATCTAAGCCGTTGGCGGGCAGGGTTGATTTCCGATCTCAGCCGAACACATTGAGCAAATAGGC
>JAJWXI010000044.1 GCA_021641225.1 Collinsella aerofaciens | reverse complement strand
CAACAATATCATGCGCGTCGCCCGCGGCATCATCCAGATCACAGCCGAGCATCAAGCCACGGCCACGCACCTCGGTCACGTGCGGCAGCTTGGCGAGCTTTGCCTCCATATAGGCGCCTACCTTGGCAGCATGGTCGGCATAATCGCCGCGCACGAGCGCGGAGAGCGTCGCGGCGCACGCCGCGATGGCCAAGCAGCTACCGCCAAAAGTCGAACCGTGATCGCCGGGCTTAAACACGTCGGCGATCTCTTTCTTTGCCACGACGGCACCCATAGGCACGCCATCAGCAATGCCCTTGGCAAGGCTCATGATGTCGGGCTCCACGCCATAGGTTTGGAATGCGAACGGCTTGCCGGAACGGAAGATGCCGCACTGGACCTCGTCGGCGATAAGCACGGCGCCCACTTCATGTGCCAAGTCGCGCGCTGCCGCCATAAACTCCTCGGTCATGGGGTGCACGCCACTCTCACCCTGGATCGGCTCGAGCATCACGGCACAAATTTCGCTCCCCAGCTGCTTAAAGATCGCACGCAGTTCATCGATATCGTTGGGCGTGCAGGCCACAAAGCCACCCGGCAGCGGGCGGAAACTATCCTGCAGCCAATCCTGCATGGTGGCGGCAATGGTCTCGAGCGTACGGCCGTGGAAGCCGCCGCGCATGCACACGATAGTGTTGCCGCCGTTACCGGCACGCTTGGCGTACAGGCGCGCGAGCTTCATCGAGCCCTCGTTGGCCTCGGCGCCGGAGTTGGCAAAGAAGGTCTCCCACACCTGCTCGTCCGCAGCCGGGGCACCAAGAGCAGCTGCCGTGGTCTCATCGCCGGCGGCAATGGCATCGGCAAGCACGCGCGCACCATCTACGTCGTCGTTAGCAAGCTTGGACAGCAGCGCCGCGACCTGTCCGCGCTGCTCAATGTAGAAGTAATTGGAGACATGCATGAGCTTTTTGGTCTGTGCCTCGAGCGCCGAGAGCACAGCCGGGTCGCCATGACCCAGGCTGCACACGCCGATGCCGGCAAGAAAGTCGAGGTACTCACGGCCATCGTCGCCGGTGAGTTTCATGCCGTGGCCCTCGACAAACTCGACCGGAGAGCGGCCAAAGGTATGCATAACGTAATGGGATTCAAGCGATTGCTGAGCTGCAAGTGACATGGGATGCCTTTCGTTGAGCGCCGGACGGCGCAGGCCTATGGGTGCAGGAATGGGGCGGCTGCGGGTCAGTTAGACCGTCTGAAGCTTCTCGACCTCGTCGAGGTTCTCGGTCAGACGCGCAGCAAACGTCGAAAGCGGATGCGGATGCGTATCGAACTCGTAAGCCGTCTCGGTGGAATGGATCACGGTGCCGACGCCGGCATCGGTCAGCAGCTCCAGCAGCAGCGAATGCGGCGTAGTACCGTTGATGATGTGAGCGCGAAATACGCCGCCGGCAAGCGCATCGACAGCGGCGCGTAGCTTGGGAATCATGCCTTTGTCGACCTCGCCCCCATAGAGCATCTCATTGACCTCGTCGAGCGTCAGGTTGGAGATAAGTGAATCCTTGTCGCTAAAGTCCTTGTACAGGCCGTCGACGTCGGTCAAAAAGATCGCCTTATGCGCATGCAGCGCCGCCGCAACGGCACCGGCGGCGGTATCGGCGTTGATGTTGAAGAAACCGCCGTCCTCCCCCGCCGCGACGGTTGCGATGACGGGGATGTACTCGCTATCGAGCAGGCGCTCGATATAGTCGGTGTTGACGTGCGTGACCTTGCCTACGCGGCCGAGTTCGGGGTCGAGCGGCTCGGCGATGAGCGTACCGGCATCGCTGCCCGAAACGCCCACGGCCAGGTTGCCGTGATGGTTGAGCGCCGCGACCAGCTCTTGGTTGACCTTACCGCCCAGCACCTCGCGCACGATATCCATGGTCGCCGGCGTGGTCACGCGCTGGCCGTTCTTAAACTCGACGGGGATGTCGTAGTGGCTAAGCGCCTCGTTGATGGCCTTGCCGCCACCGTGCACGATAACAGGGCGCATGCCGATGATCTTGAGCAAAACGATGTCGCTCATCACGTCGCGGCGCAGCTGCTCGTCGACCATGGCGGCTCCGCCATATTTGATAACAACCGTCTTGCCGGTCAGGTTCTTAATCCACGGCAGCGCTTCGAACAGCAGCTGCGCGGTTGCTTCGTTGGATTCGCTCGAACGACAATCGCGTGCGAATTTCATAATCTGCCTCGTCTTTCGTATCGTTATCGCGCCGTGCTCCGCTGTCCGCAATCGCGGCAAGATGCGCAGCGTGCCTGGAATCTAGGAACGGTAGTCGCCGTTGATGGAGATGTACTCGTGCGTGAGGTCGCAAGTCCACACGGTCGTTGCCGCGTCGCCCGCGCCCAGGTCGGCCGAGATCACGATCTCGGGCGCCTCAAAACGTCGCAGAGCCTCGTCCTCGTCAAAGGGAACGGTCAGGCCGTCACGGCAGACGGGCATGCCCATCATGTCGATGGAAACGTCTTCCTGATTAAACTTCACGCCGCACTTGCCGAGCGCCATGGCAACGCGGCCCCAGTTGCAGTCGTGGCCGGCGATGCAGGTCTTAACGAGCGGCGAGTTGGCAACGGCACGGGCGGCGATATCGGCCTCCTCGTCGTTCACGGCGCCGGCAACGTTGACCGTAACAAGCTTGGATGCGCCCTCACCGTCGGCGGCGATATTGCGCGCCAGGCTCTCGCACACCTCGTGCACGGCAAATGCCAACTCGTCAAAAGCATCGGAGCCCTCGACGATAGGCTCGGCATCTGCGGCAGCGGCGCCGGAGGCAAGCATGATGCAGGTGTCGTTGGTCGAGGTGTCGGAATCGACCGTTACCTTGTTAAAGGTCTGCTTGACGGTCGAGAGCAGCAGGGCATGAAGTGCCGCAGGCTCGACGGGGGCATCGGTGGTGATAACTGCGATCATGGTGGCCATGTTGGGCATGATCATGCCCGAGCCCTTGCACATTCCGCCTACCGTATAGACATTGCCCGCATGACCCGCAGCCTCACTGACGTAGGATACGGCGTACTCCTTGGAGTGCGTGTCGGTCGTCATGATGGCGCGAGCGGCATCGGCGCCACCGTGGGCGGAGAGCGCCTCGTAGGCAGCAGGAATGGCGGTCTCAAACGTGTCGATCGGCAGAATCTGGCCAATCACACCCGTGGAGGCAACCAGAATCTGCTGGGGCTCGCAGCCGATGACCTGCGATGCGATGCTGCACGTCTCGCGCGCGCATGCAAGGCCGGTCTCACCCGTGGCGGCGTTGGCATTGCCAGAGTTGACCGAAATGCCGGCGATGATACCGTACCCCTTGTCGATACCGCCCAGGTTGGCACGGCTCACCTGCACGGGCGCTGCGCAAAAGCGATTGGTGGTAAACACGCCAGCACCGGGACAGGGTTTATCGGGCACGACGAGCGCGTAATCCAGACGCTCGGGGTTCTTGCGGAACCCAGCGTGGATGCCTGCAGCCTTAAAACCAGCCGCAGCCGTAACGCCACCCTCGACGGCGCGAATCTTGATATCAAACAGCTCGGTATTCATCGTCTTTATGACTCCTTATGTCAAACAAAAAAACGGACATCGGTTGGTGCGCCATGCCAGTCGTGATCATGAGACCAGCTTAAGAGTGGCGCCCCACTCGATGCCCGACTACCAAATCGTTAACAATCGAATGTGCTACACCGGGCACGCCACTGTGGGCAAGCCTCGTCGCTCGTCAAATCCAAAGACGATGTTGGCGCACTGGACCGCCTGACCCGCAGCGCCCTTGCACAGATTGTCGATGGCACCCGTCGCCACCAGCACGCCCGCGCGCTTGTTGAGCGCGAGGCCAATCTGGGCAGCGTTGGTGCCGACGACCGAAGCCGTCTTGGGCTGCTGGCCGGCATCGAGCACGCGCACAAAGGTGCGACCGGCATAGAACTGCTTGTAATAGTCGACAACGTCCTCAAGAGCCAAGGAGTCGATGGCCTGCAGCGCGAGCGGCATCGTCACCGTGGAGAGCAGACCACGCTTGAGCGGTGCCAGGTGCGGGGTAAAGACGACGCGATCGGTCAGGCCAAGGATTTGCTCGATTTCGGGCGTGTGACGATGTTTACCCACGCCGTAGGCCTCCAAGTTCTCGTCGGCGCTGCAAAAATGGGTGCGGGCGTTGCAGGACTTACCGGCGCCCGTCACGCCGCTAATGGCATCGACAATCACGGGGCCGTTCTCGGCCACCCAGCCCGCGCGCACGGCGGGCGCGGCGGCAAGGCTCGTTGCGGTGGGATAGCAACCGGCGCAGGCGACCAGCACGGGTTTGCCGTCGGCATGGTCGGATGCGGCGGTCTCCAAGTCCTGGCAGAACAGCTCGGGCAAACCGAAGGCACGCGTCTTGAGCAACTCGGGGCTCGTATGCTCGGCGGCATACCATGTCTCAAAGACAGACGCGTCGCTCAGACGGTAATCGGCCGAAAGATCAAAGCAGGAGACGCCCGATGCAAGCAGCGCGGGCACCTGTGCCATGGCAGCCGTGTGCGGCACGGCAAGAAAAACCGCATCGCAGCTCTTGAGCTCGGGGGCGTCATGCGTGGTGAAAACCAGATCGCTCACGCCAGCAAAGCTCGGATACACCGCAGACAGCGGCTGGCCGGCATCGGCGTTGGACGTAATGGCAACAAGTTCAAACTCGGGATGACCGAGCACGAGGCGAATGAGCTCGGCTCCGGCATATCCAGCCGCGCCGACGATTCCAACCTTCAAAGACATATCAGACTCCTTGTCTGCGATTTATGCACCGATGCGCATTTCGCAGCGGTCGTTATGAAGTGGGTTGAAACTTTAGCACCAAAAGATGCATTAACACGTAAATGGCTTGCATATTCATGCATTGAAACATTCCCGACACATTCGCTTGAAGGAATTGACAAATAGAGCGGGCCCCGTATTGACCGACGCTCCTAACGGCGCCGGGCAATACGGGGCCCGCCCATGCGAAAACCAAGTTGTTAGGATGAGCCGGTTGGCTAGAGCTCGACCGGCACCCATTCGTCGTGATTGCAGATAAAAGCCTCGGGATCCTCGACGCTAAAGAAGACGAGCGTGGGGTCGTTAGGCCCCTCATAGTGCTCGCCTAGGCGCTCTAGATGCTTCCACCCGGCTTCGCGCATTTCGTCTAAAGCCCGGTCATCCAAGCCAGCGCGCCCGCGCAAGATGAGCCAGCCATGGCCCGGCCACCAACTCGTGGCCTCAAAGCGCTGGTTTTGCAGCAGCTCCTGCCACACGTCTTTGGTGCGCGCTGTCACAAACCACAGCTTGCCGTCCTGAATCTGTGCAAACGAGAACGGACGCACATGTGGCTGCCTGTCCACGCTCGTCGCCAGATACCACGCCGGCACCGACGTCAGATACTCCAAAACCGTATTCAATCCGTCCACGTTTCCTCCTGTCGCCTGACCAGTCTTTTTGGAATGGGTAGTCAATTTGGGAAATTAGAGCCCCAGGCGCTCCTCGCTGCCGTCGATATCACAGAAGCGCGCGGCAATGTTGCAGACCGAAAAGAAAGCAAGGCGGCCGTCGTTGGCACTCTCGTGTTTCTCGCCAATACCCACCATGTGCTTAAAGCCTGCCTGGCGCACCTTGTCGCTCACGACCGCATCATCCTCGAGCGCGGCCTCGCCGGTCAACACGATCCAACATTCCCCCGGCTTCCAGCCCGAGAGCTCGAACTTGGGATTCGCACTCAGCTCCGCCCACACATCCTTGTCGCGCGACGTGCAAAACCACAGCTTACCTTCATCGACCATGGCAAACGAAAACGGCCTCACGCGAGGCTGATGCCCGTCGGCCACATCGGTCGTGGCCAGATACCACGCCGGAATGCGCCTGAGATACGAGCAGGCGCGCTCAAGCTGAGCTGTGCGGTCGTTGTCGGTCATAGGGACCCCTTTCTTGCGCTCGAATCGCGCCTAAATAAGTTGAAGGTTGACGACGATGACACACGCAAACAGCAGCATCGTCACCACCGCAGCCAGCGCATCCCCGCGGCGAAATGCAAGCGCATGCAGACGCGTGCGGCCCTGCTCGCCGTGATAGCAGCGTGCATCCATGGCGGCAGACAACGTCTCGGCATGACGGAACACGCCCGTGAACAGTGGAATCGCCACACTGCCGAGCATACGCACGCCGCCGAGCGGGCCACCCGTTACGCGTGCACCGCGGCTTGCTTGCGCGTCCGCCGTCTGCTTCATCTCGGTGGCGAACTGCGGCATAAAGCGCAACGCGATGCCCATGATCATGCCGAGCTCATGCGCAGGGAGCCCCACGCGCGCAAACGGTGCGAGCAGACGCTCAAAGCCCGCGGTGAGGTCGAGCGTAGGCGTGGTGAGCGTAATGGCGCTCATACCGGCCATCATCAAGCTCAGGCGGCACGCCATAAACGTCGCAGAACGCAGCGAACCCTCGCTCACCTGCAAAAAGCCGAGCTGCCACAGAATGCGCCCGCTCTGGTTGGAAAACAGGTTGAGCACTGCGACCACCACGACAATCGCCAGCAATGGTGCCATCGATGATAGGACCCGGCGCAACGGCACCCGGGACACGGCATAGATCAGCACAACGAAAATTGCGACCGGTGCCAGTCCGCGGAAGCCACTGACCGTGAGCGTCGTGATCAGAAACACAAAGCCCAAGAGCAACTTGGTTCGCGGGTCCAGGCGGTGGATTGCACTATCGCCAGGATAGTAGCTGCCAAACGAAAACGCCTCCATTAGCAGCCTTCCTCTCGCGCGACCGTCTTGGATTTAGCAATGTCCGCGACGTTAGAAAGACCGTCTGAGCGACCGATCAGCAAATCTGCCAGCTCGTCGGCCAGCGACTCAACCGTATAGAGCCCGCCGCAACGCAGCGGCACGCCCGCCTCCGCGAGCGCCAACGCCATGCGCTGAGCAGCAGGTACGCCCAAGCCGATCGACTTGAGCTCATCGGCATGCGCAAACGCCTGCGCGGGGGTTCCCTCGGCAAACACCGCACCTTCGTTCATCACGACGATACGGTCGCAGCAATTGGCCAGGTCATCCATGCTGTGTGAAACCATGACAACGGTCAGGCCATCGCGGTGAAGTCGATCGATAAGCTCAAGGAAATCCCTGCGCGCAGCCGGATCGAGCCCCGCCATGGGTTCATCGAGCACCAGGACTTCGGGCTCCATGGCGAGCACACCGGCGAATGCCACACGCCGTTGCTGACCGCCCGAAAGCTCGAAGGGACTCTTGTCGCCGACCGTGGAAAGGTCGAGGCCCACGCGCGAGAGCGACGACTCGACGCGACGGTCGACTTCATCTTGCGGCAAGCCAAGGTTGTGCGGGCCAAACGCCACGTCCTGCGTCACGGTTTCGGCAAACAGCTGACGCTCGGGATATTGAAACACCACGCCGACCTTGGCCTTAACCGCGGCGGCGTCTTTCTTGTTTGACAGATCGAGCCCCAGTGCGCGAACGAATCCCTCCTGGGGGCGAATCAAACCGTTGAGATGCTGGACTAGCGTCGACTTACCCGAACCGGTATGACCTGCCAAGCCCAGGAACTCGCCGCGACGCACCGTCAGCGATACATCGCGCAGCGCCCACGGGCTGCTGGGGTCGTTTCCCCAGAGAGCCTGTTTGCTCGATTTGCCCGCAGTGACCGAGCGCTTATGCCAGCGGCGGCGCTCGCGGGCACTCAGCGAGTAACTATGCGAGAGGTGCGAAATCTCGATGACGGGCTCCGACACGGCTGTCCCGTCGGTTGCAGAGGAGACGTTGTCGAGCACACGAGAATCGGATGCAGAAGGCCGCCCTGCGGTGTCTTCCCCACGGTCGGCATATGCCTGCGCAATCTCGGCGACCATATCCACCTCGCGCACCTGCGCATGAACGGGCACGCCCTTCGCACGAAGCGCCGTGCCCAAGCAGCACGACGCCGGCATATCCAAGTTGAGCTGCGCAAGTTCGTCCGCCCGTGTCAAGATTTCCTCGGGCGTACCGAGCATGGCAACGCGCCCCGCCCGAAATACCGCGACACGATCGGCCTCGGCAGCCTCTTCCATAAAGTGCGTAATCATCACGATGGTCATGCCGCGATCGTGCAACGCGCGGCAAGCCTTCATGAGGCCCTTGCGTCCACGCGGATCGAGCATCGAGGACGCCTCGTCCAATATGAGCACGCGCGGTTCCATGGCGAGCACACCGGCAAGCGCCACGCGCTGCTTTTGACCACCCGAAAGTGCATGGGTCTCATGGCGCTCAAAGCCCACCAGCCCCACGCCCTTCAGCGCCTCGCGTACACGCTGCGCAATTTGTGCCGATGGCACGCCAAGGTTTTCGGGACCAAACGCAACGTCATCTTCGACAAGCGTTGCCACCAGCTGGTCATCGGGATTTTGGAATACCATGCCCGCGGTCGCACGAATGTCGTAGACCAACTCGGGGTCGGACGCATCCATGCCGTTGATGCGTACCGTGCCCGCATCGGGCTGCAACAGTGCATTCAGATGCTTGGCAAACGTCGACTTGCCCGACCCATTGCCACCGAGGATGCAGAAAAACTCCCCGTCCTCGATGTTCAGATCGACGCCGTCGAGTGCCGGTACGGCACCGTCATAGCTAAAGGAAACGCCCCGACACTCAATCATGCGCGGCCTTTGACCTGGTCCTTTTTAGGCGTGATGAGGTTGGAGACCGCCTTGTACACTGCAAGCGTCAACACCGAGTTAAGCACGGTCTTGATAAGGTTGAACGGCAGCACGGCGGGAATCATGAGCGGGGCAATCGCATCGACCGAGCCATACCAGAACCAAACGCCGATGGTAAGGTTTGCGACCATAGACAGCACCGTAGCGGCAATGACACCGAGCACCAGGCCAATCACGGCACCCTTGTAGGTATGCATCTTTTGGTAGACGATAGCCGCGGGCAGAATATAACCCAGTGTAGCCACCAGGTTCATAAGCGCGCCGACCCAGTCACCCGTGGTGAGCGCATGGATAACGATCGCCATGGCGGCAACAGCGGTACCGGCGCCGGGACCATACGCAAACCCGCACACCATCGCCGGCACCAGCGACGGGTCATACGTCAAAAACGGCGCCGAGGGAAGGATGGGCAGCTGCACATACATAAACAGGGCACCCAAGGCGCACATCAGCGCCATGGTAACGAGCTGTTTGGTGCTCCACCTATTCGTGTTCTCAAAATGGATATGCTGCGACTGTTCAGACATAAAATCACCTGCCTCTTTCATCCGGACTCTAACCGTTGGTACTGGAATCTCACCAGTTCAGCCGGCATGCGAACCAACGCACACACGGGTCGCGGACTCATCGGCTCGGTCGCAGACGCCTCGCCTGCGCCACGGCACCCCTTTGGCACCGCCCGATTTACCGCCAGTGGGGAATTCCACCCCGCCCTGAAACAGCAATTGCAAGTGTAGCACCAGTAGACTTTCGCGCAAGTATGCCAAGGGTAATTTGTGGCGGGGATCAGTTGCCGCAACAACCACGTTCCCCACCCATCCCAAAGTAACGCGCCTTTCGCGGCAAAGCCGCGAAACAGCGACCGGGACACGTATTCCCAACAACCAAGTCCTCCGCCCACGCCGACCTCAAGGCCGTAAACGCAGGGAATCCGGGGGCGTGACGGGGCTTCTCTCCGGAACATTCCGCAGGACGCAAAGAGGCTCCGCAGCGCGAAGCGCGATGCGGAGCCTCTTTGCATGTCCGAGGACGTTCTGGGGAGACACCCCCGTCACGCCCCCGGATTCCCGGTGGGAGTTCTAGACCTTGTCGGCCTTAGTACATACCGCCGCCCTGCTGACCAGCGGTGGCAGCAGCGATAGCGTCCTCAAGCTGAGTGTTCTTGGGCACATCGGAGACGGTGGCCTCGGTGATGAGGATCAGGCTGGCGACAGAAGCAGCGTTCTGCAGGGTGACGCGGCTGACCTTGACGGGGTCGAGGACGCCCATCTCGATCATGTCGCCCCACTCGCCGTTGGCAGAGTTGAGACCCTGGCCGGCGGGCAGCTCGGCAACCTTGTCGACCACGACAGCGCCCTCAAAGCCAGCGTTCTTGGCGATGGTAGCGACCGGAGCGGTCAGAGCCTTCTTGACGATGTCGACACCGATCTTCTCCTCGGGGTCATCGAGCTCAACGGCGTCGAGCGCAGGAGCAGCGTCCATGAAGGCGACACCGCCACCGGCGACAATGCCCTCCTCGACAGCAGCGCGGGTAGCCTGCAGGGCATCCTCGACGCGGTGCTTGATCTCCTTGAGCTCGGACTCGGTAGCAGCGCCGACCTTGATGACGGCAACGCCACCGGAGAGCTTGGCCAGGCGCTCCTGGAGCTTCTCGCGGTCGAAGTCAGAGGTGGTGTTCTCCATCTCGCCCTTGATCTGAGCGATACGAGCGTCGATGGCCTCCTTGGAGCCAGCGCCGCCGACGACGACGGTGTTGTCCTTGGAGATGGTGACGGACTTAGCGGTACCGAGCATATCTGCGGTGATGTCAGCGACCTTCACGCCCAGCTCGTCCAGGGCAGCCTGGCCACCGGTGAGGACGGCGATGTCCTCGAGGATGCGCTTGCGGCGATCGCCGTAGCCCGGGGCCTTGACGGCGCAGACGTTGAGGGCGCCACGGATCTTGTTGAGGACCAGGGTAGGCAGAGCCTCGCCATCGATGTCCTCAGCGATGATGAGCAGGCCACGGCCAGCGCGCTGAACAGCCTCGAGAACAGGCATGATGTCCTGGACGCTAGAGATCTTCTGGTCAGTGATGAGGATGTACGGATCCTTCATCACGGCCTCCATGCGGTCGTTGTCCGTGACGAAGTAAGCGGAGACGTAGCCCTTGTCGAACTGCATGCCCTCGACGGTGTCGATGGTGATGTCGAACGTCTGGGAATCCTCGACGGTGATGACGCCGTCCTTGCCCACGACCTCCATAGCCTCGGCGATCTTCTCGCCGACCTCGGGGTCACCGGCGGAGATGGTACCGACGGAAGCAATCTGCTCCTTGGTCTCGACCGGCTTGGCCTGCTTCTTCATCTCGGCGACGGCGGCGTTGACAGCCTTGTCGATGCCGCGACGGATGGCCAGCGGGTTGGCGCCGGCGGCGACGTTGCGCAGACCGTCGTTGACGATAGCCTGAGCGAGCAGGGTTGCGGTGGTGGTGCCGTCACCCACGGTGTCGTTGGTCTTGGTGGCAACCTCCTTCACCAGCTGAGCGCCCATGTTCTCGATGTTGTCCTCGAGCTCGATCTCCTTGGCGACGGAAACGCCGTCGTTGGTGATGGTCGGGGCACCGAACGTGCGCTGCAGCGCAACGTAGCGACCCTTCGGTCCCATGGTGACGGTAACGGCGTCGGCCAGAGTGTTGACGCCCTTGGCGAGCTTAGCGCGGGCATCGGTGTTGAACGTAATGTTCTTTGCCATGGTAGGTAATCCTCCAAAAGAAATGTGACTCGCGTCGCCGCTTCCGAGTCCTATGCGACGATCGCGTTCAAAGACGAATCAGAGATTCTGACGAGACTAGGCCTCGACGACGGCGTAGATGTCGTCGGCGCGCATCAGCAGATACTTCTCGCCGTCAACCTTAACCTCGTTGCCACCGAACTTACCGTAGATGACAACGTCACCGACCTTGACGTCCATGGGGATGCGCTCACCCTTGTCGTTGACCTTGCCGGCGCCAACGGCAACGATGGTGCCGCGCTGCGGCTTCTCCTGAGCGTTGCTGGCGATATACAGACCAGAAGCGGTCTTCTGCTCGGCCTCATCGGGCTTGACCAGAACACGATCTGCAAGCGGCTTCAAAGACGACATGCTTGTTTCCTCCTTTGTGGGCCGCACGGTTGAGCCGTGCGGGTTAACCCTTTTTGTTTGCGTACGCGTTGAATGGTACCCACGAATGGCGGGTTATACAACACGGAGTCAAAAAATCTTATTTTTTGGCACTTAGATTTTCTGAATGCCGGGGGATAACTT